>NZ_OZ026452.1:0-316326 GCF_964019515.1 Serratia symbiotica (Periphyllus acericola)
TGTCACTTTCGCTTTGGCAGCAATGTCTTGCCCGATTGCAGGATGAGTTACCTGACACAGAATTTAGTATGTGGATACGCCCATTACAGGCGCAACTGAGTGACAATACCCTAGCGCTGTATGCACCTAATCGTTTTGTGCTGGATTGGGTTCGCGATAAGTACTTAAACAATATCAATGGTCTGCTAAATGATTTCTGTGGTACAGATGCGCCTTTGCTGCGTTTTGAAGTGGGCAGTAAACCTATCAGCCAAATTATCAGCCAGACCCTAGCCGTCAACGCTCCGGCTGCACCGGTGACACGCACTGCGCCTTCGCGCCCAAGCTGGGACAATGCAGCGCCGCAGCCTGAACTCTCTTACCGCTCTAACGTTAACCCAAAGCACACCTTTGATAACTTTGTTGAGGGTAAATCCAACCAGTTGGCGCGCGCGGCGGCACGTCAGGTGGCGGACAACCCTGGCGGTGCCTATAATCCGTTGTTTCTGTATGGCGGGACTGGCTTGGGTAAAACTCACCTGCTACATGCTGTCGGCAACGGTATCATGGCGCGCAAAGCCAATGCCAAAGTAGTTTACATGCACTCTGAGCGCTTTGTGCAAGACATGGTTAAAGCTTTACAGAACAACGCTATTGAAGAATTTAAGCGTTATTATCGCTCGGTCGATGCGTTGCTGATCGATGACATTCAGTTCTTTGCCAACAAGGAGCGTTCGCAGGAAGAGTTCTTCCATACCTTTAACGCTTTGTTGGAAGGCAATCAGCAGATCATACTGACCTCGGATCGCTATCCAAAAGAGATTAACGGGGTAGAGGATCGTCTTAAATCTCGCTTTGGCTGGGGGCTAACGGTGGCTATCGAACCGCCGGAGCTGGAAACCCGCGTAGCGATCTTGATGAAAAAGGCCGACGAGAACGATATTCGTCTGCCGGGCGAAGTGGCGTTCTTTATCGCCAAGCGTCTACGTTCCAACGTACGTGAGCTAGAAGGCGCGTTGAACCGCGTGATCGCCAACGCAAACTTCACTGGCCGTGCCATCACCATCGACTTCGTGCGTGAAGCGTTGCGAGACTTGTTGGCGTTGCAAGAAAAGCTGGTCACTATCGACAATATTCAGAAGACGGTGGCAGAGTACTATAAAATCAAAGTCGCGGATTTGCTGTCTAAGCGGCGTTCGCGTTCAGTTGCCCGCCCACGCCAAATGGCGATGGCATTGGCAAAAGAACTCACCAACCACAGCCTGCCAGAAATCGGCGATGCATTTGGTGGCCGCGATCATACCACGGTGTTGCACGCCTGCCGGAAGATCGAGCAGTTACGTGAGGAAAGTTACGACATCAAAGAAGATTTCTCCAATTTAATCAGAATATTATCTTCCTAGCGCTATGAAATTTATCGTTGAACGTGAGCATCTGCTAAAACCGCTGCAACAGGTGAGTAGCCCATTGGGTAGCCGCCCAACGCTGCCGATTCTGGGTAACCTGCTGTTGCAGGTGATAGAAGGTTCTCTGTTGCTAACTGGCACCGATCTGGAGATGGAGATGGTGGCTCGCGTCGCCTTGTCCCAGCCTCATGAAGCTGGTGCGACAACCGTGCCCGCGCGTAAATTCTTTGATATATGCCGTGGCTTGCCGGAAGGGGCAGAGATCGCCGTAACGCTGGAGAACGAACGCATATTGGTGCGTTCTGGCCGCAGCCGTTTCTCGCTGTCCACACTGCCAGCAGCGGATTTTCCAAACTTGGACGACTGGCAGAGTGAAGTGGAATTCACCCTGCCACAGGCAACGCTAAAGCGCCTGATCGAAGCCACCCAATTTTCGATGGCCCATCAAGACGTGCGTTATTACCTGAACGGCATGCTGTTTGAAACCGAAGGCGAAGAGCTGCGTACTATCGCCACTGATGGTCACCGTCTGGCGGTATGCTCAATGCCAATAGGTCAACAGCTACCGTCACATTCGGTGATCGTGCCGCGTAAAGGGGTGATGGAACTGGTGCGTCTTCTAGATAGCGGTGATACTCCATTGCACTTGCAGATTGGCAGCAACAACATTCGCGCCCATGTAGGGGATTATATCTTTACCTCTAAGCTGGTTGATGGCCGTTTCCCGGATTATAGCCGCGTGTTGCCGAAGAACCCAGATAAAATACTGGAAGCGGGCTGTGATCTGCTTAAGCAGGCGTTTGCCCGCGCGGCCATCCTGTCGAACGAGAAATTTCGTGGTGTGCGGTTGTACGCCAGCCATAACCAGTTGAATATCACCGCCAACAATCCTGAACAGGAAGAAGCGGAAGAGATCCTGGATGTCAGCTATGACGGCACAGAGATAGAAATTGGCTTCAATGTCAGCTATGTACTGGACGTTTTGAACGCCCTCAAGAGTGAAAATGTGCGCCTGCTGCTCACCGATTCGGTCTCCAGCGTGCAGATTGAAGATAGCGTCAGCCAGGCGGCGGCTTACGTCGTCATGCCAATGCGTCTCTGAACGATGGTGGGCATTTTTACTTGCCCCTTTGCGATTTAGGCAGTGCCCGCAATCCTCACGTACTCTATGTACGTTTCGGTTGCTGCGCGCTGGCCGCATGCAAATGGTCAGCGACGATTACGCTCTGGGTTGTTCGATGATTAAGATAACTGCAGCATGGCTTTGACGCATTTACTGATTAAAGACTTTCGCAATATCGAAGCAGCGGATTTGGCGCTGGTGCCGGGATTCAACTTTCTTGTTGGTGCCAACGGCAGTGGGAAAATCAGTGTGCTGGAGGCGGTGTATACCCTCGGCCATGAGCGCGCTTTGCGCAGTTTACATGCCGGGCGGGTGATCCGCCATGAGCAGCTATAATTCGTATTGCACGGCCGTATTGATGGCGCAGAATGTGAGATATCCGTAGGATTAAGCAAGAATCGGCAGAGTGAGAGCAAAGTACGCATCGATGGCAGTTATAGTCACAAAGTGGCTGAGCTAGCGCAACTATTACCGATGCAGCTAATCACTCCTGAAGGTTTTACCCTGCTAAACGGCGGGCCTTTTTGGACTGGGGATGTTTTCATAACGATCCCGGTTTTTTCACCGCCTGGATTCACCTTAAACGGTTACTGAAGCAGCGCAATGCGGCACTGCGCCTGGTCAGTCGTTATGCACAGATCCGCGACTGGGATTAGTAACTTATCCCATTGGCCGAGCGCATAAGTGAGTGGCGGGTAAAATACCGAGGCGATCGCCGCAGATATCACCGCGACCTGCGCGCAGTTTCTGCCCGAATTTGCCCTGAGTTTCTCTTTCCAGCGCGGCTGGGAAAAAGAGAGCGACTACGGAGAACTTCTGGAGCGCTTGTTTGAACGCGACAGAGCGTTGACCTATACCGCAGCAGGGCCGCATAAGGCCGACTTCCGCATCCGTGCCGCTGGCACGCCGGTAGAGGATTTATTATAGAGCGGTCAACTGAAATTGCTGATGTGCGCATTGTGCTTAGCGCAGTGTGAGAAACTCACCCTGCAGAACGGGCGGCGTTGCCTTTACCTGATTGATAATTTTTCCTCCGAGCTGGATATTGGCCGTCGCCGGTTGCTGGCCGATCGCCTTAAAGCCACTCATGCACAAGTCTTTGGCAGCGCAGTCAGCGCTGAACAAGTGACAGACATGGCCGGTGAAAAGGGCAAGATGTTCCGTGTGGAACAAGGTAAAATAGCGGTTCAACCACAAGACTAAAATGAGCGAGAAACGTTGATGTCGAATTCTTATGACTCCTCAAGTATCAAGGTATTAAAAGGGCTGGATGCGGTGCGTAAGCGCCCAGGCATGTATATCGGCGACACCGATGATGGTACTGGTCTACACCACATGGTATTCGAGGTTGTAGACAACGCTATCGACGAAGCACTCGCGGGCTACTGTAGTGACATTCAGGTAGCTATACATACTGATAACTCTGTTTCGGTGCAAGATGATGGCCGTGGTATCCCGACTGGCCTGCATCCAGAGGAAGGGGTTTCCGCCGCTGAGGTCATTATGACCGTGCTGCATGCCGGGGGGAAATTTGATGATAACTCCTACAAAGTGTCCGGTGGTCTGCACGGCGTGGGCGTCTCAGTGGTTAACGCCCTTTCAGAGAAGCTGGAGCTGGTGATCCGGCGCGAAGGCAAGGTGCATGAGCAGACTTACGGCCATGGCGAGCCGCAGGCACCGCTGAAGGTGGTGGGTGAAACCGACCAGACGGGCACCATGGTGCGTTTCTGGCCTAGCTATCAGACCTTCACTAACGTCACCGAATTTGAATATGACATTCTGGCCAAGCGCCTGCGCGAGCTGTCTTTCCTTAACTCCGGCGTATCTATCCGTTTGAAGGACAAGCGCACCGACCGCGAAGATCACTTTCATTACGAGGGCGGCATCAAGGCGTTTGTCGAGTACCTGAACAAGAACAAGACCCCTATCCATCCAAACGTGTTCTATTTTTCCACCGTGAAAGATGACATCGGCGTGGAAGTAGCGTTGCAGTGGAACGATGGCTTCCAAGAAAATATTTATTGTTTCACGAACAACATTCCACAACGTGATGGCGGTACCCACTTGGTCGGCTTCCGCACCGCGATGACCCGCACGCTGAACAGCTACATGGAAAAGGAAGGCTACAGTAAGAAGGCCAAGATCAGTGCCACCGGTGACGATGCGCGTGAGGGGCTGATCGCGGTAGTGTCAGTTAAAGTGCGAGACCCCAAATTCTCTTCCCAGACTAAGGACAAGCTGGTTTCTTCCGAGGTGAAAACTGCGGTTGAAACGCTAATGAACGAGAAACTGGTGGATTACCTGATGGAAAATCCCGCTGATGCTAAAATTGTGGTCGGCAAAATTATTGATGCGGCGCGCGCCCGTGAAGCGGCGCGTAAAGCGCGTGAAATGACCCGCCGTAAAGGTGCGCTGGATCTAGCAGGGTTGCCGGGCAAGCTGGCTGACTGCCAGGAACGCGACCCAGCGTTGTCCGAACTGTACTTGGTGGAAGGGGACTCTGCGGGCGGCTCAGCCAAGCAAGGGCGCAACCGCAAGAACCAAGCGATCCTGCCGCTCAAGGGTAAAATCCTTAACGTTGAGAAAGCGCGTTTCGACAAAATGCTGTCTTCGCAGGAAGTGGCAACACTGATTACCGCGCTGGGTTGTGGCATTGGCCGTGACGAATATAACCCGGACAAGCTGCGTTATCATAGTATCATCATCATGACTGATGCTGATGTCGATGGTTCGCACATCCGTACTTTGCTGCTGACCTTCTTCTACCGCCAGATGCCGGAGATCATCGAACGCGGCTACGTGTTCATTGCTCAACCGCCGCTGTACAAGGTAAAAAAAGGCAAGCAGGAGCAGTACATTAAAGACGATGAGGCAATGGATCAGTACCTGATATCCATCGCAATGGACGGCGCATCCCTGCACATCAACGCCAGCGCTCCGCCCTTGGCTGGTGAGCAGTTGGAAAAACTGGTTGCCGAGTACTACAGCGTGCAAAAGCTGATCGACCGCATGGAGCGCCGCTACCCGCTCGCACTGCTTAACCGACTGATCTACCAGCCAACCCTGGGTGAAGGTGATCTGAGCAATCAGACCAAAGTGAAGAAATGGATTGGTTCACTGGCGCAGTTGCTGAACGACAAAGAACAGCATGGCAGCCACTATGACTTCGTGACCTTTGAGAACCGCGAACGCCAGATGTATGAGCCAGCGCTTCGCATTCGTACCCACGGCGTCGACACCGATTATCAACTGGACTTCGATTTTATCCATGGTGGCGAATATCGCAAAATCTGCCAACTGGGTGAAAAACTACGCGGCCTAATCGAAAAAGGTGCCTTTATCGAACACAGCGAACGCCGCCAGCCGGTAGACAGCTTTGAACAGGCGCTGGAATGGCTGGTAAAAGAATCACGCCGTGGTTTGTCCGTACAACGTTATAAAGGTCTGGGCGAGATGAACCCAGATCAGCTATGGGAAACTACCATGGATCCAGAAAGCCGCCGCATGCTGCGCGTGACCATCAAGGACGCTATCGCCGCCGACCAGTTGTTCACCACCCTGATGGGGGATGCGGTTGAACCGCGCCGAGTCTTTATCGAAGAAAACGCCCTGAAAGCGGCAAACATTGATATCTAATAGGTTATCGCCATCAAAATCTGCGCCGGTCGACCTGGCGCGGATTTTGGGATGGTAAGCGGCTTTGTTGAATAAATCGAACTTTTGCCCTCCCCAGGATCAGATCACGCATCCCCCTTACAATACAGGAAGTCCCGTGACAAAGCAGACGTTCAGAATTACCCACTGGAGCACCTACAGTAACGTCCTCATTACCCGGG
Organism: Serratia symbiotica (Periphyllus acericola); assembly: GCF_964019515.1. Taxonomy (NCBI): domain Bacteria; kingdom Pseudomonadati; phylum Pseudomonadota; class Gammaproteobacteria; order Enterobacterales; family Yersiniaceae; genus Serratia; species Serratia symbiotica. Next base: position 6,345 of record NZ_OZ026452.1, read on the forward strand.
GTTCCATCACCTTCTTGTGAGACAATGTCAACGCCAAGGCCTTTGGCAGTTTGGAGGTCGGGATGTTTTCCTGGACTATTTTATAGTGTGATCCCGAGTTGTCGCCGGTACATTTTCGGACTGACTGCACCCAGTGACAGTTTAATACGGTGCTCATTATACCACCGGATGGCAGTATCCACATGCTGCATAAAGTTGTCCAGCGCCACACCTGCCCACTCTCGACCCCACTACATTTCAGTTTTCAGTCTACCGGAGAACCCTTCGCATGCTGCGTTATCCTAAGAGTGTAGTCGATCACAAAATCAGGACACCGGGATAGCTTGTTTCCACCGTTCTTCATACACGCAAGGTGGTACGCCACCATTGTTTGTGTGAGGGGCGTTGTTGAATAAATCGAACATTTGGCCGGCACGAGGATCAGATCACTCTCCTTCTTTCAAAATAGCGACATTCCGTGGCCCAGCAAAAGTTCAACATCACCAACTGGAAGGCTTACAACAACGCCCTTATCACTCGGGGTTCACTCACTTGCTGGGGGGATGAAACGGCACTTCACGCCTGGTACTGCGAGGCAAAACCTTCTCTGCGTGGTCGCACACCGCATTATTCCGATATGGCAATCACCAGCGTATTGATGCTGAAACGGATTTTCGGCCTGACACTTCGCGCCCTCCAGGGCTTCGTCGACTCCATTGTCACACTGATTAAAGTGCCGTTGAACTGCCCGGACGACACCTGTATCAGTAAGCGGGCGAAGTCCGGCCATGTCCCGTTTAAAACCCCAACGCCGGGTGAAATTGCGCACCTCGTTATCGACTCTAGCGGGCTCAACATGTTGGGTGAAGGGGAGTGGATGGTAAAAAAACACGGTCAGGAAAAACGGCGGATCTGGCGAAAACTGCATTTGGCCGTAGATACAGAAACACATGAGGTCATCTGTGCTGACCTTTCCTTGAGCAATGTCACCGATATGGAAGCCTTCCCAGGTCTCATCCGTCAGAGGCACCGTAAAATCAAAGTCGCCTCGGCGGATCGGGCTTAGGATACGCGAGTGTGTGATGATGAGTTAAGGCGCAAGAGGCTCAGGGCGTTAATACCGCCCAGCAGCGGAGCCCGTTATTGGTCGGCAGACTATGCAGAGCGAAATCAAGCGGTGGTGAACCAGCGCCTTACCGGAGACAACACACGGTGGAAAAGTATCACAGGCTACCACAGACGTTCGGTAGCGGCAACAGCGAGGTATAGAGTAAAACAGCTATTTGGTGGTCACCTGTCGCTGCGATATTATGATGGGCAAGTTGCAGAGGCGCTGGCCATGATCTGTGCATTAAACAAGATGCCGCTCGCCGGTATGCCAGAAAGTGTACGCCTTGCCTGAAAGCTGCCCATTCACGGGACTCTTTATTCCAAATCCGATTTATTCAACAAAGCCAGCAAAAGAAGCAAATTCAGAAGAACGTACCGTCACGAAAAATCAGCCCCCAATTTTTAGTGATGAATCGCTGGCTTGCAAAAACCTTGCAATAAATTAAATTTCTGTATTCGATGCTTATCATTATCTGAACAAAAATGAATTCATAGGCAATAACCATCCATACTTGGCGTCTGCAACCTCAACTGACGCTTTTTTTACTGCACCATTTTCCCTACAATCAGTGCCATCTATACCACCATTACCACCATTGTGGGAAAAGAGTTCATTCATGGGTACGGCTAAACATAGTAAATTAATGATCCTGGGTTCCGGCCCAGCTGGCTACACCGCCGCCGTTTATGCAGCGCGTGCCAGCCTAAACCCGGTACTAATTACTGGTATGGAACAAGGTGGTCAGTTGACGACGACTAGCGAAGTAGAAAACTGGCCGGGTGATGCTGCAGATCTTACCGGCCCTGACCTGATGGAGCGTATGCGTCAGCACGCAGAAAAATTCCACACCGAGATCCTGTTCGATCACATCACCCGCGTCGATCTACAGCAGCGTCCGTTCCGCCTGTTTGGCGACAGCGGTGAATACACCTGCGATGCATTGATCATCGCTACCGGTGCCTCTGCCCGCTACCTCGGCCTGCCTTCTGAAGAAGCCTTCAAGGGCAAGGGCGTTTCCGCCTGTGCCACTTGCGATGGTTTCTTCTACCGTAACCAGAAAGTTGCCGTAGTCGGTGGCGGCAACACCGCAGTTGAGGAAGCGCTGTACCTGTCCAATATCGCTTCTGAAGTGCACCTGATCCACCGCCGAGACAGCTTCCACTCTGAGAAGATCCTAATCAACCGCCTAATGGAGAAAGTGAACAGCGGCAACATTGTGCTGCACACTTACCATAAGTTGGATGAAGTATTGGGCAATGAGATGGGCGCGACCGGTGTACGCATCCGCAGCACCAAAATAGAAAACGAAACCCGTGAGCTGGCCTTGGCTGGCGTGTTTATCGCAATCGGCCACCGCCCAAACACTGGCATCTTTGGTGGCCAGTTGGCGCTGGAAAACGGCTATATCAAGGTGCAATCCGGCATCCACGGCAACGCGACCCAAACCTCCATTCCCGGCGTGTTTGCTGCAGGCGATGTGATGGATCATATCTATCGCCAGGCGATCACCTCAGCTGGTACTGGCTGTATGGCGGCTTTGGACGCAGAGCGTTATTTGGATGGCTTAGCTGACGCAGTTGTCCGCTAACCCGGGCTTTATCTCAACGGCTACGCTTGCAGGATAAAGGGGGAATTTACCTCCAATGAGATCCACGCAGCTGCCAACCCGCTGTTTAACGGCACCAAGCCGGAAAAAGCGAAAAGCGGCAGCGGGATTTTGCCGCACCAGACGTTGGATAACAGGATTTCTTGCCTAAAAGCCGTCTCAGCCGTGGCCGAGGCAATTTATCCAGCGAATTTTGATCACTTTATTATTTTCGGTCTGCCGGATGACGGGGTAATATTAGCTTTTGTTGGTTCGCTTCAAGTTGAGGCAACCACTTTTTTAACAGCATACAACCTTGTTTGTACCAAACAGGTGCCAGCAGTCAAACCTGGCTGTTGGCTGCCTTTCTGCATGACCTGATCATCGCGCATACCCCACGTGAACAATTGCTCCCGTCCTTTGTCTGGCTAACCACCACCTTAGCACTGCGCGCGCTGCTAAGCTGGCTGCGGGAGCGCGTTGGTTTCATCTGCGGCCAAGTGATCCGCCAACGCATACGCCAGTATGTGCTGGACAAGTTGCAACAGCTTGGCCCAGCCTGGATCCAGAATAAGCCAGCAGGCAGTTGGGCCAGTATCATTGTCTCGCAGGCAGATTGAAGACATGCAGGATTATTATTACTGTTATTTGCCGCAAATATCTCTCATGACTTTGCCACAGTGATCGCTGCCTGCGCCCATCGGCCACATGAAGGCACCTGGATTGGTGCCTGAGATGCTGCACGCCTATCTGCAATTGCATCTTTTCGGTTACGCCCATTCGGTGGAAGTCTGGCAGCAAGGCCAACTGGTCGGCGGTATGTACGGCTTGGCACAGGGCGCACTGTTCTACGGCGAGTCGATGTTCAGCCATATTAGCAATGCCTCCAAGTGTGCCCTGATGGCTTTTTGTCGACATTTTGCTGCTTATGGCGGAGAATTAATTGACTGTCAGGTGCTTAACGCTCACACTGCTCAGCTTGGAGCAAGAGAAATCCCTCGATACTCAATACCAATTTTTACAGAAGCTCAGCGACCTTCAGCGCAAGCCGTTAGAGCAGGCATGCTGGCTACCGCAAGTCGTATCCCCCCACAGTAGGCTGCGTCTCCCTCTCCAACAAGCTAATTTGTGGAAACGGTGCAATGTCCACCAACACTCCTTTACATAATGTAGGTTTTTCGGCATTATCTTGCCGATTAAAAATTAAGGTTGTTAGACCTAGAGGATTAGATGGCCAAAGAAGACAATATTGAAATGCAAGGCACCGTACTTGATACATTGCCAAACACTATGTTCCGTGTTGAATTGGAAAACGGGCACGCAGTAACCGCACATATCTCCGGTAAAATGCGTAAAAACTATATCCGCATCCTGACAGGCGACAAAGTTACTGTAGAGCTCACCCCGTACGACCTGAGCAAAGGGCGCATTGTCTTCCGAAGCCGCTGATCGGCGCATCGGTCGCCAGGCACTGGCAACATTGAGGATGCCACCCCTACCCCATAGCAATGTTGAACATCGCGTTTTAGGGGCGCAGGTAAATAGAGAGGGCTATCTCATTTTATTTGCGAATTTTCACCCATAAAAAAGCGCTGCCGCAGCATCGCCTCCTCCTTACCGGACCCATAGCCTAAGAACCTATCCCATTAGGTTCCTAGTGCATCGCCCCTCATCCGCTTTGCGCATCGACGCGCTGAGTTGATAGGTCAGTTTTCTTGTCTTTATCCAGCTTGACTTTCACTGAATCCCCGTTGACCAGTGAACCAAACAGCAGTTCGTTGGCTAGCGGTTTCTTCAGGTTTTCTTGCATCACACGTGCCATCGTGCGAGCGCCCATCGCACGGTCATAGCCTTTCACAGACAGCCAATCGCGCGCTTCACCGCTGACTTCTAGCGAGACGCCCTTCGCATCTAACTGTGCCTGCAGTTCAACGATGAACTTGTCAACCACCTGTTGGATCACCTCGTTAGACAAATGGTTAAACCAGATGATGTTGTCCAGACGATTGCGGAATTCCAGTGTAAACACTTTCTTGATCTCTTCCATCGCATCTGTGCTATTATCCTGCTGCACCAGACCAATCGATTTGCGTTCTGTTTCGCCTACCCCGGCGTTAGTCGTCATCACCAAGATTACATTGCGGAAGTCTGCCTTGCGGCCGTTTTTGTCGGTCAGCGTGCCATTACCCATCACTTGCAGCAGCAAGTTGGACACGTCTGGGTACGCCTTCTCGATTTCATCTAGCAGGACTACCGTGTGCGGATGCTTAAGTACCGCATCAGTTAGCAAGCCACCTTGATCATAACCGACATAGCCCGGAGGCGTGCCGATCAGGCGGCTGACGGTATGACGCTCCATATATTCGGACATATCAAAACGCAGTAGCTGGATGTCCATCGCTTTGGCCAGTTGGATCGTGACCTCAGTTTTCCCGACCCCAGTCGGCCTAGCGAATAGGAACGACCCCACTGGCTGGCGATCGTGGCCTAGGCCAAGCGCGGCTCATTTTAATCGCTTCAGTCAAGGCTTCTATCGCCTGATCTTGGCCGAACACCAACATTTTCAGACGGTCACTCAGGCTGCTCAGCACATCGCGATCGCTGGCAGACACAGTTTTTTCTGGGATACGTGCAATGCGCGCCACCACAGATTCGATGTCCGCCACGTTAATGGTTTTCTTGCGTTTACTGACCGGCATCAACCGGCTGCGAGCGCCCGCTTCGTCGATCACATCGATCGCCTTATCTGGCAAATACCGATCATTGATGTATTTCACCGACAATTCCACCGCAGCGCGGGATCGCCTTGGCAGTGTAACGCACATCGTGGTGCGCCTCATATTTCGTTTTCAGCCCGTTGATGACCTGAATAGTCTCTTCTGGCGTTGGCTCAGTAATATCAATTTTCTGGAAGCGGTGTGCCAGCGCACGGTCCTTTTTGAAAATATTGCTGAACTCCTGATAGGTAGTCGAACCTAATACCCAGATCTGTCCGCTGGACAGCAGCGGCTTAATCAGGTTGCAGCATCCACATGACCACCGGAAGCTGCACCAGCACCGATAATGGTATGAATTTCGTCGATAAACAGGATACTGTTCTGATCCTGTTCCAGTTGTTTCAGCAGTGACTTGAAGCGTTTCTCGAAGTCACCACGGTATTTAGTCCCAGCCAGCAGCGAACCTATGTCCAGCGAGTGCAGTATGCAGTCCTCCATCACTTCCGGCACCTCGCCCTGCGCGATACCCAAAGCAAGCCCTTCGGCGATAGCGATTTTGCCTACGCCGGATTCATCCACCAACAGTGGATTTTTTTACGGCGGCGGCATAACACCTGGATCGTGCGTTCCAGTTCAGGGTCACGACTAATCAGCGGATCAATAACCGCCCACGCGAGCCAGCTAGTTGAGGTTGGTGGTGAAGTTTTCCATACGGTCTTACCCTCCAGGCTGCTCTTCATTCACCGGGTTTTCCGCATGGGGTGCTTGTCCTGGCTCGTCTTTGTGCATGCCATGTGAAATGAAATTCACGATATAAAGACGGCTTACATCATGTTTGCGTAACAGATAAGCCGCCTGCGACTCCTGCTCGCTGAAAATCGCCATCAGCACCGTTGGCACCGGAAACTTCGCTGCGACCGGAAGATTGCACATGGAAAACCGCACGCTGCAACACGCGCTGGAAGCTGAGCGTTGGCTGAGTGTCGCGCTCTTCTTCGCTAGCGGGCAGCTTCGGCGTAGTTTGTTCGATAAAGGCTCCCAGTTCCTGTCTCAACGCGGCCAAATCCACCGTACATGCCTCAAGCGATTCCCGCGCGGCAGGGTTGCTAAGTAGTGCCAATAACAGGTGCTCCACAGTCATAAACTCGTGTCTGTGCTCACGCGCCCTGGCGAAAGCAATGTTGAGACTAAGTTCTAGTTCTTGATTGAGCATAAGCACATCCCCAATAAATCGCCTTAATTAGGCTTTTTCCAGCGTACAAAGTAACTTATCATCTTTTTTATTATTTCTCCGCACTGTATCCCTCACAAAAATCGCTGACAAATTTGTTACCAAACATGTTAATAACGTTATCTGCTTCAAACTTTGGTGAACTTCTCACCACCGGCCAACATCGCCTCCTTGACGTAATGATCATTTACTCTAGAGTGTTATCTGGTGATCTTTTAACCACATACAACCTGTCTCTGCGAAGGCGGATTCAGTTATTCATCTTACTTATAATGGCGTTCAAGGGATGTAAAAGTATGGAGATGGGTACCGTTAAATGGTTTAACAACGCCAAGGGATTTGGGTTTATTTGTGGCTTTGTTGAATAAATCAGATTTGGAATAAAAGAGTCCCCTGAATGGGCATCTTTCAGGCAACGCGTACACTTTCTGGCATACCGGCGAGCGTCATCTTGTTTAATGCACAGATCATGGCCATCGCCTCTGCAACTTGCGCATCATAATCTCGCAGCGACAGGTGACCACCAATAATGTTGTGGTCGACCACGCAGAGAAGGTTTTGCCTCGCAGTACCAGGCGTGAAGTGCCGTTTTGACGCTGCGGTTGGATAATGTCCCTTGGCCGCAGGCGCTGGCATTGGTATTGCGTATGGGCAAACTGTCGATGACGAGGGAGGGTTCTGTAATGATGGTTTCCGCAGAGTTGGATACGCAGGAAAAACAGCAGCATCAGCAGACATTGGCGCTGCACAGTGTGACGCTGGCATTGAAAAACGCTGATGCTGCAGAGATCGCCGAAAGCCTGAATGCACAGCGCGGTGCTTGCTGGTCGAAAGGGGCAGTGAGGTAGCTGACAAGCGCACCAACGCGTTACTGATCCGCGATACTGTCCCGGTGCTGGCTCTGCTGAAAAAGCGGGTGGCGGAAATGGATATCTCCTTGGCGCAGGTACAACTAGCGTCATATATCGTGACCATCAACAGTGAAAACCTGCATGAACTAGGCGTGCGCTGGGGGTTGGCAGTGGATGAACGGCCAGCGCAGCCGTTGCGGTTGGATAATTTCAACGTTGGCTTGCCGCAGAAAAAAAGCACGCTGAGCGCAGGTTTTCATCTAGCGCGCCTTAGTGGGCATCTGCTGAACTTGGAACTGACCGCGCTGGAGCAAGAAAACCAGGTGGAGATTATCGCCAACCCACGCCTGCTGACGGCACATATGCAAACCGCCAGCATCAAGCAGGGAACGGAAATTCCTTACGAAGTCTCGAGTGGTGCAAGCGGCGCAACCTCGGTGGAGTTCAAAGAAGCGATATTGGGCATCGAGGTTACGCCTAAAGTATTGCCTGACGGACGCATCACGCTGACGCTGCACATCAGTAAAAACATGCCTGTACGCTCAGTCAGCAGGGGGGAGGGAGAAGCACTCACCATCGATAAGCAGGAGATAAAGATGCAGATCACGGTAAAAGACGGCGAAAACATTGTGTTGGGGGGATTTTTCAACGGCTTAACGGGCAGGCAGAGGATAAAGTGCCTGGGATAGGCGATATTCCGCTACTGGGATCGCTATTTAAACAGAGCAGCAAGCAGCATAAAAGGCGCGAACTGATGATCTTCATTACGAAGACGTTGATTAAAGATTGAAGCGTGTCGCCTTTGCCATAAATCACCTAAAGTTGATCGCAGAAACATTTTTTATCACCTTGTGGGCATCTAGGTTTGACGCTGCGACCGATTTAGCTTACAAGTGTTACCGAATTGAGCACCAAGGTTTTTTAGTGCCAAGATGCCGTCAAAAACGTAGTTTTCCCTCCTGCGGCGCGGATGGTTATTTATTCGGTTGCCAAACAACCAAGAGTGTTGAGATAATTTTTCGTCTGATCCTGCACTATCGTTTATGAGGTTTCAGTTTAGGTCCCGCCGCTCATTTGATTGGCGGGGCGGGTTAACATTAACGCATTGTCTTATTAATACCGAAAAACATGGCAGAGAAACGCAATATCTTTCTGGTTGGGCCTATGGGTGCTGGAAAAAGCACTATTGGCCGTCAGTTAGCTCAGCAACTTAATATGGAATTCTTCGACTCTGATCAAGAAATTGAGCAACGTGCCGGAGCTGATGTTGGCTGGGTATTCGATGTGGAAGGCGAAGCAGGTTTCCGCGATCGTGAAGAAAAAGTCATTAATGAACTGACGGAGAATAAAGGGATTGTACTGGCTACCGGTGGCGGCTCGGTGAAGTCGCGTGAAACACGCAACCGTTTGTCGGCGCGTGGCGTTGTAGTCTATCTGGAAACCACTATCGAGAAGCAGTTGGCTCGTACCCAGCGCGACAAAAAACGCCCGCTGTTGCAGGTCGATTTTCCTCCGCGTGAAGTGCTGGAGGCGCTGGCGAAAGAACGCAATCCGTTGTACGAAGAAATTGCCGATGTGACTATCCGCACCGATGATCAAAGCGCCAAAGTGGTGGCCAATCAGATCATCAACATGCTGGAGAACAATTGATTGCGGTCTCTTTGTTCGCTGCAGGCGAATGCGCAAAGACTGATTTGTGTTTCCGCAGCAGCGGGGATAAACCACACTGGGAACTAGGCGCGATATGGAGAGAATTACCGTAACTCTTGGGGAGCGCAGCTACCCGATTACCATAGCCGCCGGATTGTTTAACGATCCGGCCTCTTTTATGCCGTTGAAAGCCGGTGAACAGGTGATGCTGGTCACCAACCAGACGTTGGCACCGCTCTATTTGGAGCGGGTTCGCAAGGTGTTGGAGCAAGGTTGCGTGAGGGTCGATCAGGTGATTCTGCCTGATGGCGAACAATACAAATCCCTGGCGGTACTCGAACAGGTGTTCTCAGCACTGCTGCAAAAGCCTCATGGCCGTGATACAACGTTGATCGCGCTTGGCGGTGGCGTTATCGGTGACCTTACGGGCGTTGCTGCCGCCTGTTATCAGCGTGGCGTGCGTTTTATTCAAGTTCCTACCACGCTGTTGTCGCAGGTAGACTCTTCCGTTGGCGGTAAAACCGCTGTCAATCATCCGCTCGGTAAAAACATGATCGGCGCGTTCTATCAACCTGCTTCGGTAGTGGTTGATTTGGACTGCTTGCAAACTTTGCCAGCGCGTGAACTTTCCTCTGGCATGGCTGAAGTGATCAAGTATGGGATTATTCTTGACCGTGACTTTTTCGTCTGGCTTGAAAACAATATAGATGCGTTGGTGGCGCTAGATATGCATGCTCTGGCCTACTGTATCCGCCGCTGCTGCGAGCTGAAAGCTGAGGTAGTAGCTGCTGATGAACGCGAAAGCGGTTCGCGTGCCCTGCTGAATTTAGGCCATACTTACGGCCATGCGATCGAAGCTGAAATGGGATATGGTGTGTGGTTGCACGGAGAAGCCGTCGCGGTCGGCATAGTGATGGCGGCGGAAACCGCGCATCGCCTCGGCCAGATCTCCGTTGATGATATCGAGCGCATTAAAGCGTTGCTGCTGCGCGCTGGCCTGCCGGTTTGTGGGCCGCAGGAAATGACGCCAGGAAGTTATCTGCCGCATATAATGCGTGATAAAAAAGTGCTGGCTGGCGAGTTGCGTTTGGTACTGCCGACGGCCATCGGCCAGGCGCAAGTCCGCAGTGGCATTGGGCATGAGCGGGTGCTGACATCGATCGCCGCCTGCCTTCCCATAGGGCATGTTTAGCTAAATCAGGCAAAGTCACCGTTGCTTAGCCGCCGTTAATATCTATATACCCTAAATAATTCGAGTTACAGGAAGGCGGCATCGCAGCAACAAATTGGTTGGGAACCGATTTGAACAACGCTTGCGCTGGGCCACAGGCTGAACCTCAGGAATGAGATTCATTAATCCCCCACTCGCTTATACCCGTCAGTGACTGGGGTGAACGAGGAAAGCTAATGCAGAGTCAACTTGAAGTAGGGCGGGTATATTACTAATTAATAAAGTATGATATGTGTCGCTTTTCTATCATCGGGTTAATTTGCCCGTGCCACAATGGCGGGCTCTTGCTTCTAGTTAGAGGGTTTCAGATGGATGAGTTTAAACTAGAAGACGATCTCAGACCTGATAGCTGTGATCGTCGTCCTATGCACTCGCACAAACCGGCTGTGGTATCTCGTTTTGCCGTATCGCGTCATTATTTGATGATAGGTACTGGCGTTTTGGTGTTGCTATTGCTGGTTATCGGCATGGGTTCGACGTTGAAGGCACCGACTAAACATGAAACAGCGCAGGAAGGCACGCAAAACGGCGTGGCCAAAGATATCAACCTGTCCGGTTCTTCGGCACTCGCCACCAGCAACAACGGCGTATTAGGTGGTACCACCGATGCCCATGGTAATGTTGGCGTGAGCACAATGTCTCAGCCGCAGAATGTCAGCGTTCCGCGGATCGCCAGCACGCCGACGCAAGCCCAGTCGTTGCCCCCGCAAGGTGGGGCGCAGCAGCGTATCGAGCTGCCAGGCAATATGGTGGATGCGCTCTCTTCGCAGCAAGGGCAGGTTGACATAGTGACTCAATGCAAAACCGGGGTGCAATCAACATTACCGATGGCGTCGGCGACAGTAATGAACGGCGCAGCGGCGAGAGAAGCCATGCATCCGCCTCAAAGGAGTGCGCCGCAGGCAAAAACCGCCAGCAAATCTGCCACTACGCACCATAAAGTGCCAACCACGGTGTCAGCACCAACCTTAACCTCTTCTACCAAGGCGGGAACGGTAAGCGGCATTGCCTTGCAGTCCGCAGCAGGGAACCACTATACCCTGCAACTGAGCAGTGCCTCGCGCCCCGATACGTTGCATGCCTACGCTAAGCAGCAGAAGCTGCAAAACTGCCTGGTATACCCCACCCAACGTAACGGCAAACCCTGGTATGTGTTGGTGAGTGGTAACTATGCGTCTTCTGAGGAAGCAAAGCGTGCCATAGTAACGTTGTCTGCGGATGTGCAGGCGAAAAAACCTTGGGTTCGGCCTGCACGTCAAGTCCAGCAAGAGCTTAAAAAATAAATCATTTAGACATGAGGACTGACGTGCCGTCTAAAACAGAGTACAATCCGCCGCTCTGCATTATATAAGTAGCTAATTGACGGCATGAAGAAAAACCGCGCTTTTTTAAAATGGGCTGGTGGAAAGTACCCGTTGGTGGACGAGATTCGTCGTCATTTGCCAGCGGGAGACTGCTTAATCGAGCCATTTGTGGGGGCAGGTTCAGTTTTTCTGAATACAGAGTACGATGCCTATATTCTCGCCGACATCAACAGCGATCTTATCAACCTGTATAACATCGTTAAGCTGTGCACAGAAGATTTTGTGAGCGATGCCCGTATTCTTTTCACCAATGAATTTAATAACTCAGATCAATTTTACCTGCTACGCAAAGAGTTCAATGCTAGCATCAATGCCTATCGTCGGGCACTGCTATTTCTATATCTGAACCGCTACTGCTATAACGGCTTGTGTCGCTATAATCTACGCGGCGAGTTCAACGTGCCTTTTGGTCGTTATAAGAAACCCTACTTCCCTGAGGAAGAGCTGTACTGGTTTTCTGAAAAATCCCGCAATGCCACTTTTATCTGTGAGCATTACCGTACTACCATGGCAAAGGCGATACGCGGTACGGTGGTGTATTGCGATCCGCCTTATGCACCCTTGTCGGCGACGGCGAATTTCACTGCTTATCACACCAATAACTTCAGCATTATCGACCAGCAGGATCTAGCGCGGATGGCGCACCAGCTTTCTATACAGAGCCAGGTGCCAGTATTGATTTCCAATCATGATACTGAGTTGACACGTGACTGGTACCAGCAAGCTTCGTTGGATGTGGTAAAGGCACGCCGTACTATCAGCCGCAATGCTCTTGGGCGTGGTAAAGTGAACGAGCTTTTGGCGCTGTATTGCGGAACTGGGAAATACACCGGCGTATAAACATTCGACCCCTAAGAGTGTGGAGAAGCAGATGAAAAAGTTTTTGATTGCCCCGTCCATTCTGTCGGCAGATTTTGCCCGGTTAGGTGAAGATACCGCTAACATGCTGGCCGCGGGCAGCGATGTGGTGCACTTCGATGTCATGGATAACCACTATGTTCCTAATTTGACCATTGGCCCGATGGTGTGTGAAGCGCTGCGCAATTACGGCATTACCGCGCCGATCGATGTGCACTTGATGGTGAAACCGGTAGATCGCATTGTGCCTGACTTCGCCAAAGCTGGCGCGACCTATATCACTTTCCACCCTGAAACCTCCGAACATATCGCTCGCACTCTTCAACTGATCAAAGAGCATGGCTGCAAGGCTGGCCTGGTATTTAACCCCGCTACCCCGCTGAGCTACCTCGACTACGTGATAAATAAAATCGATGTGATCCTAGTAATGTCGGTGAATCCGGGGTTCGGTGGTCAGTCATTTATTCAAGGCACGTTGGGCAAGCTGCGCCAAGTGCGCAAGCTGATCGACGCAAGCGGCCGCGATATTCGTCTGGAAGTCGATGGCGGGGTGAAAGTCGATAATATCGCCGAGATCGCTGCTGCGGGTGCCGACATGTTCGTTGCTGGGTCGGCGATTTTCGGCAAGCCGGATTACCACAAGGTGATCGACGACATGCGCCGCGAACTCGCGAAGGTGGTTCATTGCTGATTTTTCTGCCATCCGCGCTTTGGCTTTTGATCTGGATGGCACGCTGGTGGATAGTGTGCCAAGCCTGGCGGCTGCTCTCGTCTGGCCTTGGTGGACATGGGGTTGCCGCCAGCGGAGGAAGCGCGTGTTGGTACTTTGATCGGTAACGGTGCCGACATACTGGTGCTGCGTGCGCTGTGCTGGACGGAAACGACAGCCTCACCGTAGCAGGCTAGCCAACTGCGTGAACGATTCGATCATTTCTATGCACAAACTATCGACAGCGGCAGCCGCCTGTTCCCGGAAGTAAAAGAGACGCTGGCCTATTTGGCCGCACAAGGTTATCTGATGGCGCTGGTGACAAATAAACCTACGCTGTTTATCGCCCCTTTACTGGCTACGTTTGCTATTGGCGACTATTTCTCTCTGGTGATCTGTGGTGATGATGTGACGGAAAAGAAACCGTATCCGGCACCGCTATATCTGGCGCCTGGCAAGCCCTGCCTGCGTGCCAACGATTTGTTGTTCGTCGGCGATTCACGAAATGATATCTAGGCGGCACAGGGCGCAGATTGCCCATGTGTGGGTCTGTCCTATGGTTATAACTACGGTGAGTCGATTGCCCTGAGTCACCCTGACTGTATGCTGGAACGCTTCGCCGATTTGTTGCCCGTTTTTGGGCTGTCATATTTAGAGGATCAGGAAATTTAAACATGAGTAAGCCCATCGTATTTAGTGGCGCACAGCCGTCCGGCGAACTGACCATTGGCAACTACATGGGGGCGCTGCGTCAGTGGGTTCAGATGCAGGATGACTACGACTGTATCTACTGTATCGTTGATCTACACGCCATCACTGTGCGTCAAGATGCGGAGCAACTGCGTAAAGCTACGCTGGATACACTGGCATTTTACCTGGCCTGTGGCATTGATCCGGAAAGGAGTACTATCTTCGTGCAGTCGCATGTGCCGGAGCATACTCAACTGGGCTGGGTGCTGAACTGCTACACCTATTTCGGTGAGTTAAGCCGCATGACTCAGTACAAGGACAAATCCACGCGCTACGCAGAGAACATCAACGCTGGTCTGTTCAGCTACCCGGTGCTGATGGCGGCGGACATCCTACTGTATCAGACCCATCAGGTGCCGGTTGGTGAAGACCAAAAACAGCATCTTGAGTTGAGCCGTGATGTGAGCCAGCGTTTTAATGCGCTGTATGGCGAGGTGTTCAAGGTACCTGAGCCGTTCATTCCTAAGTTCGGCGCGCGTGTGATGTCGTTGCAGGAACCGCACAAGAAGATGTCTAAGTCGGACGACAACCGTAATAACGTCATTGGGCTGCTGGAAGATCCGCATGCGGTGACTAAAAAAATCAAACGTGCGATGACCGACTCTGAAGAGCCGCCGGTCATCCGTTATGACGTGGCCAACAAAGCAGGCGTCTCCAACCTGCTGGATATCCTCTCCGGTGTGACGGGCAAAAGCATCGTTCAGTTGGAAGCTGAGTTTGCGGGTCAGATTTACGGCCAGCTAAAAGGCGTGGTGGCGGAAGCCGTGTCCGGCACGTTGAGCGAATTGCAACAGCGTTACTACAGCTTGCGCAAAGACGAAACCTACTTGCAGCAGGTGATGTGTGACGGTGCTGTTAAGGCGCGTGTGCGTGCGCAGGAAACCTTGGCGAAGGTCTATCAGGCAGTTGGCTTTGTAGCGCCGCGATAACGCGGACAGTAAAAAGGGTGTCCTCCTCGCTGAAAGGGCATGGGCGACTAAAGTGTGGCCTGCTAATGACCACCAGCGGCGGTCAGGTGCAATGGCGGGATACAGCCTAAAGTGCAGCTTTTGCAGCCTATGCCGTGATGTTGACTTCTATCGGGCAGCGCCTGCCATTAGCTATAAAACTGAGGCTCAGAAAAAAGCAATTCGTGTGCTAATGCCGGTGGTTCGCCCGATATTAGCCTGTACTAAGGCACCATTGCCACTAACATAACCGAAGGTGTTGTAGCGGCGATCTAACAGGTTATCAACATAGACAGAAATATTCATAAATTCGGTCGCCTGCCAGCCCAGTTGGGTATCCAATGTTGTACAGGCTCTCTGTTGCAACTGATTATTGCCATCAAAATTGTGCGGCCCCACCAAATTTACCGCCAGGCGCGTCATCAGGGCACCATAATTTGTGTCATGCTTCCAGCACGGTAACGTGGTACAAAGGGTACCCGGTTTCCGCTATACAGTGCGCTGCTATTAGTAAACTTGGAACGTACCACATTGCCGTTCAAATCCCATGACCAACCCGGTGCGAACAGCCATTTTTCCTCAAACTCCACTCCACTGGCATCGGATGTACCAGCGTTACTTAATGTTTACATCCCGACCGGGCCAGAATAGAGCTGTATGTCTCGTTTAAGGTTGCGGCTTGTAATTGCACGCTGGAGGAGGCGTAACCGGTGCCGATCTCATAGTTGATGGATTGTTCCGCTATAAAGGGTTTTGCATCAAGTCCAGGCGAGGGTACGATATTGAAACCAGAAGGTTTATATCCTTGTGTAATACGAGTATAGACCCGCCAATCATCGGTCAGCATATAGCCCGTGGAGAGTTAGCTGAGTACCTGGTGATCATGATTCTTTCCGCTATCGCCAAACTGGGTGTTGAGCATATTGCCATGATACTGGGTGCTTGCCTTATCGTGAGAAAAACGGACGCCGTCCCCGATGTTGAATCGATCGATTAAATGCTATGTCAGGTCACTGTAAGCTGCCAGTGTTTCAGCGCTAGTGTAGCCATTGTTGCTCATATAACGATTGATAGCATGTCGTAAGTTGCATTAACCTTCTCGCGCGTATTCTGGCGATAAAGCCCCACTACCATATCAACGGGGCGAGCTTCACCATAGGTGGCGGCGCGCAGTTTTTGAACATCCTGATTCCAGCGCTGAGGTAGGTTAACCAGTAATGTTCCAGTCGGGAAGGTCCGTGAATAATGCTGTTGTTGCCAACTGATGATCAGGTTAAAAGCCCAATTGTCCGTGGTGTATTTGCCATTTAGCATCTTGCTGTCAGTACAGCGCCGCAGAGAAGGATCAGGTGCGCCGTTGCCTATTATCAGTTGACGGCTTTTTATGTCATTCAAGGAAACGTAGGCATCCTGTGGTGGCGCGGGTACAGTCGCGCGAGGCCGAAAAACTCATCTCCCAGGGTTGATCGTCTGGAGCGAGTCGTAGCTTGACATTACCGGCGTTGGCACGTGACACAGGCGTTGTTGAATAAATCGAACATTTGGCCGGCACGAGGATCAGATCACTCTCCTTCTGTCAACATAGCGACATTCCGTGGCCCAGCAAAAGTTCAACATCAACAACATTCTTCCAATATGGCAATCACCAGCGTATTGATGCTGAAACGGATTTTCGGCCTGACACTTCGCGCCCTCCAGGGCTTCATCGACTCCAGTGTCACACTGATCAAAGTGCCGTTGAACTGCCCGGACGACACCTGCATCAGTAAGCGGGCAAAGTCCGGCCATGTCCCGTTTAAAACCGCAACGCCGGGTGAAATTGCGCACCTCGTTATCGACTCTACCGGGCTCAACGTCTTGGGTGAAGGGGAGTGGATGGTAAAAAAACACGGTCAGGAAAAACGGCGGATCTGGCGAAAACTGCATTTGGCCGTAGATACAGAAACACATGAGGTCATCTGTGCTGACCTTTCCTTGAGCAATGTCACCGATACCGAAGCCTTCCCAGGTCTTATCCGCCAGAGGTACCGTAACATCAAAGTCACCTCGGCGGATCGGGCTTAGGATACGCGAGTGTGTGATGATGAGTTAAGGGGCAAGAAGCTCAAGGCGTTAATACCGCCCAGCAGCGGAGCCCGTTATTGGTTGGCAGACTATGCAGAGCGAAATCAAGCGGTGGCGAACCAGCACGTTACCAGAGACAACACACGGTGGAAAAGTATCACAGGCTACCACCGACGTTCGATAGCGGCAACAGCGAGGTACAGAGTAAAACAGCTATTTGGTGGTCACCTGTCGCTCCGAGATTATGATGGGCAAGTTGCAGAGGCGCTGGCCATGATCTGTGCATTAAACAAGATGCCGCTCGCCGGTATGCCAGAAAGTGTACGCCTTGCCTGAAAGATGCCCATTCACGGGACTCCTTATTCCAAATCCGATTTATTCAACAAAGCCGCTTCAAGTATGACAGGTATAAAGGATATGATAGAATCCGCCCGTTTGAGAGGTACTGAACCCTTTTTTAAGGAAAGCCTATGAAAATTATCGAAGGTGTTATTGCGACTCCAGATGCCCGTGTAGCGATCGCAATTGCACGTTTTAACAATTTCATAAACGGCAGCCTGCTGCAAGGTGCCAGCGACGCATTAAAGCGCATCGGTCAGGTTGCTGACGACAACATCACCGTGGTCTGGGTTCCTGGCGCTTATGAGTTGCCGTTTGCTGTGCGCGTGCTGGCCAACACGGGCAAATATGACGCAGTTATCGCATTGGGTACCGTTATCCGTGGGGGGACTGCTCACTTCGAATATGTAGCGGGTGAAGTTAGCTCCGGCATCGGTAGTGTTGCTTTGAACACTGAAGTCCCGGTTGCCTTTGGCGTGCTGACTACTGAAAGCATTGAACAGGCTATCGAACGTGCCGGCACTAAAGCGGGCAACAAAGGTGCTGAAGCTGCGCTGACTGCACTTGAAATGATTAATGTTATTAAAGCTATTAAAGCCTGAATTTAGTTAAGGGGAATTCCGTGAAACCTGCTGCTCGTCGTCGCGCTCGTGAGTGCGCTGTTCAAGCGCTTTACTCTTGGCAGTTGTCTAGAAATGACATCGCCGATGTTTTACACCAGTTCCTGACAGAGCAGGATGTCAATGGTGTTGACATCTCCTATTTTCGCGAGTTGTTTTCCGGCGTAGCGGTGAATGCAGGTATGCTGGATACGCTGATGGTTCCCTACTTGTCGCGCCAGCTTGACAAACTGGGCCAGGTGGAGCGTGCAGTTTTGCGCATTGCGCTATTTGAGCTAAAAATGCGTGATGACGTTCCTTACAAAGTGGCCATCAATGAAGCGATCGAATTGGCGAAAACCTTCGGCGCTGAGGATAGCCACAAGTTTGTGAATGGCGTGCTGGATCAAGCGGCACCCACTATTCGTAAGAAAAAATAAAAGTTAGAGGCGGGGGGGCATGCCCGGCCTTAACTGCTGTTACTGGAATATCGACCATGGCATGCAGCGAATTTGACCTTATTGCTCGCTATTTTAACCGGATTGAACACTTACGCCGGGACGTACAGTTGGGCATTGGAGATGACTGCGCACTTCTTACAGTGGCAGAAAAACAGCTTTTGGCTGTCAGTACCGACACTATGGTTGCTGGCATTCACTTTCTACCGGATATCGATCCGGCAGATCTCGGCCGCAAGGCGCTGGCAGTTAACCTAAGCGATCTGGCCGCGATGGGGGCAGATCCAGCCTGGCTTTCACTGGCACTCACGCTACCTAAAGTCGATGAAGGGTGGCTTAAAGCATTTAGCGACAGCCTATTCGAACAGCTTGATTACTACGGCATGCAGTTGATTGGCGGTGATACTACGCATGGCCCGCTGAGCATGACGCTGACTATCCAGGGGCTGATCCCGGCTGGGCGAACGCTAACCCGCAGCGGCGCGCGTATTGGCGACTGGATCTACGTTACCGGCACGTTGGGTGATAGCGCCGCAGGTTTAGCGATTATTCAGGAGCGCCTACAAGTTGCGGATGCACAAGCCCGTGATTACTTGATTGGCCGTCACCTGTGGCCGCAGCCTCGGGTATTACAGGGCCAGGCGCTACGCGATCTGGCCAGTTCGGCAATCGACATCTCCGATGGTTTGATCGCTGATCTGAGGCATGTGCTAAAGGCCAGCGAATGTGGTGCGCGTATCGATTTGGATGAATTACCGCTGTCGCAGATGCTGAGTCGTCAAGCGGATGCCGAACAGGCATTGTACTGGGGGCTGACGGGTGGCGAAGATTACGAACTGTGTTTCACTGTGCCGGAGATCAACCGTGGCGCGCTGGAAGTGGCGTTGAGCCACCTCGGCGCGGACTACACTTGCATTGGTCAGATTTGCCCGCTGTCGGAAGGTATTAAATTTTATCGCCATGATCAGGTGGTGGAACTGGCGTGGAAAGGTTATGATCATTTCATCCCTGGGCAGGGTGGGGTTTATGGATGAAGCCAAACGTCGCCTGTGGATGAGCAATCCGTGGCACCTGCTGGCTACCGGCTTTGGCAGCGGTTTGTCATCGGTGATGCCGGGTACCATGGGGTCGCTGGCAGCGATCCCGTTCTGGCTACTGCTGATCCAGCTACCGTGGCAACTGTATTTGCTATTGGTGATGTTCAGCATCTGCATTGGTGTTTATCTCTGCCATCAGACTGCCAAAGACTTGCGGGTACACGATCACGGCAGCATCGTTTGGGATGAGTTTGTCGGTATGTGGATCACGCTGATGGCGCTGCCAGTTAATAATTGGCAGTGGGTGATTGCCGGTTTGGTAATTTTTCGCATTCTGGATATAGGGAAACCCTGGCCGATCCGCTGGTTTGATCGCAATGTGCAGGGCGGAATGGGCATCATGATCGATGACATCGTTGCTGGGGTATTGTCAGCCGGTACTATTTACCTGATAGGCCACTACCAGCCAATGTGAACCTCATTGTATCACGTTGATTTGTTGTGGATAAGGGTCTCCCAACTGTTTTCATTAGGCGTCATGGGGAATATTCCAAATGACGTTTTCATAGGCAGATTTTAGCCAAAACAAATATGCCCCAGCAAATGGGGCGAGATAGCGTTATTGTGCCAACCAGCTTTCGATCTGGCGTTGGATGCCAGCGGCATCCAACGCTAGATCGGCGCGCACTTCTTCCTGGCTACCTTGTGGCACGAAGCTGTCCGGTAGGCCGATATTTAGCACCGCAACCGGGCGGCAGCGGGCCATCAGTAACTCATTGACGCCGCTGCCAGCGCCGCCGATGATGGCGTTTTCTTCCAGCGTCACCAGCACCTCGTGGCTGGCGGCCATTTCCAGCACCAACTGTTCGTCCAGCGGTTTGACAAAGCGCATGTCCACTAGCGTAACGTCGAGCGCTTCCGCCGCCTGAGCGGCTTCCGGTAGCAAGGTACCGAAATTAAGGATAGCGATGTGCTTACCGGCGCGGCGCACTCTGCCTCTACCGATCGGCAGCATGTTGAGTGGCTCCAGCGTTGCGCCAGTGCCGGTGCCGCGTGGGTAGCGCACTGCGCTTGGGCCATCGTTGTAGTGATAGCCGGTGTATAACATCTGGCGGCACTCGTTCTCATCGCTCGGCGTCATGATTACCATGGTTGGGATACAACGCAGGAATGACAAATCGAAAGCGCCCTGATGGGTCTGGCCGTCAGCGCCAACAATACCACCGCGATCAATAGCGAACATCACCGGAAGTTGTTGGATCGCCACATCGTGGATCAGTTGATCGTAGGCGCGTTGCAAGAAGGTGGAGTAGATCGCCACTACTGGCTTGTAGCCGCCGATCGCCATCCCAGCTGCGAAGGTTACCGCGTGCTGCTCGGCGATCGCTACGTCAAAATATTGTTGTGGGTAGTCACGTGAGAATTGCACCATGCCGGAACCCTCACGCATCGCTGGCGTAATGGCCATTAGCGCGCTATCTTTGGCGGCCGTTTCACACAACCAGTCACCAAAAATTTTTGAATAGCTCGGCAAGCTGCCGACGATCGTCGGCAATTTGCCACTGGCTGGATCGAACTTTGGCACCGAGTGGAAGCTGATCGGGTCTTTTTCCGCCGGTGCATAGCCCCGGCCTTTCTTCGTCATGATGTGCAGTAGCTGCGGGCCTTTCAGGTCACGCATGTTCTTCAAAGTGGCGACCAGGTTATGGACATCGTGGCCATCAACCGGGCCGATATAATTGAAGCCTAGTTCTTCGAACAACGTACCGGGAACTACCATACCTTTCATGTGTTCTTCGGTGCGTTTCACCAGTTCTTTGATTGGCGGTAGGCCGGACAGCACTTTTTTACCCCCCTCGCGTAACGTGGTGTATAGCTTGCCGGAGAGCAACTGCGCTAGATGGTTATTCAGCGCCCCGACATTCTCCGAGATCGACATCTCGTTATCGTTTAACACCACCAGTATATCGGGGTTGATGTCTCCGGCGTGGTTCATCGCTTCAAACGCCATGCCAGCGGTAATAGCACCATCGCCGATCACGCACAGGGTGCGGCGGCCCAGCCCCTCACGCTGCGCTGCTACCGCCATGCCGAGGCTAGCGCTGATCGAGGTTGACGAATGGCCGACTGACAGCACATCGTATTCGCTTTCGGCACGCCAAGGGAAGGGATGTAGGCCGTTTTTTTGACGGATTGTGGCGATGCGGTCACGGCGACCGGTTAAAATTTTATGTGGGTAGGCTTGGTGGCCAACATCCCACACTAGGCGATCGAACGGCGTATGGTAGACATAGTGTAAGGCCACCGTCAGTTCGACGGTACCCAGCCCGGAGGCGAAGTGGCCGCTGGAGCGGCTGACGCTGTCTAGCAAGTATTGCCGCAGTTCATCACACAGCTTCGGCAAGCTCTCTTTGGTCAGCAAACGGAGTTCATGGGGATCCTCCGCTAGCGCTAAGGTTGGGTATTTGGCTATATCAATACTCATTCGATGTTCATATCAGAGGAGTTTACCCTTAATCTTTCAAGTTGCAGCAGCGTTGGCCACCTTCGATTACCTGGCCCCTCTATGGGCCATGCCTCTTATGGGGGCGCTGCTAGCAGTACTCAAATCTGCTCGCGGTAGATTTTTCACCGCAGTGACTAGGTTATCGCTCAGTCACCACCTAGCCGCAGATTGAAATCTATTGGGTATAAATGTCACACGTTAATTGTTTCGTTTAATAATAAAACTAGCTAGTGCTTGCAATTGCGCTGTGTCATAAGATAGCGCCGCTAAAGCATTTAATGCAGCTAATGCTTCCTGATAGAGTCCCCACGCCTTAGCCTTTGCGTTGTCAAGCCCCAGCAAGGCGGGATAGGTACTTTTGCGGTGTTGCTGATCCGCTCCTTGACGTTTGCCGATGTTTTCGGTTTCACCGATAACATCTAAAATATCGTCTTGCACTTGAAATGCCAGGCCGATGGCCGCGGCGTAACGGTCAAGCAGTGGTAGGGCGACTCGGCCGGAACCACCGGCAGCCAGAGCGCCAAGACGAATTGCTGCACGGATCAGGGCACCGGTTTTGTGGAGGTGGATCTGCTCCAGCGCCTCCAAGTCGATTTGCTTGCCCTCGGCGTCCAGATCCATCGACTGGCCACCGCACATGCCAGCTACGCCGCTGGCAGCCGCCAGTTCAGAGACCATTGCTAACCGATCACGCAACGCTACGTCGGGCATCTCTGCGTCGGCCAAAATAGAAAAGGCTAGACTTTGCAGTGCATCGCCAGCCAGAATGGCGTTGGCTTCGCCAAATTTGATATGGCAGGTCGGCTGACCACGGCGTAGATCGTCGTTGTCCATCGCCGGCAGATCGTCATGGATCAGCGAATAGGCATGAATGCACTCGACTGCGGCGGCTGGTGCATCCAGGTTATTCTGTGCAATGCCAAACATTTGCCCGGTGGTGTAAACCAGGAACGGACGCAGGCGTTTGCCACCCAGCAGCGAGCCGTGACGCATTGACGCCACCAAATCGCCATCGTTCAATGGCAAAGGTGCGATGAAATCCAGCAGCGTGCGATCAGCGCGCTGGCGGAAAGCTAGCAACTGATCGGCAAAGGTGGCGGATTTGCCGATCTCAGGCATGGGGTTACTCGGAATCCGGGTTGAAAGGTACCAACCGTGCATCTTCGGCGCTGTCGTTAAGTAGCATTTGTACACGTTGTTCTGCCTGTTGTAGCTTTTGCTGGATCTGACGCGCCAACTGATGTACGCCGCGTTTTAATTCACTCAGCGCGTATTCCAGCTGCAATTCACCGGATTCCAGACGTGTCACGATGTTTTTCAACTTGTTAAGGGAGCTTTCAAAACGGGTGCTTTTATTTTTACCGCCTGATTTTGAATTATTTTTTTGCATAATCTTCTTTTTATATCATCCTGTTAACCAGGGTCTCAGAGACTATCCTAGCATATGTATGGAATTCTGCGCTGAGCCTAAATACCTGCGCCTAATACCGCTCCACTTTCATTAAGCCAGGTTTATTGCCTGGGAACGGTGAGGCGGCTTTCATAAAATGACCCATATTTTTTAGCAATTTCCACCTCGTCCGGCAACGGTGATTGCGTGTGACTGTCTCATGTAAAGCCAACCACAGGAGCTCTATCCTATTTACCCATGGAAAGTAAAATGGCTGATAAATAACAATAACATTCGGGTTGCGCCGCAACCAGCTCAACGTTTCTTTACTCTTGTGAATGATGTAATTATCGACAATAAGCGTAATGGTTTTGGCACTTCGGTATGTGCTTCTCAGCTTGCGTAACAGGCTAATAAATAAACCCGATTTTTTATGGGTCACACTGACATAATCAACTCTTCCGGTTCCTGCATGAAGGGCACCCGCGAGGTAATGCTTTTCATTCTGTCCCGGTGTCGTGATGCGTTTTTGTTGACCCTTTTTCTGCCAGTAGGCACCTATTTTAGGGTTCATATCGATGTCTACCTCATCTTCGTAAAAGACGGGATGCTCGGGACTATTATTCTTCAATGCGGTATCGATAGCCGCCAGTTTTTCCTCTTTATGAGGATCTCGGATGTGCACAGTTGCAGCCGCTTTACGTCACACAATACCGGCTCTCGGCAACCAGCGCCGCAGTGAGCCAGGATGTAACGTCGAGTTAAATAATTTATTAATTTCAATCGTTAACAGGCGTTGTTGAATAAATCGAACATTTGGCCGGGACGAGGATCAGATCACTCTCCTTCTGTCAAAATAGCGACATTCCGTGGCCAAGCAAAAGTTCAACATCACCAACTGCGCCCTACAGGGCTTCGTCGACTCCATTTTCACACTGATCAAAGTGCCGTTGAACTGCCCGGACGACACCTGCATCAGTAAGCGGGCGAAGTCCGGCCATGTCCCGTTTAAAACCCCAACGCCGGGTGAAATTGCACACCTCGTTATCGACTCTACCGGGATCAACGTGTTGGGTGAAGGGGAGTGGATGGTAAAAAAACACGGTCAGGAAAAACAGTGGATCTGGCGAAAAGTGCATTTGGCCGTAGATACAGAAACACATGAGGTCATCTGTGCTGACCTTTCTTTGAGCAATGTCACCGATACGGAAGCCTTCCCAGGTCTCATCCGCCAGAGGTACCGTAAAATCAAAGTCGCCTCGGCGGATCGGGCTTAGGATACGCGAGTATGTGATGATGAGTTAAGGGGCAAGAAGCTCAAGGCGTTAATACCGCCCAGCAGCAGAGCACGTTATTGGTCGGCAGACTATGCAGAGCAAAATCAAGCGGTGGCGAACCAGCGCCTTACCGGAGACAACACACGGTGGAAAAATATGACAGGCTACCACCGATGTTCGATAGCGGCAACAGCGAGGTACAGAGTAAAACAGCTATTTGGTGGTCACCTGTCGCTGCGAGATTATGATGGGCAAGGTGCAGAGGCGCTGGCCATGATCTGTGCATTAAACAAGATGACGCTCGCCGGTATGCCAGAAAGTGTACGCCTTGCCTGAAAGCTGCCCATTCAGGGGACTCTTTATTCCAAATCCGATTTATTCAACAACGCCCTTGGGGCCAGCTAACGGCAGCGATGCTGCGCTGGATTTCTGTCTGGAGTATTGAGTGAGCCGCCGACAAATACTGGAGCGGTTAAACCAGTGGTTGGAACAGCATGATCCCGATGCGATCATCGGCTGGAATTTGGTGCAGTTCGATCTGTGGGTGCTACAGAAACACGCCGAGCGATATCAGATCCCTTTACGGCTGGGGCGCGATGGCAGCTTACTGGAGTCTGGAGTGGCGCGAGCACGGCTTCAAACAGAATCACTTTTTCGCCTCCGCCGCTGGGCAGCTGATTATCGACGGTACCGAAGCGCTGAAGTCCGCCACCTGGTACTTCCCTTCTTTCAGCCTGGAACACGTCTCGCAGATGTTACTGGGAGAAGGCAAATTGATTGATAACCCCTATCAGCGCATAGCAGAGATCGACCAGCGCTTTGCCGAGGACAAACCAGCGCTGGCTCGCTACAACCTGAAGGACTGCGAACTGGTGACACGTATTTTTGCCAAGACCGACCTGCTCAACTTCCTGCTGGAACATGCCACCGTTACGGGGCTGGCAGCGTTAAGCCACTTTTATATGCCGCGCATGCACCTGCTGGGTTTTGTAGCACCCAATCTCGGTGAACAGCAAGAATAGCACAGCCCCGGCGGGTTCGTGATGGAGCCGCAGCCCGGCCTGTATGATTCGGTGCTGGTGCTTGATTACAAAAGCCTGTACCCGTCGATCATCCGTACTTTCTTGATCGATCGAGTTGGGCTGGTGGAAGGCATGCGCCATCCCGATAATGCCGATTCCGTACCCGGTTTTCGCCAGGCGCGCTTCTCACGTAGCAAACACTGCCTGCCCGCGATCGTCGAGTAGATCTGGCAGGGGCGCGAGGCGGCTAAACGCCAACACAACAAGGCATTATCTCAAGCGTTGAAGATAATCATGAATGCACTATACGGTGTGCCGGGATCGAGCGGTTACCGCTTTTTCGATCCGCGCCTGGCTTCTTCCATCACCCTGCGTAGCCATGAGATCATGTGCCAGACGCGAGCATTGATCGAAGCCGAGGGCTATCAGGTGATCTATGGCGACA
This sequence comes from Serratia symbiotica (Periphyllus acericola), assembly GCF_964019515.1. Classification (NCBI taxonomy): domain Bacteria; kingdom Pseudomonadati; phylum Pseudomonadota; class Gammaproteobacteria; order Enterobacterales; family Yersiniaceae; genus Serratia; species Serratia symbiotica. Next base: position 32,465 of record NZ_OZ026452.1, read on the forward strand.
ACGACTCCACCTTCGTCTGGCTGAAACAGCCGTACGATCAGAAGCAGGTGGCGCAGATCGGCCAGTCGCTGGTGCAGCAGGTTAATCAGTGGTGGCAAAAGCATTTTCAGCAGCAGTTTGGGCTGGAGAATGCGCTGGAGCTGGAGTTTGAAACTCATTACTTGCGCTTTCTGCTACCGACCATTCGCTGGGCCGAGCAGGGCAGTAAAAAACGCTACGCTGGTTTGGTCACCCGCGCCGATGGCAGTGAGGAGGTGGTGTATAAAGGATTGGTAACGGTACACACCGACTGGACACCGCTGGCACAGCAATTCCAGCAGCAGCTCTATCAGTGCATCTTCAAACGGCAGCCTTATCAGGATTATGTGCGCGACTACGTCAGCAAAACGCTGAACGGCGAATTCGACGATCGGCTGATTTACCGCAAGCGGCTGCGTAGAAAGCTGGACGAATACCAGCGCAATGTGCCGCCGCACGCCCGTGCCGCAAGTATCGCCGACGACTACAACCGCCAGCATGGGCGGCTGTTACAGTATAAGAACGGCGGCTGGATCAATTATGTGATGACTGTTGCCGGGCCGGAACCACTGGAAGCGCGGCATTCAGCTATCGATTACCCCGACTATCTGGAGAGCCAACTGCAACCGGTGGCAGACGCTATACTGCCTTTTCTGCACGATGATTTCACTACGCTGGTCACCGGGCAGATGGGGTTGTTTTGATAGTAGAATGATTCACCTAAGGGTGATAAAAAATCATCATGGTTTACAGGTGACGAACGCACCGCCTTCCATTACCATAGCGCCCTTTCCAATTTCTGAATCATGCTCCGCGTTGTCGGGTTTGCCCCCTCAGCCTTGATTACCGGCTTTGGGATCTGTGAAACCGCCCCGGTCAATGACCTGACACAACCTACAATAAACTGGATTTATTACAGGTCGCTGCGCTGCAGTGACAAGACTTACTGATAAAGAATCGAGCCGATAATATATGCCTTTTACACTTGGTCAACGCTGGATCAGCGATACGGAAAGCGAATTAGGACTGGGAACTATCGTGGCACTAGATACGCGTATGATCACCCTGTTTTTCCCCGCCACCGGTGAAAACTGCCTCTACGCCAGAAACAATTCACCGATCACCCGCGTGATGTTTAATCGAGGCGATACTATTTGCAGCCATGCCAGTCGGCACTCTGTTGGTAGAGTTGGTATACGTGGTGGAGGCTCAGGCACCGAAACACTTGCAGTTGACCCGCTTCCTGCCGCCGACGCCGATTCGCATGCTGGTAGATCGCAAAGGCAACAATCTGGCGACACAAGTCGAGTTCGACAGTTTCAACCGCCAACTGATTGCAGTCAATCGTCATACCGCCAGCAAGTTGGTCAATACGCTGCAGCAGGACATTCACGCCATGTTGCAGCAGGCGGAAGGTCTAGTAGTAGAATAAGCGCGCACCTTGATTGAACAGGCGAAGCAGGAAGCGGACGACAAACTGAGTAGCGAGCTGGCACGGTTGGAAGCGTTGAAGGCGGTCAACCCAAATATTCGCGACGACGAACTCGAGGAGATGGCGTGCAACCGCCACCAAGGGCTGGCCCACCTCAATGAAGCCAGTTGGCGGCTGGACGCCATTCGTTTAGTGGTGGTCACCCACCAATAATTGGCGCGATGCAAAGATCCCATCACGCCCAGTCCTTTGCAAGTGGAGCCGAGATAAAACCCTACTATCCCCCGCAGGAGCCGATGCTTATCCTGTATCAGGATCAACACATCATGGTGGTCAACAAACCCAGCGGCCTGCTGTCAGTACCTGGTCGGCTGCCGGAAAACAAAGACAGCCTGCTGACACGTATTCAGGCTGACTTCCCAGCCGCCCAAGTGGTACATCGGTTGGACATGGCTACCAGAGGGGTGATTGTAGTAGCGCTCAACAAAGCCGCCGAGCGCGAGTTTAAGCGTAAATTCCGCGATCGCGAACCAAAGAAATACTATATCGCCCGCGTTTGGGGCCATCTGGTGCAAGATTAAGGGGTGGTGGCGCTACCACTGATTTGCGACTGGCCGAACCGACCACGGCAAAAGGTATATTTTGATACCGGCCGAGTGGCGCAAACGGAATATCGGGTGCTGTCGCGGAATGCGGATGGCTGCACACGGGTGCAGCTGATGCCGATCACTGGCCGATCTCACCAGCTACGGGTGCATATGCTCGCACTCGGGTATCCGATCCTCGGTAACGGTTTCTATGCCAACCCCCAACCGCTGGCCGCAGCGGTTGCAACTGCATGCGCAGACGCTGCACCTCACCCATCCAGCGTTTCATACGCCAATGCATTTCCACGCTGAACCGGACTTTTCATCTCAATGACAGTAGGCCCTGTATGCAGAGCCTGTACGGTTACTTGAAACCTCTCTCATTTTTGATCAGGTCATAGGCCGCCTGGATCTCCTGCGCTTTTTGCTTAGCCATTTCCATCATTTGCGGTGGTAAGCCTTTCGCCACCAACTTGTCTGGATGATGCTCACTCATCAGTTTGCGATAGGCACGCTTGATGGTGGTGCTATAGTCGCTGCTGTTGACGCCCAGCACTTTACACGCATCTTCCATCGTTGGCCCGCGCTGTGCCTGCTGGTAACCGCCTCGCTGGCCGCCACCAAAGCGGCGTCCGCCCTCCATCATGCTGAGGCACTGATCGAACTGTACATGCGAAATGCCCAGTTCTTCGGCGATGACATACAGTACCTGCCGCTCATTCGGGTGCAGCGAACCGTCGGCAAACGCGGCCTGAAACTGAATTTCTAGAAACATCCGGATCAGGTCGAAACGGCCAAAACAGATGCTGCGCAACTGTTGCAGCGTCTCCCGCAAAGGAAACTGGCTCTGTTTGCCTTCACGAAACGCCTGCTGCGCGGCAATGCGCGCTTCGCCATGCAGTTGCAGACGATCCATAAACAAGCTGGCGACCTGAATATCTACTTCGGTAACACGCCCTTTTGATTTGGTCAGGTGCCCCATCACCTGAAAAGTAGTGCGAAAGAACAGCCATTGCCGCGTTTGTTGGTCGGTGAAAAAACCCCGGTTGTGCTTATTGCTGCGCGCATTATCGACCATATGACCGATCACTAACCCAAAAACTACACCCCAGAATCCCGCGCCAAGACAAATGGCGGCGATGACCCCAAGCAGTTTTCCCCAATACTGCATATACTCCTCAATTGTTATGCTGAAAGCCGCACAATACCTGGCCTGTTAGCTCAGGGTTAGCGATTTTTCCCAAAATTTGGATTATCATACCTGTCATTTATCTTTGCGCCTATGACGATACAAGTAAACGGTAGGATTTACCCCTAGCGCAATGCAGATGAGTAATATAGCCTGTGACCGTTTTCCGGACACGATGCCTATGATGATGGAACACCACAACCACGTATGAAAAAAAGTTTCCTAACACTGCTGGCCACGATGATTTGGACGGCACCTTATAGTCAGCATGCACTGGCTGATCTGGCTGATCAATGCATGCTCGGTATTCCTGTTTATGACAAACCTTTGGTCAGCGGCGATCTTGACAACCAGCCGATCACCATCAATGCCGATGAGTCGCAAGCCGACTATCCGCATAGTGCGCTGTTCACTGGCAACGTCAACATCAAGCAAGGCAACAGCACCCTCACTGCCAAGCAGGTGGAACTGAACCAGATGCAGCATCCAGGGCAGGCGGACGCGGTGCGAACCGTGACCGCCACTGGCGATGTGCACTACAGCGACCCTCAGATCACATTGGCAGGCCCCAAGGCTTGGTCAAACCTGAATACCAAAGATACCGATGTCTATAAAGGCGACTACCAGATGGTCGGCCGTCAGGGGCGCGGCGCAGCTAACAAAATGAAGATACGCGGCGATAACCGCTTCACTATTATGGAAAATGGTACTTTTACCTCCTGCTTGCCGGGAGACGATAGCTGGAGCGTGATCGGTTCCAAAGTGATCCATGACCGCACAAAGCAGGTGGCAGAAGTGTGGAACGCCCGATTGCGTATTGGCGGCGTTCCGGTGTTCTATAGCCCCTATATGCAATTGCCAATCGGCGATAAGCGCCGTTCCGGCTTCTTGATCCCGAACGCCAAATACGGCAGCAACAATGGCCCTGAGTTCATATTGCCGTATTACTGGAACATCGCGCCCAACTATGACGTCACCCTTACCCCGCATTATATGTCTAGACGCGGTTTGCAATGGCAAAATAAATTCCGCTATCTTATGCAGCCTGGCTCTGGACTGATGGGGCTAGACTGGCTACCAAACGATAAGGAATACAAAAAGGACAATGCCGACAGCAGCACCCGCTGGTTATTCCACTGGAACCACCACGGGCTAATGGATCAGGTATTTCGCTTCAACATCGATTTTACCAAGGTCAGCGATGCCAAATACTTTACCGATCTAGATTCGAAGTATGGTTCCACCACCGATGGCTACGCCGCGCAGAAGTTTAGCTTTGGTTATGCTAATGAAAACTGGAATGCTATTTTAAGCTCCAAGCAGTTCCAAATCTTCGACAGCACCGACCGCTCTAACTCTAATTCCTACAAAGTGCGGCCACAACTGGATCTGAACTACTACAAAAATGATCTCGGCCCGTTCGACTTTCACCTATACAGCCAGATAGCCAAATTTAAAAGTATCAATCCGTACAGCCCGGACGCTACCCGTTGGCATCTGGAACCCACGCTCAATCTACCACTAACCAACGGCTGGGCCAGCCTGAACAACGAGGCCAAGCTGCTGGCATCCCATTACCAGCAGAACATTCCTGACCACTTTGCCACCCATTATATCAACCGAAATAGCACTAATGATTATAAGGCTGTGGCACCGCATCTTGATGACTCCATCAATCGCGTTATGCCACAGTTCAAGGCTGACGGCAAGCTGGTGTTCGAGCGCCCGATGATCTGGTCGGAAGGTTCTACCCAGACCTTGGAACCGCGCGTTCAATACTTCTACGTGCCGTACCGCGATCAAAGCAACATCTATACCTACGATACCACGCTGCTGCAAACTGATTATTCCGATCTGTTCCGCGACCGCACATACAGCGGCCTGGATCGCATCGCCTCGCAGAACCGAGTGTCCAGCGGTTTAACCACACGCATTTATGATGACGCACTGGTTGAACGTTTTAACGTTTCCGTGGGTCAAATCTACTACTTTAACCGTTCAGGCACCGGTGACCATAGGACAAGCTACGATAACAACGATCATACCGGCAGTTTGGCATGGGCCGGTGACACCTATTGTAAGATCGACGATCGTTGGAGCCTGCGCGGCGGCTTGCAGTATGATACCCGCTTGAACAGCGTCTCATTGGGTAACGGTGTGCTGGGATACCGCCAGGATCCAGAGCATGTGGTGCAGCTAAATTACCGTTACGCCACACCGGAATATATCCAGACAGCCCTGAATACCGACAACATCCCTGCCTACCAGCACGTTATCGCTCAGGTGGGCGTGACAGGCAGTTGGCCGATTGCCGATCGCTGGGCGGTGGTGGGCGCGTATTACTACGATACCCGCACCAGACAATCCGCCGATCAGTTACTAGGGCTGAAGTATAACACCTGCTGCTGGGCGGTAACACTGGGCTATGAACGCAAGATCACCGACTGGAATAACAGCAATAATATCAGCATTTACGACAACAAAGTTTCCTTCAATATCGAACTGCGCGGTCTAAGCAGCGACCACAGTCTCGGCTCTACGGAAATGCTGCGCTCCGGTATACTGCCGTACCAACGCGCGTTCTGATATTTGGTAGCACGTTGAAAACGAGAACTTTCACACGCATTTGCGGATTACATAATGGGAAATGTATGAAGAACTGGAGAACGCTTATTCTCGGATTGGTGGTTTGTGCTAATGCCGCGTTCGCAGCACCCCAAGAAGTGGATAAAGTCGCTGCCGTTGTGAATAACGGCGTTGTGCTGGAGAGCGATATCAACGGCCTATTGCAATCTGTGAAACTCCATGCACAGCAGGATGGCCAACCACTGCCGGACGAAAATTCACTGCGTCACCAGATCATTGAGCGTCTGATTATGGATAATATTGAGCTACAGATGGCTCAAAAAATGGGCATTACCGTATCCAATGCCGATCTGGACAACGCGATTGCTAGTATCGCCGCGCAAAACAAGATGAGCCTCAATCAACTGCGCAACCGTTTGTCTTACGAGGGCCTGAACTACAACACTTATCGCTCGCAGATCCGTAAAGATATGCTGATCGCCGAAGTGCGCAACAACGCAGTACGCCGCCGCGTGACTATCCTGCCGCAAGAAGTGGAAGCGCTAGCAAAGCAAGTGGGTGCCAAAAATGTCAGCGATACCGAAATGAACATCAGCCACATCTTGCTCCCTTTGCCGGAAAACCCATCGCAGCAGCAGGTGGACAGCGCAGAAACACTGGCTAGAAAACTGATGGGCGAATTGCACAACGGCGCTGACTTCGGCAAACTGGCGATCACCTACTCCTCCGATCCCCAAGCGCTGAAAGGCGGCAACATGGGCTGGGGCAAGCTGCAAGAGATCCCAACCTTGTTCGCCGAGAACCTGGTCAATGCCAAGAAAGGCATTATCGTCGGTCCTATCCGTTCCGGCGTTGGCTTTCACATTCTGAAAGTGAATGACATCCGTGGTGCCAGCCAGTCGGTATCCGTGACCGAAGTGCATGCCCGCCATATCCTGCTGAAACCTTCAGTGGTGATGACCGATGATCTGGCGCGCACTAAGTTGGCAAGCATAGCGCAAGATATCAAAAGCGGCCGTACCAAGTTTGCAGATGAAGCCAAACACCTGTCTCAAGATCCCAGCTCTGCCTTGCAGGGTGGCGATCTGGACTGGGCCTCTCCAGATATCTACGATCCGGCGTTCCGCGATGCACTGCTGAAACTGAACAAAGGCGAGATTAGCGCACCGGTACACTCGGCCTTCGGCTGGCACCTCATCCAATTGCTGGATACACGTCAGGTAGACAAAACCGATGCCGTGCAAAGGAATCGCGCTTACCGCATGCTGTTCAACCGCAAATTTGTTGAAGAAGCGCAGACCTGGATGCAAGAACTGCGCGCCCAAGCCTATGTGAAGATCCTCAATGGCCATGCCCAGTAATAAACGTATCGTGATGACTCCCGGCGAACCTGCCGGGGTAGGGCCAGATTTGGTGGCAGCGCTGGCGCAGCAGGATTGGCCTGTTGAACTGGTGGTGTGCGCGGATCCAGCATTGCTGCTTGAGCGCGCCCACTGGCTGAACCTGCCGCTGACGCTGTGCTATTATCGCCCACAAAAGCCTGCTCAACCGCAGTGCGCTGGTACACTAACCGTGCTGCCGGTAGCCACAGCTTATTCGGTCACACCAGGTGAACTGAACGCCGGTAACAGCGCCTACGTGCTGGAAACCCTGGAGTGCGCCTGCGATGGCTGCCTGAACGGCGAGTTTGCCGCGTTGATCACCGGCCCGGTGAATAAAGGCGTGATCAACGACGCAGGTATGCCGTTTATCGGCCATACCGAATTCTTTGCCTATCGCAGCGGTTGCGATCGGGTGGTGATGATGCTGGCCACCGAAGAACTGCGCGTGGCGTTGGCGACCACCCACCTGCCACTGCTAGCAGTACCGGGTGCTATCACCAAGCACAGTCTATTCGACATTATCCGCATTCTCGATCGGGATCTGAAAACCAAATTTGGCCTGCCCCAGCCGCATATCTACGTCTGTGGGCTGAACCCGCACGCCGGGGAAGGCGGCCATATGGGGCGCGAAGAGATAGACATTATCCTTCCAGCGCTTGAGGCACTGCGTGCTGAAGGCATCCACCTGACCGGCCCACTGCCAGCGGATACCCTATTTCAGCCCAAGTATCTGCAACATGCCGATGCAGTGCTGGCGATGTATCACGATCAGGGTTTGCCGATACTAAAATATCAGGGGTTTGGCCGTGCAGTGAATATCACTCTTGGGTTGCCTTTTATCCGTACGTCGGTCGATCACGGTACTGCTCTGGAACTGGCTGGCACTGGCAGCGCCGATGTTGGCAGTTTTAAAACTGCCTTGGATCTCGCCATTAAAATGATAATTAATTGTAATGAATAACAGAGTCCACCAAGGGCACCTTGCCCGCAAACGCTTTGGACAAAACTTTTTAACCGATCAGTTTGTCATAGATAGCATTGTCTCCGCCATTCACCCGCAACCGGGCGAGGCGATCATTGAGATTGGCCCCGGCCTGGGCGCATTGACCGAGCGAGTTGGCGCACGCATGGATCGCATGACGGTGATCGAGTTGGATCGCGATCTGGCGGCTCGGCTAGCAAACGATTCATCGTTGAAAGACAAGCTGACCATCTACCAGCAGGACGCCATGACAGTGAATTTCGCCGCCATGGCTAAGCAGGCAGGCCAACCGTTGCGCGTATTTGGTAACCTGCCGTACAATATTTCGACACCACTAATGTTCCACCTTTTCATCTATACTCAGGCAATCCGCGACATGCATTTCATGTTGCAGAAAGAGGTGGTTAACCGTCTGGTTTCTGGCCCAGATAGCAAAGCCTACGGGCGTTTGAGCGTGATGGCGCAATATTACTGCAACGTTATCCCGGTACTGGAAGTGCCGCCGATTTCATTCACCCCGGCACCTAAGGTCGACTCTGCAGTGGTACGTTTGGTGCCACACAGCGTCATGCCAAATCCAGTGAGTGATGTGCACATGCTAAGCAGCATCACCACTCAAGCGTTCAACCAACGCCGGAAAACTATCCGCAACAGCTTAGGCTATCTGTTTACGCCAGTACAGTTGATGGAGTTGGGCATCGATGCTTCGCTCAGAGCAGAGAACATTTCTGTCGCGCAGTACTGCAAGCTGGCCAACTGGCTTTCAGACAATTCTGCGCCGCAGCAATAAGGAGTTGTTGCCATGATTGATTCACCCCGTGTATGCATTCAGGTTCAAAGTATTTATGTGGAATCACAATCGATACCTGAAGAAAACCATTACGTCTTCGCCTATAACGTCACCCTCCGCAATCTGGGCCGTTTCAACGTGCAGCTACTGGGCCGTTACTGGCTGATCACCAACAGCAACGGCCGCAAGACCGAAGTGCAAGGCATCGGTGTGATCGGCGAACAACCCCTGCTCCAGCCCGGTAGCGAGTTCCAATACACCAGCGGTACCATTCTCGAAACACCGCTGGGTACTATGGAAGGCCATTACGAAATGGTTGACCACCAAAGTCAGTCGTTCCGCTGTGCTATTCCCGTGTTCCGTTTAGCTATCCCCACTCTGATCCATTAACTATGACTACCTACCTTATTGGCGATATTCATGGCTGTTTCACTGAACTTCAAGCGCTGTTGGCTCAGGTTTCTTTCAACCCACAATGTGACAGGTTGTGGCTGACCGGCGATCTGGTCGCCCGTGGCCCTGATTCACTGGAGGTGTTGCGCTTTTTGCATTCACTCGGCCCAGCGGTTCGCCTTGTGCTGGGCAACCACGATCTGCACCTGATGGCGGTCTACGCTGGCATCAGCCGCAATAAACCCAAAGACCGCCTCAACGCACTGCTGGAAGCGCCGGATGCCAACGAGTTGATTAACTGGCTGCGTTGCCAACCGATGCTACAAGTGGATGATGAGCTAAAGCTGATGATGGCACACTCTGGCATTACGCCACAATGGGACATTGAGACTGCAAAAATCTGTTCGCGTGAGGTAGAGACGGTGCTGCGCAGTAAAAGTCACCCGCTGTTTCTGGACACCATGTATGGCGATATGCCGAACAACTGGACGCCAGCACTGAGCGGCTTGGCACGCTTACGTTTTAGTACCAATGCATTGACGCGCATGCGTTACTGCTTCCCAAACGGCCAGCTTGACATGATTTGTAAAGATTCCCCCGGCACGGCACCTGCACCATTGAAACCCTGGTTTGAACTGCCACGCTTAGTGGATGCTGGCTATACCCTAATCTTCGGTCACTGGGCATCGTTGGCAGGCAAAGGCACCCCGGAAGGTATTATCGGGCTTGATACCGGCTGCTGCTGGGGCGGGAAGCTAACCATGCTGCGCTGGGAAGACCGCCGTTATTTTACCCAGCCGGCCAAGAAAGCACCAACCGTTTAGCCACGTCCTGAGTAACCTTAGGGTGAACTCATCTTTCCATTATATGCCCTGCTGCGTTATCTTGACGGCGGGTCTGGTGCCAATAGATAAAAACCGGATAGAGAGTGCGATCCGCCTGGTAGCTGTGGGGCGAAAGAATTGGTTGTTTGCGGGTTTGTTACCTGCCGGAAAACGACTGGCGACCTTGCTGAGTTTGCTTGAAACTGCCAGACAGAACGGCTTGGAGCCGCTTGTCTGGTTGCGAGATGTCCTGACCCAAACAGCCATATTTATCTCGCAGGACACGACGCCGACTATACCGATCACGATGAACAGCGCGGTAGATCTAGGTCTGTTCAATGGTAACCGCGTTGAGAAGAACTTTTTCGCCAGATTGTTGTGGCTGAGCACCGACCCAAAAGTCGGCCCCTTTACTACTTCAGCGAATATCGACGTGACCTTCAAGTAGTCATGGTTAGCCCAAGTCTACGACTAATGCACTTCATGGGGTTTGCTTGGAAAACGAGTCTAGGGTCACTCCCATCCATAAGTAAACGTTGCCCAGCCTCATCCTCGTTCTGGCGGTGCAGTCGCTGAGCTTCCCATTCTCCTAATCCGTACGCCGGGGATACGGTTTTGTCCGTTTGGTCGCCGAGGCGGGATCTGCGATAATTGCTTTTTACCTTTCCAGTGCGATAATTGCTCTTTACCTTTCCAGATTGAGAAACCGATGCAGTACCCGATTAATGAGATATTCCAGACTTTGCAGGGTGAAGGTTTTTTCACCGGTGTTCCCGCCATTTTTATTCGCCTACAGGGCTGCCCAGTAGGGTGCAGTTGGTGTGATACCAAGCACACTTGGGGTAAGGAAGTCAATCGGGAAGTCGACATGCAACGGATCTTGGTAAAAACCGAAGAAAGCGCTGTCTGGGGCAGCGCTAGTGCCGAGCAGTTGCTGGCAGTGATGCGTCAGCAAGGTTATACCGCGCGGCATGTGGTGATCACCGGTGGTGAACCCTGCATTTACGATCTTGTACCGCTGACTGCATTGCTCGAACAGCAGGGCTACGGTTGTCAGATCGAGACCAGTGGTACCTACGAGATCCATTGTTCGGTCAAAACCTGGGTGACGGTCTCACCCAAGGTGAATATGCGCGGCGGCATGAAGGTGTTGGATCAAGCGTTGCAGCGTGCTGATGAAGTGAAGCATCTGGTGGCGCGTGAACGTGATATCGAGGCACTGGATGCGCTGTTGGCAACATTACATGATAAAAAGCCCCGTATCATCGAGCTGCAACCGATTAGCAAGAAGGAAGAGGCGACCCGTCTGTGTATTATAACCTGCATTGCACGCAATTGGCGGTTGTCGATGCAGACTCACAAGTACCTCAATATTGCCTAATTTTACGGAAAGTATGCCGCGGTGTCCGGCAATAGGAGTATGTCGACGGGGCAATATCCAACTTGCGGCATACAGGCCCGAACCCCTGTTCGCCACTCAACTCATCAAGCAGCCGCATTATTTCTTCCAATGGCGTTCCGAGCTTCGCCTGGTCAAAATACGCCGAAGTCTGGCGCAGGATATCGTTGTTACGTCGCAGTTAGTTAGGGCTGCAACCGATTTTAGGGACAATAGAGAGGATGGCTGCATGCTCAGCTTTATATTCATCGCGCTGCGCCAGCAAAATTCTTACTGTACGTGGCGTTGTTGAATAAATCGAACATTTGGCCGGCACGCGGATCAGATCACTCTCCTTCTGTCAAAATAGCGACATTCCGTGGCCCAGCAAAAGTTCAACATCACCAACTGGAAGGCTTACAACAACGCCCTTATCACTCGGGGTTCACTCACTTGCTGGGGGGATGAAACGGCACTTCACGCCTGGTACTGCGAGGCAAAACCTTCTCTGCGTGGTCGCCGACAACATTATTCCGATATGGCAATGAATATCGTAATGGCAATCACCAGCGTATTGATGCTGAAACGGATTTTCGGCCTGACACTTCGCGCCCTCCAGCGCTTCGTCGACTCCATTGTCACACTGATCAAAGTGCCGTTGAACTGCCCGGACGATACCTGCATCAGTAAGCGGGCGAAGTCCGGCCATGTCCCGTTTAAAACCGCAACGCCGGGTGAAATTGCGCACCTCGTTATCGACTCTACCGGGATCAACGTGTTGGGTGAAGGGGAGTGGATGGTAAAAAAACACGGTCAGGAAAAACGGCGGATCTGGCGAAAACTGCATTTGGCCGTAGATACAGAAACACATGAGGTCATCTGTGCTGACCTTTCCTTGAGCAATGTCACCGATACCGCAGCCTTCCCAGGTCTCATCCGCCAGAGGTACCGTAAAATCAAAGTCGCCTCGGCGGATCGGGCTTAGGATACGCGAGTGTGTGATGATGAGTTAAGGGGCAAGAAGCTCAAGGCGTTAATACCGCCCAGCAGCGGAGCCCGTTATTGGTCGGCAGACTATGCAGAGCGAAATCAAGCGGTGGTGCACCAGCGCGTTACCGGAGACAACACACGGTGGAAAAGTATCACAGGCTACCACCGACGTTCGATAGCGGCAACAGCGAGGTACAGAGTAAAACAGCTATTTGGTGGTCACCTGTCGCTGCGAGATTATGATGGGCAAGTTGCAGAGGCGCTGGCCATGATCTGTGCATTAAACAAGATACCGCTCGCCGGTATGCCAGAAAGTGTACGCCTTGCCTGAAAGCTGCCCATTCAGGGGACTGTTTTATTCCAAATCCGATTTATTCAACAAAGCCGCACTGGGTTATCAAGTATCCTGATCGATTAGGGGATAAAATCGAAGCTGAGCTTCGAGAACTGAAATAACTGCTGGTAGTGATACGCTATGAGGTCGCTGATGCGCCCTTTTTTGTTTTTATGCTTTCTTCATTGTTCGGAAATTCATGTATAAACATTTGTATAAACATAGAAGAAAGAGGCGCTAACCAAACAAGGTAAAAGCGCCTTTTATCAAGATGTTAACTAACTAATATCAGTTCATGCCGTATTTTTTCAGTTTTTTACGCAGCGTACCACGGTTGATTCCCATAATCAGAGCAGCACGGGTTTGGTTGCCACGGGTGTATTGCATCACCATGTCCAACAGTGGCTGTTCAACTTCAGCCAACACCAGTTCATACAGATCATTAACGTCTTGACCATTCAGTTGAGCAAAATAGTTCTTCAGTGCTTTTTTCACTGAGTCACGCAGAGGCTTTTGAGTCACTTTATCTTGTGAATTAACTGTTGAAACGGTCAGTACGTCAGAATTTACGCGTTGTTCGAACATAATTCTGTCAGCTCTTTTTTTACGCTAAGATTTTCGAAATATGCCTCCAACGCCTCCAGCTGTTCGCTGGCATCCTCTATGGCGTTGAATGTGCGCCGAAACTGGTCATTCGGGGCATGTTCCTGAAGATACCAGGACACGTGCTTACGGGCAATCCGGGCTCCCTTGTCTTGGCCGTAAAAGCCGTGCAATTCCCGAATATGCTTTATCAACAAGCGCTTTACCTCACCAAGTGGCATAGGTGGCAGCAGCTCCCCAGTGTCCAGATAATGCTGGATTTCCCGGAAGATCCAGGGTTTCCCCTGAGCCGCTCGGCCTATCATCAGGGCATCAGCCCCGGTGTAGTCGAGCACTGCTCTGGCTTTATGCGGATCAGTAATGTCCCCATTCGCGATAATTGGTATAGAGACATTCTGCTTAGCTGCCCGAATGCTATCGTACTCCGCGTTGCCGTTGAACAGGCAGGCACGGGTTCGGCCATGAATAGTCAGGGCCTGTATACCACAGTCTTCGGCCAGTTGGGCAATTTCTACACAGTTACGGTGTTCTGGTGCCCAGCCAGTGCGAATCTTAAGTGTCACCGGTACATCCACAGCAGCATTTACTACCGCGTGGAGGATCTGTTTAATCAGATCCGGATACTGAAGCAAAGCAGACCCTGCAAGCTTCCGGTTTACTTTCTTAGCTGGGCAACCCATATTGATGTCGATAATCTGTGCGCCACTGGCCATATTAATACGTGCCGCAGCAGCCATGTCATCTGGATAGCACCCAGCAATCTGCACGGAACGGAGCCCAGGTTCATCGCTATGCACCATACGCAGACGCGACTTATCCGTTCGCCACACCTCTGGGTTAGAGGAGAGCATTTCGGATACAGCCATCCCGGCACCCATCGTATGACATAACGCTCTAAACGGACGATCGGTGATGCCGGCCATCGGGGCGGCAATCAGGCAATTTGCAAGCTGGAAGCGTCCAATGTGCATAGACAAAGAGTAAACGATACTGGTCCGCAAGGGCGCACATATTACGCATTTTTGCGTTGAGATGAAAGGCCGAGTTTTGAGCAATTAACCCTAATTCATTATAAAAAATGTGTCTTCCGGCAATCCATGAGGATATTATTTTTTTATTATCAGTTGGTTGTGTTTGGCTTTTTGCTTTTGTAGGCGCTGAAATATTCTTTATTGCAAGGAATATTATCGGTATTTTCAGTCATTTTATCCTTTCGTCTAGATTGTCGGCCTTTGTAGGGGCGTTCATCACTGGGGCGGAGAACAAGTAAAAATCCACCGTTATCGCTGGGTGAATTTCGTGATATTTCGCTGTAGGTGCTCTGCCAGTGATGCGGCACCATTCTTCACGCTCGGCAATTGCGTCGAGGACAAACGGCTCTTCGTAAGCTTCTTCCACGCTTGTCGCTTGTCTGGCCAGTATGCCGGACAGGCCCAGATGACCACCGCTTTTGGGTAGGCAGCCGATCAACGGTGCTAGTTCGCGCAGCGGGCCAGCCAGAATGTTTGCCACCACCACGTCCGCCAGGAGTTCGGCCGGCTGGTCATTTGGCAGATACAGCGCCAGGCGTTCTGAAACACCATTACGTTGTGCATTATCACGACTGGCCTGAATGCGATGTCAATGCCAGTAGCGCGTTCTGCACCGAGCTTCAGCGCAGCAATCGTGAGAATGCCGGATCCATAGCCAAAGTCGATGACGGTTTTGCCCGCCAGATTGAGGTCGTCCAGCCACTGCAAGCAGAGCGCGGTGGTTGGATGGGTGCCGGTGCCAAACGCCAAGCAAGGATCGAGCATCACGTTGACCGCGTCTGGATCAGGCACATCGCGCCAGCTTGGACAGATCCACAGGCGCTCACCGAAGCGCATCGGGTGAAAGTTGTCCATCCACTCGTGCTCACAGTCCTTGTCTTCCAATTGATCAACCTTATGGCGGAAACCCGCACCCAGCAAGGGGTGTTGTTCCAGCATCGCCTCCACTTCGGCCATGTTGGTTTCGGCATCATACAAACCGATCATATCGGTATCGCCCCACAGCAGGGTCTCTCCCGGCAGCGGTTCGAATACAGGGTTATTGTGTATGTTTTGAAAGGTCACCAACACCGCGCCGCTTTCCACCAGCACATCGCTCAGGTCTTCAGCCTGTCTACCGATAGTGTTGAGTTTTAGTTGGATCCAAGGCATAGCAATTCTCTTCAAGAGGCTAAGTATGACGCTACACGAAGTTTTTCGCCAACAACGTTGCCGATATAAAACCCCAGAAGGCTAAGCAACAGAGCATGCAGGATAGGGTGTAGCCCGGCTGGCTGAAGGCCAAAGCTGGCCAATAGCGAGCATATCGCACCCGATAGCATTGAGCTAAGCACCCCCTGAGCATTGGCGCGCCAGTATAGCCCTAGCACCAACGGCCACAGAAACACCGCTTCTAGCCCGCCGAAGGCAAGCAAGTTCAAACAGATGATTATTTCCGGCGGATGCCAGGCTGCCAGCAGCACTAGCAAGCCGAGGATCAAGGTGGTCAGATTGTATAAACGCTTTATCATCCGCGCGCTGTCTATGTGCTGCGGTCGCACGCCAAGATAAAGATCTTTGACGATGGTGGCGGAAGATTGTAACAATTGGGCGTTGATGGTAGACATAATTGCCGCCAGCGGTGCTGCCAGAAAGATGCCAGCGGCATAAGGTGGCAGCACGGTGACCATCAGCATTGGGATCACTTGATCGGGGATTTTCAGATCCGGCAACACCGCGCGGCCCAGGGCGCCAGCCAGATGCATGCCGAGCATCAGTAGCGCCACCACGACGGTGCTAAGAATGATACCGCAATGTACCGCCTTGCTGTCTTTATATGAGATACAGCGCACGGCAGTGTGGGGCAGGCCAATCACCCCGAAGCACACCAAGACCCAAAATGAAGCCATAAATTGTAGGCTGAGGATCTGATCACCGCCCTGATGCGACACTAGCGCCGGGTCGATCTGCTGTAGCTTATCTACCGCGTGGTGCAATCCATCGGCGGCGTTGATCACCGCTCCCAGCAGTAAGACAGTGCCAAGCAGCATCACTAGACCCTGCATGGCATCGTTGAGCACGCCAGCACGGAAGCCGCCAAAGGCGGTATAGAGCATGATACTGATGCCGAAAATCAGCAGGCCGATGTTGTAGGGGATACCCACCGCACTTTCCAACAAGCGGGCACCACCGATAAACTGCACAGTCATGGCACCGAGGAACGCTACCAGCAGGCTAAGGCTGGCTAGCCAAACCAACATCCGGCTCTGGAAGCGGCCATATAGCATGTCGTTGAGGGTAATGGCATTATAGCACCGCGCCAGAATGGCGAACTTCTTACCCAGTACGCCGAGCGACAGCCACGCCGCCGGCAGTTGGATCATCGCCAGCATAAAGCTCCCCATCGAACGATTGCCGAGAAAGTATTCATTAAGAAAATTACCGCTTTGGCGGTGGCCGTATGCGTAGATAGACAGGCCAAATACCAGCAGCAGGTAGGCGATCAGCGTTACGACCACTTCAGTTTGCATCACCGTCCTCCAGGAAAATATCGCGGAAGACGAGCAGCACCATCAGCTAGCACAGGGTGATAAACCCCAGAGGCGCCAGCAGACAAGCCATCTAGAACCAATGCGGTAAACCAGTGATACCGTTCACGCTGTCTGGCAGGTAGGCAGCCAACGACCAAACTAGCAGGTAAAGCAGCGTCAGGCGCAGTGTCCACCGCGTTTCGCGGTGAGCTTGAGTAAAGAGTTTGTCCATCCTTAGTCTCCCATAGATTTATGGTGATGGATTTAGCGAAAGTAGTGAATTTTACGGCATGATGGCGTTTTGCTAAGCCGTTACGCGTGTTCGCTAACGTCAATCTTGGGGTGAATTTGAGTAAGGGTTTCATTAGCCCGAAGTGTGTTAACCGAACCGTCTAGAAGCATTTATACCTTAAATAATTTAAGTTGCAGGAAGGCAGCAACGCAGCGACCTGCAGGAGCTTACAGCAGTAAGTAACTGGGGTGAGCGAGGAAAGCTAACGTACATGCAACTTGAAGTGTTAGGGTATAAGAGCTTTTTGATGCATACTCCCTTGCAGTACACCGCTACCTATGGCAAAAGAACAAACGGATCGCACGATGCTGGATATGTTCGCAGATGAACGCCGTCCGGGACGCCCGAAAACCAACCCACTATCTCGAGATGAATAGCTTAGAATCAATAAGCGCAATCAGCTACAGCGCGATAACGTGCGTGGGTTGCGCCGCGTGGAGCTGAAAATCAACGCAAATGCGGTAGACGCTCTGAATAAACTGGCGGAACAGCGCAATATTAGCCGCAGAGAGCTTATCGAGCACATGCTGCTGGCGCAACTGGCAGGAGGGAGCAGTGACCAGAAAATTGATCACTTTAGCCACACAGGCGTCGCAGCATTCAGATAAGATGTTTACCGGTAAAAGCGCGCGCCGCGAGGACGCTCCAAACTCTTAACGGGTACTATTTCAACCGATGTTAGCGGAGTTACCCCTTACATCGTGTAATGCAATTTATTGAAATTAAAGGTTATACGCGATATGGCTACGGTAGGCATTTTCTTTGGCAGCGACACTGGTAATACCGAAAATATTGCCAAAATGATTCAAAAAATTCTCCAGACACAGTTTGGCGGTGGGGTATCTGAAGTTTACGATATCGCAAAAAGCAGCAAAGAAGATCTTGAAGGTTTCGATATCCTACTTCTGGGCATACCAACCTGGTACTACGGTGAAGCACAGTGCGACTGGGATGACTTTTTTCCAACGCTGGAAGACGTGGACTTCAGCGGCAAGCTGGTTGCGTTGTTTGGTTGCGGCGACCAAGAAGACTACGCGGAATACTTCTGTGACGCGATGGGCACCCTCCACGACATTATCGAGCCGCTCGGTGCCGCCTTGGTTGGCCACTGGCCAACCAAGGGCTATCACTTCGAGGCATCCAAAGGCTTGGCAGACGACGACAACTTCATCGGGCTGGCGATCGACGAAGACCGCCAGCCCGAGCTAACCGGCGAGCGCGTTTCAGCCTGGGTTACACAGATCATCGAAGAACTGAGCCTGGGTGATATCGTAGGCTGGGCGCCATTGTTGTTGACCAACAGTTGAACATAGGCCCAGCCAAGTGAATAGTATTATTAGCAGTACAGATTGCTGTAATTAGAAGCGACACATTTGTAACTTCCCACATTGTCACGGTAAACTGCGTCATCGCTTTATCTCAGCTATCAAAGCGTTGCGGTGAGGTGATAGGTGATAGGTGATATAGTAAAAAAATTTAATCATATCACTACAAACAATGTGCGGTTTCCATTTAGAATAACCAGTTCTATAATGAGACGCAGTTAATTAGAATAACCAGTTCTATAATGAGACGCAGTTAATTAGAATAACCAGTTCTATAATGAGACGCAATTAACTCTTTATGCTAACCAATGACACAGGTGAAAACGCCTTACGTTGATTAGTATAGCAACAGGACTGAATCCGCATGACTGAGAACAACATCGCATTAAAGAAGGCTGGTTTGAAAGTCACGCTTCCGCGACTCAAAATCCTGGAAGTACTGCAAAATCCGAAATGCCATCACGTCAGTGCGGAAGATTTGTACAAAAAACTGATAGATATGAGTGAAGAAATTGGTCTGGCGACGGTTTACCGCGTGCTGAACCAGTTTGATGATGCGGGCATTGTGACGCGTCACAATTTCGAAGGCGGCAAGTCAGTGTTCGAGCTGACCCAACAGTACCATCACGATCACCTAATCTGTCTGGACTGTGGCAAAGTGATAGAATTTAGTGATGAATCGATCGATACGCGTCAGCGTGATATCGCCAAGCAGCACGGTATTAAACTTACCAACCACAGTCTGTACTTGTACGGCCACTGTGAAACTGGTGATTGCCGCGAAGACGATACGCTGCACGACAAGAAATAATCCCCTAGCGGGATTATTGATTAGCAGACTAAACCAGGCACTGACGCGGCTGTCTCCACCCTTGTCAAGTCACTGAAGAAAGTACCGCACACTAGGCGTACATTGGACACGGACAGCGCACAACAACCGCATCGTGCAGGGAGTTTATTAGGAGGGTGGGCGCTGCCCAGGGCCAAAATGGCAAATAAAGTAGCCTAATAGAAATAAAGTAGCCTAATAGATAGGTTCTTACTTAAGAACAGCATGATGCCGTGTTGATCACCACCTATTTTCTCCCGATTTCAGCAGGCTACTAAATACGCGAATGACCACCCGCATCGAATAAATCCTCTTTGCTGGTCGGGTAAAGGATTAGGTAACCGGCTACCTCCATCTCCGTGGAAGCTACCTTACACCTTTTCAGCACGACTGTAACACTTGTTGTCCGGGCTTACCGCACGAACCCACACTTCACCTGTCACCACCGGCCTGGCCTGCACATCGTAACGCCGCCATTGCTAGAATATTCAATGCCTAACCCCGGCAAAGAGATATTGGCTTCCAGCTTGCTACCGATGACGCGGGCACCCTGTACCGGCAGGCGATAGCTGACGCCACTCTTGTCCAGCTTGGCCAACTCGCGCTGACCGATCAGGTTGGTGAAGCGCAGCCAGTCCTGCTCCAAGGCGTTGTCATCAACAAAGTGCGTTGCCCCGCCCTGTTATGCACGACCAGCCTGGTAATCCTGCTCCCAGGAAGCACGATGCCAAGCACATTCGGCAACTGATAGCGAACGCGGGAAGATCATGTATTCCATCTGAGGATCGGTGCGTTGGGTTTCGCTCTACATCTGGGCGGAAATGCCATAGGCACCCGGCCAGGGTTTGTCGCTTTTGGCACTAAAGCGGTGGCCATCACGATCCACCGAGGTTTCAGCATTCTGCGGCAGGTTATCCAGCGCGAAGCTGAACATCTTACGCTCGTCGCTGAAGCGGGTACCCCAGTAATAACCGCGTTCGTCCGGATTACCTTCGTACGGGAAGTCCATATATACGTAATCTGGGTTAGAGAGGATAAACTCGTATCCCTTGTTCGCCCAATATTTGGCGCTGTCGAAGCCGCCCCACCAGTACAGGGTATCCCAGAAATTCATGCCCACGCGCGACGTGGCGAATACCTTGACGTCCTGCGCATGTTTCAATCCGTCCTGACAAGCCTGCATTCTGTCGATGCCATGCGCCTTCACCCGTTGGCTGACTTCTTGCGCGAAGTAGCTCGGTAGGTGCTCCATGTCGGCCACCTTGCCGTTGCTCATCATCGCTTAGCACACCTGGGATTTTGCCCAAGGCTTATCTTCTTTACTCTGATCGATAACGCCTTTGCCCGGCTCAGGTTTCACACGATCGGTATAGCCTGCCCTTAAACGAATGTTTTTCGCTTCATCACCACCAAAATGCCAGGTGCGCAGCGGCTAGCCAGCTTTTGTGTGCATTTTGGCTATTTCGCCGATCACTTTGTCGACAAAACGTTTGGATGAATCTAGGCAGGGGTTCAGATAACTTTGTCGGTTAAAGTACTGCACCGACGTGGTATTATAAGTATAGGTCGGATCCACCATGCGGAACTCGTTAGCCTCTTGCTCTTTGCCAGCCGCATGCAGTTTCTTGTAGCGAGCTTCCATGGAAACCACCGCGGTACGGGCGTGCGCCGACATGTCTATTTCCGGGATCACTTCAATCTGGCGCGCTCAGTTCCGGTAGGCTCAGTATTTCGATGCGCCAGCCTTCATCGTCGCTAAGATGGAAGTGGAATTTATTCAGTTTATAGGCCGCCATCTGCTCTAGCAGGCGCAGCAAGGCGTCTTTATGGTGGAAGTTGCGCGCAACGTCAAGGAAGATGTCGCGATACTGGAAGCGTGGCGCGTCTTTGGCATCCAGAGTGGCGATATTGATACCGCCATCGATCGGCACCAGCGACAGGATCGATTATCTCGGTGGTAGCCTGTGATACTTTTCCACCGTGTATTGTCTCCGGTAACGCGCTGGTTCGCCACCGCTTGATTTCGCTCTGCATAGTCTGCCGACCAATAACGGGCTCCGCTGCTGGGCGGTATTAACGCCTTGAGCTTCTTGCCCCTTAACTCATCATCACACACTCGTGTATCCTAAGCCCGATCCGCCGAGGCGACTTTGATTTTACGGTACCTCTGGCGGATGAGACCTGGGAAGGCTTCGGTATCGGTGACATTGCTCAAGGAAAGGTCAGCACAGATGACCTCATGTGTTTGTGTATCTACGGCCAAATGCAGTTTTCGCCAGATCCGCCGTTTTTCCTGACCGTGTTTTTTACCTTCCACTCCCCTTGACCCAACACGTTGAGCCCGCTAGAGTCGATAACGAGGTGCGCAATTTTACCCGGCGTTGGGGTTTTAAACGGGACATGGCCGGACTTCGCCCGCTTACTGATACAGGTGTCGTCCGGGCAGTTCAACGGCACTTTGATCAGTGTGACAATGGAGTCGACGAAGCCCTGGAGGGCGTGAAGTGTCAGGCCGAAAATCCGTTTCAGCATCAATACGCTGGTGATTGCCATTACGATATTCATTGCCATATCGGAATAATGTTGTCGGCGACCACGCAGAGAAGGTTTTGCCTCGCAGTACCAGGCGTGAAGTGCCGTTTCATCCCCCCAGCAAGTGAGTGAACCCCGAGTGATAAGGGCGTTGTTGTAAGCCTTCCAGTTGGTGATGTTGAACTTTTGCTGGGCCACGGAATGTCGCTATTTTGACAGAAGGAGAGTGATCTGATCCTCGTGGCGGCCAAATGTTCGATTTATTCAACAACGCCGGATCTCAACACAAGAGACACCCATCAATTTACTTAACTGGGATGACAGTAGACTGAGCAGGCGCTGGCTGGTAACAGTTAATTCGATAGTAATGTTGTCGGTATTTAGCGCCGAAACCATATGCATGCTACAAACCTGAAAACCACGATGACGCAATACACACTCTAACATTTCAGGGCGAAATTGCGCCCGGATCGAGAGTTGATGCTGCATCATGATATTTCCTCCAACATGGTCTCATTACCAGCGGCCAGATGTTATCGAGTTCATCGATCGCTACTTGTAACAGATAAGGCCCTGCGTTATTGAACATAGCATCTAGCGCGTCTGCAACCTGATCTTTGCGGCTAATGTGCTGGCCTGGAATGCCAAAGGCGGCCGCCAGCATCAGAAAATCACCGTTGTCGGAGAGGTTGGTCTCGCTGTAGCGGCCGTCGAAGAATAACTGCTACCACTGGCGAACCATTTCCAAACGCTGGTTATCCAGCAGCACGATTTTCAGAGGTAGTTGCTTGCGCTTGATGGTGCCCAACTCCTGCACGTTCATAATAAAAGAGCAATCGCCCGATATGCAGATCACCGTATCTTCCGGGCGAGCCATCTTAGCGCCAACTGAGGCTGGCAAGCCGACCCAACCTACTGCAGGTGATGCAGCTCTCCGGGCGTTCAAACATCATATGCTGCGCGGCCCATATCTGGTGCTGGCCGACGTCAGTGGTAACCACACTGTTGGCCGGTTTGCGCGCCAAAATCTGCTTCAACAGCAGCGGTGCATAGATCAGTTGGCCTGGGTGATCATATCGCCAGGCATGGGTTTCTTTTCGCTCCCTGACCCATTGCTGCCAAGCGGTGATGTTCAGCGGCTGCTGTAGCGCTGGTAGAAGGGGCTTTAAATTGCCCTCTAACGCTACATGCGCCTGACTCATTTTGCTCATCTCCACCGGATCAATATCCATGTGAATCACTTTATCCTGTGGGGAAAAGGCGTTCAGCTTGCCGGTGACGCGATCGTCAAAACATGCGCCAACGGCGATCAGCAGGTCGCACTCCTGCACTGCCAGATTGGCAGCCTTGGTACCGTGCATGCCCAGCATGCCGAGGTAGCACGGGTGCTTTGCATGCGGTGCACCCAGCCCTTTCAGCGTGATGACATGCGGCATACCGGTGACAGCGATAAACTCACGCAGCGCTGGTACAGCCTGCGCCATGCCAACTCCACCGCTAACGTACAATATCAGCTTGTGCGCCTGAGCCAACAGATCAGCAGCCTGCGCTAGCGCCGCAGCCGGGTAATCGAATGCCCAGTCTACCGGCATCAAATGCGGGCGTAGTTCGCCCTGGGCCAGTTGGATGTCTTTCGGAATATCGATCAGTACCGGGCCTGGGCAGCCACTGACAGCGATGGTGAAAGCTTCCGCCATGATGCCCGGCAGCGCATCCAGGGATTCCAACAGGAAACTGTGTTTGGTACAAGCCAGGGACAGGCCGAGAACATCGATCTCCTTAAAGGCATCAGTGCCGATCAGCGCAGAGCTCACCTGGCCGGTAATAGCAACAACTGGAACAGAGTCAAGCAGTGCGTCGGCCAGGCCTGTGATCAGGTTGGTAGCACCGGGGCCAGAAGTGGCGATGCACACGTCGACTTTGCCGGTGGAACTGGCATAGCCAATGGCGGCGATCGCAGCGCCCTGCTCATGGCGGCACAGCAGGTGTTCCACGCCACCGTCATACAACGCATCATACACCGGCATAATTGCGCCGCCCGGATAGCCGAATACGATTTCCACACCCTGTGCACACAGCGCCTGAACGACCTATTGAGCTCCATTCATTGTTATTTCCCCACCTTATTGCAACAACTGTAATATTTTGCTCTGTTTTTCATTTTCTGCCTCTTGCTTCACTTTTTTCTTGCCAATAAAAACCCCCCGCACCTTGCGGGGCGGGGGGTTTTTGCGATTTCTGCTTGTTTTATAAGCCTTTCTTCGTCCAGGTGTAGCTCAGCATGGTAGGATAATCACCACCACTCTAATCACGACTAGGCTAATTACTTGGGCAAAAGCTTTAACGAAAGCTTTCACAACAGGCTTATTCACTGTGCTCGTTTCGAACTAATATTTATAAATTTACCATAGTTGTATACGGCATGACAATACTTTTTTGCGTTATTATCCGACGCAATACTGCGCGTGAACCCTATTAGTGGGTATTGCCATCCACTATTAAGCCGTTCGCAAAAAAAATGCTATCTACATGGGATCATGTAATTTATCTGCGAATTATCCAGAAAAACCATCATGACAACACGTAACAGCGGGATAGATCGCGAATTATGTTGCCCTCAGTAAGGAGAACAATATGTCACTGGCGGTTATCTATACCCGTGCCACGATCGGCGTGCAGGCCCCTTCAGGTTACGTAGGAAGTGCACATCAGCAATGGCCTGCCCTGACTAATGTTAGTTGGCCTGCCAGAAACCACGGCAAAAGGAGCACGTGACAGGGTTCGCATCGCATTGATTAATAACGTCTTAACTTTTCCCGCCCGATGAATCACTGTTAATCTGGCACCGGCCGATCTGCCCAAAGAAGGCGGCCGTTATGACCTGCCGATTGCGTTAGCGATCCTCGCATATTCCGAACAACTGCCCATCGAGACGCTGGAACGCTATGAATTTCTCGGCGAACTGGCACTATCTGGTGCACTGCGACCGGTCAGAGGCGCGATCCCGGCAGCGCTGGCAGCAGCAGAAGTCGGGCGTAGGCTGATCCTATCAGCAGACAATGGTCACGAAGTCGGCGTTGATAGCGCACTGCCAACCACCATCGCGCCACCCACTGCTGATACACAGCAAGAGCCAGCCAATTTGCAAGATATTATCGGCCAGGGACAGGCTAAGCGAGCGCTGGAGATCGCCGCAGCCGGTGGGCACAACCTGCTGCTGATCTGCCCACCGGTTACCGGAAAAACCATGTTGGCCAGCCGCCTGACCGGCCTGCTGCCATCGTTAACCGAGCAAGAGGCATTGGAAAGCGTGGCGTTAGCCAGCCTGCTGCGCCATGATGTAGAGTCTTTACCTTGGCGGCAGAGGCCTTTTCGCGCGCCGCATCACAGTGCATCGATGGCCGCGTTGCGATGGCCGCTTTGATCGGGGGAGGATATTTGCCGCAGCCAGGTGAGATCTCCATGGCACACAACGGAGTACTGTTTCTGGCTGAACTACCTGAATTCGAACGCAAGGTGCTCGATGCGCTGCGTGAACCCTTGGAATCCGGTGAGATCGTGATTTCACGCGCCAACGCAAAAGTCTGTTTTCCCGCACGGGTGTAATTGATTGATCGCAGCGATGAACCCCAGCCCGACCGCACACTATCAGGGGGCGCATAACCGCGCTTCCCCTCAGCAGGTGTTGCGTTATTTGAGCCGACTTTCCCGGCCTTTTCTCGATCTTTTCGACCTGTAGATAGAAGTGCCGCTATTGCCGCCAGGTATTCTCAGCAAACGCCGGACAGAGGGAAAAAATAGCGCTTAGGTGCGCACACGAGTTATGCAGGCGCACAATAGGCAGCTTCATCGAGCCGGTAAAATCAATGCACGGCGTTGTTGAATAAATCGAACTTTTTCTTGGCCACGGAATGTCGCTATTTTTGCAGAAGGAGAGTGATCTGATCCTCGTGGCGGCTAAAAGTTCGATTTATTCAACAACGCCGGGGTAATAGATGCTAGAGTCAATTTTACCAGCTTCAGCGCATAGGCGATGCTCAGCGTCCTTTTGCCAAACAGCGAAATGCAAAATAGTAGCCAATGCACGCACCCAGCCCGGTTTTGTTCAGACTACGGGAGATCATGATTGAAAAACCAATCAACCAGATAAACTGGTCGGAAAATCCGCTCAGCGCATCGTCCAGCGCCGCGCCCGGATCGTCAGGATGAGTGACACCAGTAACAGCCACAAGCGCAATGGCAATCACCGCAACGGCACCGATCGGCATCGCCTTACCGATGATGGCAATCATGGTGCCGACAAACAGCGCCAGCAACTGCCAGGCGCTAGCGGCAGCACCTGCCGGCACTGGGATAAGGAACCAAATAATCAATGCAGCAGCAACGGCGCACAGTGAAGCAACAGGTCTAAGCGGTGTCAGTGTATCCATAACGTACCCACTTTTTTCTAAACGGATCGGCATCTCAAGCAAGATGGAAAAGAGCGCAGCAATCGCCCTAGGTGCTCGCTTAGCTTGGATGTGTGGCGCATCATTCTCAATGATATAGGTCAATAATGCCAACGTTTCTCAGACGTCCCGCACCCGGGTGCTCACCCACAGCGCTGCCACCGCCAGCAGCGCTGCCAGCCAGTAAACTGCATAGTGACCCATATTTTCCACCAGTGCTCCCTGTAATAGACCCGCTAAGATCACTCCGGTAGAAATGCTATTGGTGAACAATGTCGTCGCAGCACCTGGCCGCCCCGGCATCAGATCCTGTAAATAGAGCATGCCGATACCCGCGACGATGCCGATAAAGATGGAATTGAGTAACTGCAACGCCATCAGCGCCGACCGACCATTGAACACCACCAACCCGGCGTAGAACAGCACTCCAGCCAGCACCGCAAACAGCATCATGTTACGCTTGCCGAAGTACCTGACACAGTAACCCGCCAGTAATATCGCTGAGATCTCCAATCCAGCTGCGGTACCCATCATCACCCCCGCCAGGTTCTCCGGCAAGCCGAGATCAGCGGTGATGTACAGCGGCATATCAATGATGTACATGGTGTTGCAAGTCCACATCAGCATTGAGGCGATAAACAATAGACGCACATCGCGGTTGCGCCAAGCGTTGGCAGGAGCGATCAGCACAGTAGCGCCGCCCTGCAAGGTATCGTCCATCGCGTTCGCACGAGGTACCGAGGGCAAGGTCAACCAGACCAGCAACGAACAGACGATGAAGGTAGCGGCAGCGATCAGAAAGATTATGGTAAAATCGTAGTTCAGCGCCACCGCAAACGACAGCGGTGGGCCGATCACCCACGCCAGCGATAGTTGGGCGCGCATCACCGAACTGAACATCACCACCTCACGCGCTTCATTTTCAGCGTATTCCCGCGCCAAAGCGAAAATTTGCGGCATCGCGGTATTGGCAATCGCCGCCATCAACACACCCAGGGTGATCAACGTCAGATAGTCACGGTTGAAGGCGAACAACAAGCAGTTGCCGATAGCCATCAGGCAACACAGCAAAATTAGCCTACGCCGATCGCCAAAAATATCGGAACGTTTAGCCAACAGGAAGCTGACCAGGATGCCAGCCACCGCGTTGGCGGTATAGAACAACCCGACCCATAGCGGCCGCACTTTCACCTCAGTGGTCAGGAACAGACTCAGCGTCGGTGTCTGTAACGCGCCAGCGATGCCGTAAAGAAAGGCGATCAGCAGGAAAGCGGCAAAGATGGGATTAAAGCGTTGAGACAACCAATTGGGGCGTTTCATATCTTCCCTTAGTCGGTGCTCTTAGAAGTGAAAACCTTAGGCTAGCTGATATAAATTGCAAGAAGATGAACGCCTGACAGGATAAAAAAACCTGTGGGTTGCCCCACTGGCTGGCGAAACAGCACCATTACTCAGAAACTCTTTTGCTCTTCGTATTTCAAATCATAGCGTTGTTGGATTTTCCCCCTTTGCCGCCTAGCTAAGGTATGAAATCCATCGGGCATCACTTTGTTGCCTTATCACAGAGGCTCGCGATACTGTTTGTCCTTTATGTCAAGGCTGTAGTCATTTGACCCGCAGCAAGGTGCGAGTCGTGAGGTGTAGTGGGCCAAATAAGCGGCGGGTAACACAGGCGTAGTCTACGTTGTCGGGCTTGCCGATAGCCCACAAGGGGCCCGACCCCTCCGTCTAGATAACGGGTTGTTGGGTCTGCCGCGGTATCAGATTCAACGGTGGGATACTGCCTAAGATCCCACTGGAGCAGGTGAGCCAGCATATCCAGCCGGGCCTGTTCTGGCACCACCCCCAACCAATCAGCGTGCTGGCGGCGCACCGCGCTGAAATAGCGCTGATAAAACTGTTTTCACAAGAAAGTTTTTATTATTCGCCCTCCCCCGTTCGTTGAGGAAAATTGTCGGCGTAATATTAGGAAAAGATAAATTGACTAATTGACACAGGAGTATTCCTCTTTTATGTCCACTTCCAGATTGCAGCAGCAGTTCATCCGCTTGTGGCAGCGCTACTATTGCAAGACCACCGAAACCACGCTTCAGCAGTTGGTAGACGTGCTCAAGTGCTCGCGGCGTCATATGCGTTTGCTGCTGAACACCATACAGCAGCGGGGTTGGCTCACCTGGCCAGCGGAACCGGGGCGCAGTAAGCGTTCTCTCCTCACCTTCCATTACACCGGCCTGGCGTTGCAACAGCAGTGGACTGAAGAGTTACTGGATCAAGATCGCATCGATAAGCTGGTACAGTTGGTCGGCAATAAAAATGAGCTGCGCCAAATGCTGTTATCCCAACTCCGCCGCCG
Source organism: Serratia symbiotica (Periphyllus acericola) (assembly GCF_964019515.1). Lineage (NCBI taxonomy): Bacteria > Pseudomonadati > Pseudomonadota > Gammaproteobacteria > Enterobacterales > Yersiniaceae > Serratia > Serratia symbiotica. Next base: position 61,273 of record NZ_OZ026452.1, read on the forward strand.
CTTTCGCCAAGGAAAACACATCCTACGGGTGCTCTACTATCGCCAACTGTACAACCTGCTGCCCGGCTCAGCACTGCGGCGTTCGGAAACACACTTGGCTCGGCAGATCTTCAGCTGTCTGACGCGGATAAATGAGGAAAATGGGGAACCAGAATTAGACCTTTCCCATCACTGGCAAGTCTTGACGCCACTACACTGGCGTTTTTATCTGCGTCCAGCAATTTGTTTTCACCACGGTCGCGAATTGGAGATGGAAGATGTCATCCGTTCGCTCACCCGCCTGATACCGCAGCCACTGTTTGCACAAATCAGAAGAGGCAGGCCGTAATCGGACTATTTCCCTGCCTCTCCTCTCCGAACCGGACGTGCGCCTTTCAGCGCAGCCGGCTCTCTATTTAAACGCTGGCGAACGCCATTGCCACTTCAGTAAAACGCGATGTGTATGTGCGCGATGTGTATGTGTTTATGACTTCTGTCCGCAGATAAGGATTACCTTCAGGCAAACGCCAACGGAACAACTTCTTGCCTTGCCTGACCAACCTGTACAGGATTTTACCACTGAGTTTGCCATTATTGGTTTTGCTAAATAAAACCCATGTTTTACTCTTTCCGGGCTTTGGTGGCTTACGCCAATGGCGCATCAGCGTTTTGATACCCACACGGTATTTACGGGCCAGCCAGTGAGCAAGTTTCCAGAACACCACACGGTCGATATAGCTGAACACTTTGGATTTAAAATCAATGAACTGATAGAACGTAGCCAAGCCTTTCAGTTTCCGGTTGAGCACCTCAGCCATATAGATTTTGCTTTCGCTGTAATTGCCTGATAACAGTGGCGTCAGCGATGTTGCGAAGTTTCTGGCCTTATCGTGTGGGATTGTCGACACCACCCGTATGTCACCGTAACGGCTACGTTTGCGCATGATCCGATGACCCAAAAAGATAAAGCCGTTATTGACATGAGTGATCCTGGTATTGTCCATGTTCAGCTTGAGTTTAAGACTTTCTTCAAGCACGCCACGACACTCTTTCCTGATCGCTTCCGCCTGTGCTTTACTCCCCTTGATGATGAGCATAAAGTCATTGGCATAGCGGCAATAAGCAACGTCGGGTTTCCATTGCCAGTTTTCTATGACCGCAGTACTTCAGCCTCGCTGGATACTGTTATTCCAGTACCATCGATCCTTTCTGGCTTTCCCGCTCAGGTAGCGTTTATGTAGATACTGATCGAATTCATTCAGCATGATATTCGACAGTAACGACGATATCACTCCTCCCTGCGGTACGCCTTCACTAGCGGCCCGAAAGAGTCCGACATCAATATGTCCCGCCGTGATTGTTTTTCACAGCAGAACCATGAAACGTGAGTCACTGATCCTGCGGCGTACGGCTTTCATCAGCAGACGATGATGCACGGTGTCGAAGTAGCTGGACAAATCTCCTTCAATAACCCAGCGTCACCGGGTTTCCCCACAGTCGGTGAGCTGTAATTTCACTGTACGGATCGCGTGGTGAACACTGCGTTCAGGCCGGAAGCCATACGAGAGCGTATGAAAATCACTCTCCCAGATCAGCTCCATCGCCATCAGCATTGCTCGCTGAACAATACGATCCCGTAACGCGGGGATACCCAGCGGTCGCTGTTTGCCTTTGCTTTTAGGGATGTAAACCCGTCTGGCTGGAAGGGGCTGGTAGTGACCCGAGAGAAGTTCTTCTCTGAGTATTTGCAGTTCAGCAGCTAGTCTGGCCTGTAGCTTTGCTTTGTTCACGCCATTAACGCCAGGGGTATGCGCCCCTTTTGATGAAAACGTGATCCGCGCCGCTTTAGCCAGCCATTCTGGTTGTGTTATCAGACGCAGCAGCCGTTGAATCCGTCGGGACGGTTCGGTTACTGCCCATGTGGCAAGCTTGCGTTATATTTCGCTGATTATCAAAGGTCTTCAACTCATTAGGTCAGTTAATTCACGTCGCAAACATATTTAAACTGCTTCCCTTCGCCATGTAATGGGCTTTCCTCATCGCAGACTACTCAGTACGAAAGCTCCGTCAGCCAGCACGTCATCGGGGCCATGCCCCCTTAACATCCGTCGCTGACCTTCCCCGGTTCACCTGTCTGGACTCAGACATACTGAGGAGGCTGCCTATCGCACTCTTTACCCTTGCTTGCCGCAAGTTGGCAGAAGTCAGTAGCCCGAGAGTGACGGGCGCTGCTGTCCCGGTATTTTGCCTACATATCAAAACATCTTTGACTGACAGTGCACACCTGTCACTGACAGTCCCTTCTGCACGGCCTGACAGATCACATAGGCCGTGGTGACGTTTTCAACCCACAGAGGCGGATTAACGGGTTCATGTTCTTCAGCCTTTCATTACTTAACCTTGATGATCATCTTGGCTGAGTGATCTCGCCTCAATCCCGATTGTCAGCGGGTTAAATCACCCTTCAGGCATGCCGCAGGCCACTGCCGCTCAGGTTCTCCACCGTCACACCCGGTGGGATTGTTTGGCTTCTCGTCATGAGTTACTGGCTCAATATTCCAGATAGACTCGTGGTTCATTTGAGCATCCGTGCTCGTCTTAGACTCCGGGCCACACTATAGGTAATATCCGTTACCCAGACCTGATTGGGTTTCACAACCGTGAACTCCCGCTGCAGAAGGTTAGGTGCTATCAGTGACGGACGTCCTCTGTTTCCACGTGGTATCTTGTAACCGGCGTTGTTGAATAAATCGAACATTTGGCCGGGACGAGGATTAGATCACTCTCCTTCTGTCAAAATAGCGACATTCCGTGGCCCAGCAAAAGTTCAATATCACCAACTGAAAGGCTTACAACAACGCCCTTATCGCTCGGGGTTCACTCACTTTCTCGGTGGATGAAACGGCACTTCACGCCTGGTACTGCGAGGCAAAACCTTCTCTGCGTGGTCGCCCACCACATTATTCCGATATGGCAATCACCAGCGTATTGATGCTGAAACGGATTTTCGGCCTGACACTTCGCGCCCTACAGGGCTTCTTCGATTCCATTGTCACACTGATCAAAGTGCCGTTGAACTGCCCGGACGACACCTGCATCAGTAAGCGGGCGAAGTCCGGCCATGTCCCGTTTAAAACCCCAACGCCGGGTGAAATTGCGCACCTCGTTATCGACTCTAGCGGGCTCAACGTGTTGGGTGAAGGCGAGTGGATGGCAAAAAAATACGGTCAGGAAAAACGGCGGATCTGGCGAAAACTGCATTTGGCCGTAGATACAGAAACACATGAGGTCATCTGTACTGACCTTTCCTTGAGCAATGTCACCGATACCGAAGCCTTCCCAGGTCTCATCAGCCAGAGGTACCGTAAAATCAAAGTCGCCTCGGCGGATCCGGCTTAGGATACGCGAGTGTGTGATGATGAGTTAAGGGGCAAGAAGCTCAAGGCGTTAATATCGCCCAGCAGCGGAGCCCGTTACTGGTCGGCAGACTATGCAGAGCGAAATCAAGCGGTGGCGAACCAGCGCGTTACCGGAGACAACACACGGCGGAAAAGTATCACAGGCTACCACCGACGTTCGATAGCGGCAACAGCGAGGTACAGAGTAAAACAGCTATGTGGTGGTCACCTGTCGCGGCGAGATTATGATGGGCAAGTTGCAGAGGCGCTGGCCATGATCTGTTCACTCAACAAGATGCCGCTCGCCGGTATGCTAGAAAGTGTACGCCTTGCCTGAAAGATGCCAATTCACGGGACTCTTTATTCCAAATCCGATTTATTCAACAATACCACATAGAAGGATGAAAAGCAGAACCAGCTCACAAGCCACTCGCAAACGTTTGCCCGCACTGTTAGAATTGCCGCGCCTTACTTCCGGCACCAATACTGGAAGCACGATTTTCAAACTGCAAACCGCCGTGGGGATCGCGCAGTGACCGATAAAACCTCTCTCAGCTATAAAGACGCAGGTGTCGATATCGATGCTGGCAACACATTGGTAGACCGCATCAAAGGTGTCGTTAAACAGACCTGTCGCCCGGAAGTGATGGGTGGCCTGGGCGGGTTTGGTGCCCTGTGTGCATTGCCACAGAAATACCGCGAACCGGTGCTGGTTTCCGGTACTGATGGTGTAGGTACTAAGCTACGTCTGGCCATGGATTTGAAACGCCACGACACCATTGGCATAGATCTGGTTGCCATGTGCGTGAACGATCTGGTGGTTCAGGGCGCTGAGCCGCTGTTCTTTCTCGATTACTATGCCACCGGCAAACTCGACGTGGACACAGCCGTCAGCGTGGTTACGGGCATCGCAGAAGGTTGCAAGCAATCTGGCTGTGCGTTGGTGGGCGGTGAAACCGCTGAAATGCCGGGTATGAACCACGGTGCAGACTATGATGTGGCTGGCTTCTGCGTAGGTGTGGTCGAGAAATCCAACATCATTGACGGCAGCTTGGTGCAGTCCGGCGATGCCCTGATCGCCCTGGGCGCTTCCGGCCCACACTCCAACGGCTACTCATTGGTGCGCAAAATCCTTGAAGTCCACAACACAGACCCCGCTACCACCCTGCTGGCAGGCAAAACGCTGGCGGATCACCTGCTAGCCCCAACCACAATTTACGTGAAATCGGTACTGGAACTTATCGAGACAGTCGAGGTACACGCCATCGCCCACCTGACCGGTGGTGGTTTTTGGGAAAATATCCCGCGCGTGCTGCCAGCAGGCATGCACGCGGTCATCGACGAAGCCAGTTGGCAATGGCCAGCAGTCTTCCATTGGTTACAGCAGGCCGGCAACGTCAGCCACCATGATATGTATCGTACTTTCAACTGCGGTGTGGGCATGGTTATTGCCCTGCCGGAAGCTGAGGTGGAAGCCGCCCTCGCGTTGCTAAATGCAACAGGGGAAAATGCGTGGAAGATCGGTAAACTGACCGCATCGGCTAGCGAGCAACAGGTAGTCATAAACGGATGAAAAATATCGTGGTGTTGGTTTCTGGTCAAGGGAGCAATCTCCAGGCACTCATTAATGCCTGCCAACTTGGGCAGATCAGTGCCAAGATCGTGGCAGTATTCAGCAATAAGGCGCAGGCTTACGGTCTTCAGCGCGCCAAAGCGGCAGGTATTGCCGCTCACGCGCTGGACGCCAACGCTTACCAGGATCGCGCGGCGTTCGACGCAGCCTTGGCCGACGTAATCGACCAATATCAGCCTGATCTGGTGGTACTGGCTGGTTATATGCGTATCCTCAGCCCGCCGTTCGTGCAGCGCTATGCTGGCCGCATGCTGAATATCCACCCTTCCCTATTGCCAAAATACCCTGGGCTGCATACCCACCGTCAGGCTATAGACAATGGCGATAGCAAACACGGCACCTCGGTGCATTTCGTGACCGAAAAGCTCGACGGCGGCCCGGTGATCCTACAGGCCAAGGTGCCTATAGTCCCCGGTGACGAAGAAGATGATGTGATCGCGCGGATACAGGCTAAGGAACACACCCTATATCCATTGGTGGCGAATTGGTTTGTCACTGGTCGGCTGGTGATGCGTGAAAACGCCGCATGGCTGGACGGTGAGCACCTACCCGCACCAGGACATGCCGCTGACTGAACGCGGCAATCTGCCCCCATATTTTTTTCGCCATAAGTCGTTCCCTGAAGTTATACTTTGTACAATTTCGTGATTAAAGAGGAACACAGATGTCCAGCTCTACTAGCTTCAGGCTACGCCCATTGCGTTCGTCCACCAGATGGAAAACAACGCCAGTGTGATGCGTTATTGGTTTGGAGAGCCCTATGAAGCCTTTATGTATGGAGCTTTCCGATCTCTACAATAAACACATCCACGATCAGAGCGAACGGCGTTTTATCATCGAACACCAAAGCAGCAAAGTCGGGTTGGTGGAACTGGTGGAAATCAATCACATCCACCGCCGTGCAGAATTCCAGATTATCATAGATCCAACGCACCAAGGCAAAGGCTACGCCAGTAGTGCCGTCCGCCTGGCGATGGATTACGGCTTCTCGGTGTACAACCTGTACCTGATTGTCAATTAAGGAAAACGCAAAGGCGGATCCATATCTACAGCAAATTGGGGTTTAACGTAGAAGGGGCGTTGTTGAATAAATCCAACTTTTGGCTGGGACGAGGATCAGATCACTCTCCTTCTTTCAAAATAGCGACATTCCGTGGCCCAGCAAAAGTTCAACATCACCAACTGGAAGGCTTAAAACAACGCCATTATCACTCGGGGTTTACTCACTTGCTGGGGGGATGAAACGGCACTTCACGCCTGGTACTGCGAGGCAAAACCTTCTCTGCGTGGTCGCCCACCACATTATTCCGATATGGCAATCACCAGCGTATTGATGCTGAAACGGATTTTCGGCCTGACACTTCGCGCCCTCCAGGGCTTCGTCGACTCCATTGTCACACTGATCAAAGTGCCGTTGAACTGCCCGGACGACACCTGCATCAGTAAGCGGGCAAAGTCCGGCCATGTCCCGTTTCCCGTTTAAAACCCCAACGCCGGGTGAAAGTGCGCACCTCGTTATCGACTCTAGCGGGCTCAACGTGTTGGGTTAAGGGGAGTGGAAGGTAAAAAAACACGGTCAGGAAAAACGGCGGATCTGGCGAAAACTGCATTTGGCCGTAGATACAGAAACACATGAGGTCATCTGTGCTGACCTTTCTTTGAGCAATGTCACCGATACCGAAGCCTTCCCAGGTCTCATCCGTCAGAGGTACCGTAAAATCAAAGTCGCCTCGGCGGATCGGGCTCTCGATACGCGAGTGTGTCATAATGAGGGAAGGCGTGCTTCAGCATCAATATGGCCCTACCCTTCGTCGCTCTCATCCAGTGAGTGGGCAACCTGGCAGAACGCATTGGCAATAACGATGGGAAAAAACGGCGGAGATAGAGCCGCCATCACTGCGGTTAGAACGCAGTGGTGTCCTTGAAAAGGCCCACTTTCAGATCGCTGGCAGTGTAAATAACCTGACCATCGACCAGCACTTCACCATCGGCCACGCCCATAATCAGCTTACGGGTAATCACGCGTTTAAAGTTAATGCGATAAGCGACCTTTTGTGCCGTCGGTAGAATCTGTCCAGCGAATTTAACTTCACCTACACCGAGCGCGCGTCCTTTTCCTTCACCACCGAGCCATCCGAGATAGAAGCCAACCAACTGCCACATCGCGTCAAGACCCAGACAGCCCGGCATCACAGGATCACCAATGAAATGGCAGCCAAAGAACCATAACTCTGGATTGATATCCAGTTCCGCTTCCACATAGCCTTTGTTGTGGCTGCCACCGTCTTCAGTCATTTTCACCACACGGTCAAGCATCAACATGTTACCTGCTGGTAACAGTGGGCCACCAGCGCTAAACAGTTCGCCACGGCCGGATGCTTCGAGGTCTTCTTTCGTATAGGAGTTGCGTTTATCTACCATGTTCTCAATAAACCTTATTGTAATGAAGGGCGTAGTTTAGCTAACAGGTGTACGCCTTGAACCAAACTGAGCCAACGAAGTGGCCATGGCCAACAGCGGCGTTCCTGCGGATTCACTTGCGAAATTCGTTGGTGAATGGCTGCTAATAGATTTGGTTGCTGTTCATCAGAGTAGGCGTAACCGGTGAGTAATGGCAACGCCTCTGCAACGCTATTGACGGCCCACAAATGAAATTTTCCCTCACGCGCTGCATTAACCACGTCTTGACGTAGACACAAATGGCGCACATTGGTGGCCGGTAGAATCACGCCTTGCTTACCGGTTAGGCCACGGCGTAGACAAACTTCAAAGAAGCCTTCAACTTTTTCATTAACGCCACCGATTGGCTGCACGTTGCCGAATTGGTCGACGGAGCCGGTAACCGCAATCTGCTGGTTGATAGGTTGCTGAGACAGAGCGCTAATCAAGGCGCACAGCTCGGCCAGTGAGGCACTGTCGCCATCCACTTCGCCATAAGATTGCTCAAATACGATAGAGGCGGAGAAAGGCAGTGGGTGGTCTAGTTCCAGTTCGGAAATCAGGAAGGCCTGCATAATCATCATGCCTTTTGCATGCAGATTACCGCCGAGTTCAGCTTTACGCTCAACATCAGTGAATTCGCCATCACCGAGGTGCACAACGCAGCTTATACGTGACGGTTCGCCGAAACTGCGTGGATGGCCTGGATAATCCAGTATGGAAAGCCCGTTAATCTGGCCAACTGTTTCGCCTTCTGTTTCGATCAGGATTTGGCCCAACTCAATCTCACGCTGCATGCGTTCCGCGAGATAACTTTCACGCCAATCTCGTGCACTCAGCGCAGCCTTGAAGGCTTTGGCTGTAATGACGTTTTCTTTGGTATATAGCGCAGCCTCAGCAAGCTGCTGACTAATCCACAGTGAGGACAATGGCAGAATGCCTTGATCACCGCTGTAGCGCACTGCGTGAGTCATCAGAAGTGGCCAAGCGTCACCAGCCAACGTCGGCAACTGCTGCTCTACGATCACGCTATTAACGTAGCCACACCACTGTGACATATCGCCGATATCGTTGAGTTGCAGACAATCTTCGTATTCTCCGTAGATTGCTTGCTTACTAAGCTCAGGTTCGATATCGTGAAAATCAGCTAGCCCGTGACGATCACCTACCACGATCAAACGCAGTTCCAGCGGTATGGGCGGAATGGTGATCGGCAATGGGCGCGTTTCATCCGGGGAAACCCAGTGGAACTGGCGCTGTGTGATCATCTGCTTCAGCCTCAACCATAGCAGTGGCTGAGCCAATAGTGAACGGACAGAAAGGATCAACACACCGTCATTGGCCTGATGCACCAGACCCGGCTGTAGGCTGATCTCATTATTATGGAATCTGACACAGCCAAAAAGTTGTTCCGGCTCTACCCAATCCTGGAATACGCAGCTACCGCTAGTGGCGAAAGGTTCGTCTCCGTGACTGGCAGCTTCAACGCTAACCTTACTGCCCTGGATCACATAATGGATGCCTTTGCTGGCGGTTTTCTGTGGGTGGAGTTGCTGCACCGCACGAGCGATCAGCGCCAGATATTCTCGTATTTCTTGCGCTTTCAGCAGCATGAAACGCAGTGGTGACTGCGGACGGCAAAATAGCGCCAGCGCATTTTCTAGCCGGGGCTGAATAGCCGCAAAGGGCACGGGTGCCAACTGATAGGAGGTATCAAATATCGCCTGATAAGGCGTTACGTCCGGCAACAGAGATTGCCATTCAAGTCGGTTGTTGGTCAAAGTGTTAGATGCAATCGTTAAAAAGGGAAAGAGCGATTATACAAGAATAACGGTAGCTTAATATATGCAGAGTAGTTGTTGGTGAAAGGGAGTTTGATATCTTGTGGTTACTGCTGCTCAGTGTATTGCCGTCTGATCGATATCGGCCCACCACCGCAAAAATAACTCGGTGTCCACAGAATACCTTTGTAGTAATAGCGCTGGGCTATGTCGGGGCGGTCACGGCAAAGCAGTCTGCTAGAAACGCCTTTAAGACTGTTGACCAAGTTTGATATTGCCAGCTTTGGCGGGTAGTTAATCAGCAAATGCACGTGATCGCATTCACCATCCATCTCGACCAGCTCAACATCAAAGTCAGCACATACGCTAGAAAAGTAGCAGCGCAGCTTTTCTATGGCATCCTGATCAGATATTTTTCGTCGATACTTGGCAACGAATACCAAGTGAACATGCATCAGGAAAATGCAGTGTCTTCCTCGGCAAATATCGGTTTCTTTTGTCACAGACCAGAGTATTATAGTAATAATGAAACGACTTCAAGCCTTCAAATTTCAGTTAAGACCAATACGAAAATGACCTCATGGCTCATTAATTGGAAATCCGATCCTGAAACACAATGGCTTAAAGAATCTCCATTGCAGACGTTGCAGCAGTCACTGAAAGATTTAGAGCGCGGCTACAATAATTTCTTCCAGAAGCGTGCAGCATTCCCCCGTTTAAAAAAACGCGTGCAGAATGGTGCATTGCGCTACCCACAAGGTGTGAAGCTCAATCAAGCCAATAGTCGTATATCGTTGCCAAAGTTGGGATGGATACGCTACCGCAACAGCCGCGAAATTATAGGTGAAGTGAAAAATGTCACCATCAGCCAGTCATGCAGCAAATGGTACGTCAGCATCCAGACAGCATACGAAGTTACTGAACCCGTTCATAACTCAGCGTCAATGGTCGGAGTGGATGCCGGAGTCACCAAACTCGCTACGCTTTCAGATGGCACGGTATACCCGCCCGTCAACAGCTTCAAAACAAGCCAGCACAAGCTGGCAATACTTCAGCGTCAGTTAAGCAGAAAGGTAAAATTCAGCGCCAACTGGCAGAAACATAAGCGAAAAATCCAGCATCTACACTCGCACATTGCCAATATTCGGCGCGACTACCTTCATAAAATCACCAGTGAAATCTGCAAAAACCACGCAATGATCGTCATTGAAGACTTGAAGGTCAGTAACATGTCAAAGTCGGCAACAGGCACGGCAGAGCAGCACGGGCGAAACGTCAGAGCTAGATCAGGCTTAAACCGCTCGATACTGGTCAGGGATGGTATGAAATGCGTCGTCAACTTGAGTACAAGCAGCTCTGGCGAAGAGCACAGGTACTAGCAGTATCTGCGGCATATACCAGCCAGCGGGGTGCATGCTGCGGTCATACAGCGAAAGAAAACCGCCTGTCGCAAAGTAAATTTGTGTGTCAGATATGTGGATACACCACGAACGCCAATGGAGGGATAGTGCAGTCAGACCCCGCCCGTTGAAGCAGGAACCCACCCAGGCGAGTCAGCTTTCGGTCTGAACGCTGTAGGAATCCCCGTCCTTTAGGCCGGAAGGACGTCAAGATGTTCAAGATTGACTACAATAGCTACCGTTCGGTAGCCAGCTTCAATCAACGCGTACGCTTTCTGGTGATGCATTATACGGCACAGAATTTTGTCAATTCCGTGAAATTTTTGACCGGCAAATCAGTTAGCGCCCATTATCTGGTACCCGATCCGACGGATACCAGCTACCAGGCTGCGGGTTTCAACGGCGTGCGCATCTTCAACTTGGTGGATGAGAATGAACGCGCCTGGCACGCTGGGGCCAGTAAGTGGGGTAACTGCAATAACCTCAACGACACATCGATTGGTATCGAGATCGTTAACCTGGCGAGCGGCAATGGGGAATACATCACCTTCCCATACTTTAATCCACAGCAGATTGAAGCGGCAACCCAGCTCGCGCAAAACATCCTGCAACGCTATCCGTACATCACCCCGGTCAACGTGGTGGCACACTCCGATATCGCACTAGGTCGCAAGAGCGATCCTGGCCCGCAGTTCCCTTGGCGGCAGTTGTATCATGCAGGGGTAGGGGCCTGGTATGACGAAGCCACGAAGCAAAAGTACCAGCAAAACTATGGTAGCCATGGCCTGCCTGCACAGCAACAACTGCTGACGCTGTTCGCCAAATACGGTTACGATATCTCGGCTGCGACCGGTGCTGAAGGTTATCGCCAACTGGTACGTGCTTTCCAGTTACATTTCCGTCAGAAGAGATACGATGGTGTGATGGACGTAGAAACCGCTGCTATTCTGCGCGCCCTGTTAGATAAGTACGCTGCTGAAGGGCTTTATGGCGAATGAGGGACTCCTGATTCGCCTTTTCTCCTTGGACGGGTGGGTACAATCGGTAGGATAAGGCATTCAAGGTTGTGCCTGACCGCCTCAAAGCTGTATCGTTGTACCACAGTGGCCGTGAGAAAATGAATCTGTATATGACTAAAGCAAGGGTATAAAAAGGGTATAAAGATGGATAATTAAAATAAAGCGAGTTTTCAGAAAATTCTGGAATTTGTGCGTATGTTACGACGTAAAAATAAGTTGCAACGCGAAATCGACGACAATGAAAAGAAAATTCGTGATAACCATAAGCGTGTACTGCTGCTTGACAACCTCAGTGAGTACATCAAGCCTGGTATGAATATGAGCATTGATGACATTCAGGCTATCATCGCCAGCATGCGCTGTGACTATGAAGAACGCGTTGATGACTACATCATCAAAAATGCCGATCTATCTATCTAAAGAGTGCTGCTAACTTAATGAAATTAATTAATTGTTATTCATACTAATGTGTGCTTGGTACGTTTTTTGGTACATACCCCACATCGAGAAGGGCGAGGCTTCCTAATCCGGCGTGGGGACTGATAAAGTGGTTGAACAAAAAAATGTTAAGCCTCGTAAAAAAATTTTAACAAGGTGTTTGGATGAATGAACTGGAAAATATGTTTATAAAAGTGAAGTCTGACTGCGTCAAAAGAAACGCTTTCTTTGTAGCCTTCATTATGTTAATAGTAATTTTACCCATTGGTTTCGTCAATGAAAAGTCGGCAAGAGTGGCTTTCTATTTATGCGGATATATTTCTATACTGGGAATTTTATTGGATTATAAAAATATTAAGTGGATCATCTTAAACAACAAGCAATTCTATCCTTTTTTAGCACTTTCAATACTTTTCTTTTCATGGTCTGTTATTTGTACATTTCATGAATACCCAAAAAAATCCCAGGGAACATTGTTTACTCCAGCTAAGCGCTGGCTACTATCCTATATAATAAGTATTTTCCTAATTTCAAACCTCAATAAAATCATATCTGATAGAAGAGTTTTTTCTAAACTTGCGTTTATTTCCTTATTTTCGTCATTTGTTATATCAAGCGGATATGGAATTATGCAAAGCTATAATGGTATAGATAGAATCTTACTAGGTATTGACCGTGCCACATTGACAGCATATATTTATAGCGCACTATCATTGACTGTAATATCGATTCTTTCGAGGATTGAAAAACCTTCATGCCGATGGCCTTTGCTAATTCCGTCATGGCTAATCTCGGTTTATGTTATAATTGCCACTGGAACCCGTTCCGCCACTTTAATTCACACGCTCATATCTCTCAGCATTATTTTAAGTGCAGCATGGAAAAACAAAAGTGTATTATCAAAAACAATGTTTTTATTTTTTTTAATTGCTTTATTTTTTTCTGTTATTTGCATAAATAAAACCACGATACAACATCAAGCCGAAATGGTAGTAAAAGAGATATTTAGCTACTCTCACGGTAATGATCACACCTCCCTCGGTTCTCGTTTTACACTATGGAAGACAGGACTGATTGCATTCCACGAACAGCCATTTGGACAAACTCAATTACATAGAAATAGGATAATAAAGGACTATCTTAACAGTGTAAACCCTAATTCTTTTGCTCTAGAATATATTGACGTACACTTACATAATGAGCTTATACAGTATATTTCAATTTTCGGAATTTTTGGTGCTGTAATTTTGCTTTACTTCTATATCTCATTAATTTTTAAATTTTTTCTAAAAAAATCTATGGTTTTAATTGTAGTAACAGCTTTACTTTATGGTTTAACCGACTTACTCTTAACTTCTATCGAGTATATTACTCTATTTTCAGCACTGTTCATCCTAAATAATATTTACAGATAAAGGAATGGAATATGGAATCCAAAAAACTTAACTCCATAATAAAAATTTATATCATCAACCTTCCTGAGCATAAAGATAGATTGGAACTCATGACTAAATAAATGGAGAATTTGGATATTCCATTTGGGATAATTGTAGGTTTCAATGGGGAAAAAATTAAAGATGCAGATGGCGTTGTTGAATAAATCGAACTTTTGGCCAGGACGAGGATCAGATCACTCTCCTTCTGTCAACATAAAGTGCCGTTGAATTGCCCGGACGACACCTGCATCAGTAAGCGGGCGAAGTCCGGCCATGTCCCGTTTAAAACCCCAACGCCGGGTGAAATTGCGCACCTCGTTATCGACTCTAGCGGGCTCAACGTGTTGGGTGAAGGGGAGTGGATGGCAAAAAAACACGGTCAGGAAAAACGGCGTATCTGGCGAAAACTGCATTTGGCCGTAGATACAGCAACACATGAGGTCATCTGTGCTGACCTTTCCTTGAGCAATGTCACCGATACCGAAGCCTTCCCAGGTCTCATCCGTCAGAGGTACCGTAAAATCAAAGTCGCCTCAGCGGATCGGGCTTAGGATACGCGAGTGTGTGATGATGAGTTAAGGGGCAAGAAGCTCAAGGCGTTAATACCGCCCAGCAGCGGAGCCGGTTATTGGTCGGCAGACTATGCAGAGCAAAATCAAGCGGTGGTGAACTAGCGCGTTACCGGAGACAACACACGGTGGATATGATAGGCTACCACCGACGTTCGATAGCGGCAACAGCGAGGTACAGAGTAAAGCAGCTATTTGTTGGTCACCTGTCGCTGCGAGATTATGATGGGCAAGTTGCAGAGGCGCTGGCCATGATATGTTCACTAAACAAGATGCCGCTCGCCGGTATGCCAGAAAGTGTACGCCTTGCCTGAAAGATGCCCATTCACGGGACTCTTTATTCCAAATCCGATTTATTCAACAACGCCTAAAAAAACATCTAAATGGTATGTTGAAGTTCACCCTAAGTAAAATTACATTTTTAATAAAAATGTATTATATTTTTTGGTGCAGTGCAATAGGTGCGGTGCAATATTTGTGTGATTCGATGCAATACAGGGGCTTAAGAAATCAAAGCTTGCAAAAGAGGCCTCTCAGATGGTAAAGATTTATACTGCGTCACACTAAAATGGCAGGTGAAGCATTCATTGCATTAACATAAGCCTGTATCAAATAATTAAGTATTCTCTTCGTTGCACGGTGGTTAAATGTGGGGAAGAGAGTCTCTAAGGAATTTTGGTTATGAAAAATGTAAAAATTAGCCTTGCATGGCAAATACTGATAGCGTTGGTGTTAGGTATTATTGTCGGTGCGATATTGCATAATCAGGCCGAGTCGCGTGAGTGGTTGGTCAGCAATATTCTCAGCCCTGCAGGCGATATTTTTATTCGTCTGATTAAAATGATTGTCGTGCCGATTGTTATTTCCACGTTGATCGTCGGCATTGCTGGGGTAGGAGATGCGAAGAAGTTAGGGCGCATCGGATTAAAAACGATTATATATTTCGAAGTGATCACCACGATCGCCATAGTGGTAGGATTAACACTGGCCAATTTTTTTCAACCCGGTCACGGCATCGATATGTCGACGCTGACCACAGTGGATATCCCGCAGTACGAGAAAACCACCGAGCATGTGCAGAGTGGTTCGCATAGTCTGGTGGTCACCATCCTGTCGTTGATCCCGTCTAACATCTTCTCATCAATGGTCAACGGGGACATACTGCCGCTCATCTTCTTCTCGGTGTTATTTGGCCTAGGGTTGTCTTCATTGCCGAAGGAAACCAAAGACCCGTTCCTGAAGATGTTTAAAGCGGTTTCAGAGAGCATGTTCAAGGTCACCCACATGGTTATGCTTTACGCGCC
The DNA here is from genome assembly GCF_964019515.1 of Serratia symbiotica (Periphyllus acericola). Taxonomy (NCBI): domain Bacteria; kingdom Pseudomonadati; phylum Pseudomonadota; class Gammaproteobacteria; order Enterobacterales; family Yersiniaceae; genus Serratia; species Serratia symbiotica. Next base: position 76,669 of record NZ_OZ026452.1, read on the forward strand.
AATCGGGGTGTTTGGCTTAATCTCGGTGACGGTGGCGAACTTCGGCTTCACCTCGCTGTTGCCGTTGGCTAAATTGGTGCTCCTGGTGTATTTCGCCCTCGCCTTTTTTGCTTTCGTGATATTGGGCGTAGTCGCGCGTTTATGCAACCTACGCATCTGGATGCTGATCCGCATTCTGAAGGATGAATTGATCCTAGCCTACTCTACCGCCAGTTCAGAAACGGTGCTGCCGCGCATCATTGAAAAGATGGAGGCTTATGGCGCGCCTAAGTCGATCGTCAGCTTTGTGGTGCCTACCGGATATTCCTTCAACCTGGACGGATCAACCCTGTATCAAAGCATTACCGCTATCTTTATTGCACAGCTGTATGGGATTGAGCTGTCGCTGGGCCATGAAATCATCTTGGTACTGACCTTGATGGTAACCTCAAAGGGTATTGCGGGTGTACCTGGCGTTTCCTTTGTGGTATTGTTTGCCACATTAGGCAGCGTTGGTATCCCGTTGGAAGGGCTGGCGTTTATCGCTGGTGTTGACCGTATCCTCGATATGGCGCGTACCGCTTTAAACGTGGTGGGTAACGCATTGGCGGCGCTGGTCATTGCTAAGTGGGAGCACCAGTTCGATCGCAAGAAGGCGCTGGCTTATGAGCAGGAACTCCTCTCAGATAAAGCTAAATCGGCCAGTTAGCCTTAATCCGCGAACGCCACCAGCCTCACTCTGGGGGCGTTTTGTTATCCGCTATTCCCTCATTGAAAACTGAGCGGAGGTCGGCATGAAAAGGGGTAATGCCTCTTTTCGTTGGTTTATGGCTATGAGACAGGCCAGTTAATGCTAAGGTAATATGTTCGGCCCGGTTCGTTGTAGGTAGCCACACCTGCACCGGCAATGTTAATTAAGCCGGTTGTTAGGTTACCGGTGTTCTGCGCGTTGCCGGCGCGGAACTGGCGTTTGTCGAACAGTTTCTCGATCCCTGCGGTGACGCTGACGTTTTCAGTCAGGTTATAGCTGGCGCTGGCCCCCCACAATTGCGTAAGGGCTGACTTCGCGTTTTTCAGATCCAGTAAGTGGGTTTGCCCTGATAATTGTACTTTTTAGGCTTTTGCCGACAGTACCAAGTCAGAGTAGATTGTATCAACAAATTCTCGGTGGCCTGCCAGCTCAGGGTCGAGTTGATGGTGAACTTGGAGATCACCGAGAGGTAATAGCCGGTGCTCTTGTTCTAGTTTTCGATCATGTAGGTGGCGTTGTTGCTCCAGGAGACGCTCTCGCTAACAGGCACGTTCAGCGTACCTTCCAGACCTTGAACTACCCCGCTTTCAGATTGTCGTTGCCAATCAGGTAACAGCCATTGACGATATCGCTGCCCACGCAACCTTTGCCTTGGCTGTACAGCAAATAATTTTTGTTGGTCTGGAATAGGTTAGGTGTCTTATAGGTGCGGGCGATGCCCATTTTCTGGGTGAAGTTGTCGCCCACTTCCTGCGATAAGTTCAGTTATGGACTCCAGTTCTTACAAGCCTTGGAGTGCACATCGTAACGCAGGCCCGGCGTCAACATAGTACTGTCGATCAGTTCCAGATTGTCTTCGGCGAACAGCGAGAAGACATGAGCAGAAGCATAAGGGCTACGAGTGCCGGTCTCTCGGCTGGGTAAAGTTCCTCCCCCAGCTTTTGACTGGCTGACGATGTATCTTTCATATGCTGCTGGTTCCACTAGGTACCCAGAGCAGCGGTTTGTGTTACGCCGAGTTCGAGCGGTATATTGACTTCACTGTGTGCTAGGAAACTGTCCAGTTTAGTGGTCATGAAACCAGGATCTTTGAGATTAAAGATGCCCTCGGTGCCACCGGCCAACCCTTCGTTCAGGCCGGTATTGCGGGTGTGCTCAAATTGCACGTAGTTGTTGGTGCTGATGCCATTGTCTCCGGCACCGTGGTAGTTCAAACCGCAGTTTTCGCGATAAATGCGGTTGGTCTCTTTACCGTAGTTACTTTGCACCAGCGCATTGGTGTTGGTGTTCTGGGTATCCCCGGCAACAAATTGCCCTGGCGGCCATAGGCATATTCGAATCCAGCGACTGCAAATGGGCTAAGTCCCAGTGAAGCAGTGCATCAATGTTTTTATCGATGACGCCTGCGTGCCCGGCGGGAATACTATTGATATGGGTAGATGCACGTTCAGATTTATAGGGTGCATTGATATCCCATGCATCGGCCTGCCTTTTGCTCTAGCCGCCAAACAGACGGAAACTCAATTAATCACTCAATGGGCCGGATAGGCTGAAGTCGGTGTGCTTAGCGGCACCTTCCTGCTTATGCTGGGGTAGGTTGAAATAGCCGTTCAGCGTACCATGTAATGCGTTGCTGGTCTTCTTGATGATGATATTGATCACGCCGCCAGCAGCACCAGTGCCGTAACGCTCTGCTGCGGGGCTGCGCAGCACATCAATGCGTTCGATCATTTTAGGCGATACCCAGGCGGTATCACCGCGTGTATCATGCTCTCCGCGCCAGCCTTGACGCACCGAGTTGCGGCTAGAGGCGGGTTTTCCGTCGATCAGGATAAAGGTATTTTCTGGCCTCATGCCGCGAATATCGATCTGGCGGTTGTTGCCACGTTGGCCACTGGTGGCGTTGCCCGTCAGGTTAACCCCTAGCATGGTGCGGATCAATTCGTTAATATCACGCGCTGGCGGGCGTTTCTTTATGTCTTCTGCGGTGATGGTGGCAACCCCTGGTGCCTGCAAGTTCTGCCTGGTAGCGGTCACCACGATGGTGTCTTCCACTCGTAGTAATAGGTATTTTCTTCGGTGGTGGTGGTGTCTGTCTGTCTGCTGCGTGGCGTTGGCCATCGCTGATGTTAGCCCTAACCCAAAATGATAGTGGCTAAAGAATAACGAGATAATGTGCTGTTCATTGGTGTGTCCTACGTTGCTGCTATAACCCGCGCTAAGCGGGAAGAGTAGTTGTAGTTATTGCGTGGTTGAGGCATTAAAAAACCAGCCGCGGCAGGGGATATAACCTTATGTATCTAGCATCCCTCGCCATTGTGCAATTTCTGCACAGCTTCCAAGGCTAATACAATATTATAAATGCGAATAATGATCAATATTATTCTTCTCATTGCGTTACATTGCGTCTAGGCTAGTTCTCCTAATCGTTACGGATAAGACCAATGTTTATCTGAACCGCCAACGACAAAATAGACAGGTATTGTGAATATAGAAAGCAGCAAATTATTGGCCAGCCCCCGTGCCGGTAGCCCCGGCTGGTGGTTGCAAGTGGTTCGTCGCGGCACCCCGTGGATGGAACCAGCGGAGAATAACCGATGACGAGTGACGTTTTTCTGGCGTGATCCCTAGGGATGCGAGTTAACTTCAAACTGCCAGCGGATATGGGTGCACATTAACTGCCTGACTAACCATCATCAGCCGAATCCACAACAGGGCTTGCAACGTCTGAATGGTACCGACGTCTGGTATTTGCAGACAGAGCTGAATGGTGACTAGCGTAGCAGTTACTGTTTTATTCCCTGCTTTGATGAGTGTCTGCCAGAGCTCAGCGGCGATGACGCCGACTGCAACATGCACAACATGCGCCACTGGTGGTATCAGGTGTTTGCCAGCACCACGCATGATCTACTCAATCCTCGCCGTGCTTGGTCGGGTACTAGCGGCCACTTTCTCTCCGGCCTGCATCTGCCGGAAGCGCAGCCACAGCCTGAATGGAGCGCATTCGATGAGTATGAGATCACCAGCGGGGCGTTGTACGCCAGCACCGCCATAGCACGTCAGCAACATCATAACTTGGCGCAATGAGCGGCTGGGCAACAGCCGCAACGTCTGGATCTATTGGATCTATACCACCGGTGATAGCCAGCCAACCAAACGCCCACTAGCTATTCTGCTCGATGGGCAATTCTGGGCGCAGCAGATACCGGTGAGGGAACCGCTGATGCAACTGACACGCGGGGGCGAGTTGCCGCAAGCGGTATATGTGCTGATCGATATTATCGATCTGAAGCAGCGTGCGCGCGAACTGACCTGCAAGAATATTTCTGGTTGGCAGTACAGGAAGAACTGATGCCTCAGGTGGCCGAACGGGCGTCATACAGCGACAGCCCCGCCAGCATAGTAGTAGCGGGGCAGAGCTTCGGTGGGCAGTCTTCCCTGTATGCCGGGTTGCGTTGGCCACAGCGCGACATGCTACAGCATCCGACCATGCCGGACGATGCTGGTTGGTTGATACAACATGGTTTGGGTCATTCAGGTGCGCTGAAAGTGTTTATAGAAGCTGGCTGGCGTTTTTGAATAAATCGGATTTGGAATAAAGAGTCCCCTGAATGGGCATCTTTCAGGCAAGGCGTACACTTTCTGGCATACCGGCGAGCGGCATCTTGTTTAGTGAACATATCATGGCCAGCGCCTCTGCAACTTGCCCATCATAATCTCGCAGCGACAGGTGACCAACAAATAGCTGCTTTACTCTGTACCTCGCTGTTGCCGCTATCGAACGTCGGTGGTAGCCTATCATATCCACCGTGTGTTGTCTCCGGTAACGCGCTAGTTCACCACCGCTTGATTTTGCTCTGCATAGTCTGCCGACCAATAACCGGCTCCGCTGCTGGGCGGTATTAACGCCTTGAGCTTCTTGCCCCTTAACTCATCATCACACACTCGCGTATCCTAAGCCCGATCCGCTGAGGCGACTTTGATTTTACGGTACCTCTGACGGATGAGACCTGGGAAGGCTGCGGTATCGGTGACATTGCTCAAGGAAAGGTCAGCACAGATGACCTCATGTGTTGCTGTATCTACGGCCAAATGCAGTTTTCGCCAGATACGCCGTTTTTCCTGACCGTGTTTTTTTACCTTACACTCGTCTTCACCCAACACGTTGAGCCCGTTAGAGTCGATAACGAGGTGCGCAATTTCACCCAGCGTTGGGGTTTTAAACGGGACATGGCCGGACTTTGCCCGCTTACTGATGCAGGTGTCGTCCGGGCAGTTCAACGGTACTTTAATCAGTGTGACAATGGAGTCGACGAAGCCCTGGAGGGCGCGAAGTGTCAGGCCGAAAATCCGTTTCAGCATCAATACGCTGGTGATTGCCATATCAGAATAATGTGGTGGGCGACCACGCAGAGAAGGTTTTGCCTCTTAGTACCAGGCGTGAAGTGCCGTTTCATCCCCCCAGCAAGTGAGTGAATCCCGAGTGATAAGGGCGTTTTTGTAAGCCTTCCAGTTGGTGATGTTGAACTTTTGCTGGGCCACGGAATGTCGCTATGTTGACAGAAGGAGAGTAATCTGATCCTCGTCCCGGCAAAAAGTTCGATTTATTCAACAACGCCAAGAATAGGCTCTCATTCCACTATTGGGGCAAGGCTCACTCTGTTTTAGTGGTCGAGGGGATAAGATCACGCAGCCAACTCCCCCAAAGGCGCTGATAGAACTGCCAGGTATGGGTGATCAGGTAGTGACTAACTCCACGCTCTTTTTCCGACACCAAGCAAAAATCCACAGGCTCTTCGTTAGCGACCATTTCGCTCGCGACGTTGCCGACCGCGTTGATCAAGGCGTCGATCTCCGCCGGATCACCGTCCACCTCCAATCTCCAATCCCACCAACAGATTAGGCTGCTCATCCACCGCCTGATCGTGCATCAGCGTGAGGAAGGCACGGCGCACCAGTTTGCGTTGACTAAGCAATGTGTTTAGCGCCTCCACCATCGCCGTGGGATAGTCCTTCAGCTTGCCTAACAGGATTTGGCTGTCTTTATCAACATAGCGCTCTACCGGCTTGGTAACCCTGTCGGTGGCCAACAGCGTTGCTACCTCCTCGGGATAAAATTCCTTGCCGTATTCCGCCTTTGGGTTCAGGAACAAATCCGCACCCTGGATGATTTCAAACAATACCCGCGCTGGTAGCGCGATAAATGGTTGTTCACCCTCAACAGCTATTCGCAGCGCAGCCAACGAGGAGAAAAACGGAATGATGTTGCCGCCGCCATGTTTTTCCCAATGTTGAATATTGACTGGGATGTCGGCATTCAGGATAATGTCACCGTCCTGCCGCATCTGCTCGTTGTCGCCGAGGATCAGCACCGTGGCATTAAGCAGTGCGCGGAAGAACGCCGGGCGCTCGGCTTGCTCTGTCACTGCCAGCTTAAGCAGGTGTTCAAGTTCATTCTCGCTGGGTGCGACATCCTGATGATGGAAAATCATGGCAAACTCCAGAGATCAAATAGTATCGCCCAGCATGCTGGGCGATGACGATAGAGCACAGGCTAGCAGGCTTCAATGGTTTGGCTCTTGAGCAGCAGATTCGCCAGTGTACGCACACCCAGGCCAGTGGCACCCGCAGACCACTGTTTCCACCACGCCCTTGCGGTAGGTGGCGGAGCAATCGACGTGCAGCCAGCCTTGCTTATAATGTTTGACAAAGTGCGATAGGAATGCAGCTGCGGTGCTGGCCCCCGCGGTGTAGGCGGAGCCGGCCAAATTGTTCAGTTCGGCGAAATTGGACGGTAGCTGGCTGCGATGGAACTCGGCCAGCGGCAAGCTCCAGAAGGGTTCTTGTTCAGCGGCGGCGCTGGTCAGCAGTTCCTGCGCCAACGCATCATCAAAGCTGAACAGGGCATGATAATCACTGCCTAGGGCGGTTTTTGCCGCGCCAGTCAGGGTGGCACAATCGATGATCAACTGCGGGCTCTGCTCGCAGGCGTCAATCAGGCCATCGGCCAATACTAACCGTCCTTCCGCGTCAGTGTTCATCACCTCAACGGTTTTGCCGTTGCGGTAGCAAATAATATCACCCAGTTTGAAGGCGTTGCCGCTAACCATGTTGTCCGCACAGCACAGATACAGTTTCACGCGTTGCTTAAGGCCGCGTGCCGCCGCCAGCGCCAAAGCCCCAGTGATGGTGGCGGCACCGCCCATATCGGCTTTCATGGAATCCATATAGGCACTCTGTTTCAGGCTGTAGCCACCGCTGTCAAAGGTGATACCTTTGCCCACCAGACAAGCGAACACCGGCGCATCGGGGTTAGCAGTGGGGTTGAAATCCAGCACCAGCAGTACCGGCGGACACTTGGAACCACGGACAACGGTATAGAGACCCGCGTAGTTCTGCTCAAGCAAATCCTCGCCTTTGGTGATACGATAGCTAATTGCATCGCCGCCGACATAGTACATCAAATCAACAGCGCGGATAGCCAGTTGCTCTGGGCTTAGTGCGTCAGCTGGTATGTTGATAGTGTCGCGTACCCAGTCAACGATCTTCATGCGCTTATCCAGCTCTTGGCGTTCGGCTTCCGGCAGTTCTGCCCATTCGATGCTGCGTCGGCCTTTTGGCCCACGATAGCCCTGCCAAAACGCCCAACTGCTTTCCAGATCTCAGCCTTCGCTAGCCAACTTCACTTTGCTGATGCCCTGGGCGTCAATTTTGCGCCCAGCACGCTGGATGGCACCCTGCTTATCGTTGCCGGTCAGATGGAGGGTTATTCCTTCCACGTTGGTGCTCAGCAAGGCTTTTTCGCCCCAACGCGCGTCAGCAGGTTGCGGTGACAGCGTGACCTACATGAATTCTGTTGTCATAACCTTCTCACTCCGAATTTATCCCCTTAATTTTTCACTCTTCAAAGCGAAACTCAAGAGGGATTTTTATTGCCTAGCTTATGGATTTCAAGTTGCAGCTAGGCGGCAACTGCCTGGGCCTCCAACCGCTTACACCAGTAAGTGACTGGGGTGACAAATCTGCTGGGAGCAAATTTGCACGCTGCTGGCAGCGGCCCCGCATGGGGTTAGGCCCAGGGATCGGCCAAATAACTGCACGCGGCCAACAGCGCTGTGGCTTGAAAGGCAATGGGTATCAATGCTCACGCGCGTGGTTAACGGTGTAACGGGGTATTTCAATCACCAGATCTTCGTCGGCGACCCGTGTCTGACAGCTGAGGCGGCTTTCCGGCTCCAAGCCCCAAGCCTTATCCAGCATATCGTCTTCCAGCTCGCCGCTTTCTTCCAGAGAATCGAAACCTTTACGCACAATGCAGTGACAGGTAGTACAAGCGCAGGATTTCTCGCAGGCGTGCTCAATTTCAATACCGCTGCGCAACGCAACGTTGAGTATGGATTCCCCGGGTTTAGCTTCCACGACTACCCCCTCAGGGCATAAATCTTGCTGGGACAAAAAAACAATTTTAGGCATAGTTAAACCTCATCCACAGAATGACCAGCCAACGCGCGGCGAGTGGCGGCATCCATGCGGCGCGCGGCAAAATCTTGCGTTTGTGAATCTAATGCTTTAATGGCAGTTTCGATAGCTACGGGGTCGTCGCCTGATACTGCATGTTGCAGCGCTTGCGATACGGCAACGATCGCCTGGCTTTCCATTTCGCTCAGCAGCGCGGCATCTTTATCTAACGCACCCTGTAGGCTTTCTAGCACCTGCAAAGCTTCCACCCGCTGTTCCGCCAGCTTGCGTGTGCCAACATCGTTATGGGCATGGGCCATCGACTCTTTGAGCATCGTGGCAATTTCGCTGTCGGACAAGCCATACGAAGGTTTTACCTGAATTGCGGCTTCAACACCGGTGGATTTCTCCATCGCAGTGACGCTCAGCAGACCGTCGGCATCCACCTGAAAGGTGACGCGGATATGCGCGCCACCGGCCGGTAACGGCGGCAACCCGCGTAGCGTGAAACGCGCCAGCGAACGGCAATCTTGTATCAGTTCGCGCTCGCCCTGCAGTACGTGGATCATCATCGCATTCTGACCGTCTTTGAAGGTGGTGAACTCCTGCGCGCGCGCCACCGGAATGGTGGTGTTGCGCGGGATCACTTTCTCAACCAAACCGCCTATGGTTTCCAGCCCGAGTGACAACGGGATCACATCCAGCAATAGCATGTCGCTGCCCGGCTTGTTGCCCACCAGAATATCAGCTTGGATCGCCGCGCCAATGGCAACAACTTTATCCGGGTCGATAGAGATCAGCGGGGGGCGGCCAAAGAATGTTCCCACCTGTTCACGCACGAATGGCACACGTGTGGAGCCGCCGACCATCACCACTTCCCGTACCTCTTCAGCGACGAGGCCAGCGTCTTTCAGCGCACGTCGGCAGGCAAGCAGAGTGCGTTTCACCAACGACGCGATCAGCGCTTCAAACTGGGTACGCGTCACTTCACCGGACCAACCAATAACCTCGACCTGGACGCTATCGGCATCACTCAGCGCGATTTTTGCAGCGATAGCGGCATCCAGCAGTTGACGCTGCACACCATGATCACTACGGTCAACCACGCCAGCCTGATCGCGTAACCAGTCAGCCAGCAGGTGGTCGAAGTCGTCGCCGCCCAACGCAACATCGCCGCCGGTGGCCAAGACTTCAAACACCCCTCGGCTAAGACGTAATAGGGAAATATCAAAGGTGCCACCGCCCAGATCATAGACCGCGATCACCCCTTCTTGGCCGGAGTTCAGCCCGTAGGCGATCGCTGCAGCGGTCGGTTCGTTTAACAGACGCAATACATGCAGGCCAGCCAGATGTGCAGCGTCTTTGGTGCCTTGGCGCTGTGCATCGTCAAAATAGGCAGGAATGGTGATCACCACGCCGTCAAGGTTCCCTTGCAACGCCGCCTGTGCGCGGACAGAAAGCACCTTGAGAATATCGGCTGAAACCCCTACCGGGTTAACCAACCCAGCAGCGGTAACGATCATCGGCAGGCCGTTGTCACTGGCCTGAAACTGGTATGGCAGGTTAGGATAACGTTGCTGCACATCTACCAGGGAACGGCCCATCAAACGTTTGATCGAGCTAATGGTGTTGGCTGGCTGCTGTGCCGCCTGTTGGCGCGCTTGCCAACCCACAAGCTGCGCCTCCGCCTGGTAGTGCACCACTGAAGGCAGCAAATGGCGGCCCTGTTCGTCGGCCAGTGTTTCTGCCTGCCCACTACGCACCGTGGCAACCAGCGAGTTGGTGGTGCCTAAATCGATACCTGCCGACAAACGGCGCTGATGCGGCGCAGTACTTAGGCCAGGCTCACTAATTTGTAATAAGGCCATGTTGAAGCTTCCACAATCAGAAGGTGTTACTCAAAACCCAGCAGCTTTTCTGTGAGTTGTTCAACCTCTTGCTGGAGTTTGTCCGAAAAGCGCAGCTTACGCACGGTATCGGCAGCTTCCGACCATCGCTCGCCATTCAACTGTTGCACCATCAGCGCACTGCGCCGTTTAATCGTGTCGTTCAACCGCATGTCAAATTCGGCCAGCAAGCTCTCCGCATCCGCTTTGTGCTTAATGGCATCAAGCTCCTCACGTAACTCTAGCTGTTCAATCAGAAAAGCGGTGTCGCGCAGGGTGTGCTGTTCATTAGCCAGGTCAAAGCCGTACAAATATAACATATACTCTGCGCATTTTAATGGATGCTTTAGCGTCTGGTAGGCTTGATTGATGGTCGCCGCCTGCTGCAAGGCTATCAGGCGTTCACGTTCCGGCTGGCAGGCAAAACGATCGGGATGGAATTGGCGCTGTAGATCCTGAAAACGGGATGTGAGTAGGCTAGCATCCACAGGATAGCAAACTGGCAGCCCGAATAGGGTAAAGTAATCCATAGCGTGCTCTTGGCGTTAGCGGATAAAGTACCCCCGCACATGGCGGGAGGGGGCGATAGGCTGTCAAACGTTAAAACTCTCGCCACAGCCACACTCGCTTAAGACGTTCGGGTTGTTGAATTTAAAGCCTTCATTCAGACCTTCCTTAACGAAATCAAGCTCAGTGCCATCAAGATAGACCAGGCTTTTGCCGTCAATGAACACTTTGACGCCTTTGTCTTCAAAGACGATGTCATCATCGTTTATTTCGTCAACAAATTCCAGCACGTACGCCATTCCAGAGCAGCCGGAAGTTCTTACCGCCAAACGCAGACCGAGACCTTTACCTCGTTTATCGATAAAAGTCTGAACACGTTGTGCAGCGCTGTCGCTCATGGTAATTGACATCACAACCTCATAGGTCACATTAAAGCCCCGCCTAACAACCGGGCTAACTGACTCAAAAAAACTACTTGGTGCTATGTTTGCTTTTGTAGTCGGCGATCGCTGCTTTAATGGCGTCTTCTGCCAAAATTGAACAGTGAATTTTAACCGGCGGCAATGCCAGTTCTTCGGCGATCTGGGTGTTTTTGATCGCTTCAGCCTGATCGAGAGATTTGCCTTTCATCCATTCGGTCACCAGCGAACTGGAGGCGATGGCGGAACCACAGCCGTAAGTCTTGAAGCGGGCGTCTTCAATGATACCTTCATTGTTAACTTTGATCTGCAACTTCATCACGTCACCACAGGCCGGTGCACCTACCATGCCGCTGCCAATGGTGGGATCTTGGTTGTCAAAGGAACCCACGTTGCGCGGATTTTCATAATGATCGATTACTTTTTCGCTGTAAGCCATGATTTTGCTCCTGGATCCTGAGAATTAATGATGTGCCCACTCGATGCTGTTGATATCCACGCCCTGTTTGAACATCTCCCACAAAGGGGAAAGGTCGCGCAGGCGGCAAATGGATTTACGCACCAGTTGAATGGTGTAATCGATCTCTTCTTGCGTAGTGAAGCGCCCCAGGGATAAACGGATCGAACTGTGCGCCAATTCATCATTCATGCCCAGCGCGCGCAACACGTAGGACGGCTCCAGGCTGGCGGAGGTACAGGCAGAGCCGGAGGACAAAGCCAGATCTTTCAGCGCCATGATCAGCGACTCACCTTCAACGTAATTGAAACTGACGTTAAGGATATTCGGTGCACCCTGTTCTAGATCGCTGTTTAAATACACTTCTTCCATATCTTTAACGCCGTTCCACAGGCGATCGCGAAGCCAGCTTAGGCGCGCCATTTCCGTCGCCATCTCTTCTTTGGCAATACGGTAGGCTTCACCCAGGCCGACGATCTGGTGCACCGGCAGGGTGCCGGAACGCATGCCGCGCTCATGACCACCGCCGTGGATTTGGGCTTCGATGCGGATACGCGGCTTGCGGCGCACATACAAAACACCAATGCCTTTCGGGCCGTAAATTTTATGGCCGGAGAACGACATCAGATCAACTTTCAGCTTGCTCAGATCAATAGGCAACTTACCCACGCTCTGTGTGGCGTCAACGTGGTAAATAATGCCGCGCTCCCGGCACATTTCGCCAATTTTTTCAATATGTTGTACCACGCCGATTTCGTTGTTCACATGCATGATAGAAACCAGAATGGTGTCGTCACGCATCGCTGCTTCGAGAGCGGGCAGGTCGATGATGCCATTGCTCTGTGGTGCCAGGTAGGTCACCTCAAAACCTTCGCGCTCGAGCTGGCGACAGCTGTCCAACACGGCTTTATGTTCGGTTTTGCTGGTAATGATGTGCTTGCCTTTTTTCTGGTAGAAATGAGCCGCACCTTTAATCGCCAGGTTATCGGATTCCGTCGCCCCTGAAGTGAATACGATTTCGCGTGGGTCTGCCCCCACCAATTCAGCAATGTGATTACGGGCGATATCCACGGCTTCTTCGGCCTGCCAACCGAAACGGTGAGAACGGGAGGCCGGATTACCGAAAGTGCCATCCAGGGTCAAAAATTGCATTATCTTCTCAGCAACGCGCGGGTCTACCGGCGTCGTTGCTGAGTAATCCAGATAAATCGGTAATTTCATTGCGCTTGTGCTCCCTACATCACTTCCAAAACTAAAGAATATCGCCAGCTGCTTATGCGCGCAGATTAACGTCGATAACTTCTTGTGGATGACCGTTTGTCTATGCAACGCGTATCGTTGTTCTGACGATCCGCCACTATCAGTACTTCCTGGTTATTAACTAGTTCTGCCAACGTAATATTGTTCAAGAATTCGCTGATGCGCTCGCTCAGATCGCGCCACAGGGTATGCGTCAGGCAGCGTTCCCCCCCTTGACAACCGTCTTTACCTTGGCAGCGGGTGGCATCTACCGATTCATCAACAGCAGTGATAACAGTACCAACTGCGATGTCACTCATGTCTTTACCAAGTAGATACCCCCCACCCGGACCGCGCACACTGGCCACCAGGCCATGCTTGCGCAGACGAGAGAATAATTGTTCCAGATAAGAGAGAGAAATACCCTGGCGCTCGGAAATATCCGCCAAAGGCACATGCCCTTCCTGCGAGTGCAATGCTACGTCAAGCATAGCGGTTACCGCATAACGGCCTTTAGATGTCAGTCTCATAGTTCAATGGCTACCTGTTGGTCAAATACGGCTGAAATTTTGACATTCCTGAGTAGATCAGTCAACTATTTAACCTAGTAATTCACTCAAGTATTATGTTTAGCCATATCCAATGCTCCAGATGCTGATAAAAACGCTCAAGATCGTCCACCAGTGGATAAGGCGTCTCTTCCTGAGGCGTTCCCCCCGTTTGCTGGCGGTCGAGATAAGCCACACGCAACTCATATGCCAGGATCTGCACCGCCATCGCCAGGTTCAGCGAGCTGTAATCTGGATTGGCGGGAATGGCAACATGGTAGTGGCACTTCTGCAACTCATCGTTGGTCAAGCCCCACCCGTTCACGGCCAAACACCAGCGCCACTGGCGCATGCTCACCTGCCTTTACCGCCCGCAGCCCGCACTCACGTGGCTCCAGCATTGGCCAGGGTAATGTGTGTGAACGCGCACTGGTACCCACCACTAAGCTACAACCGTTAATGGCGTCATCCATGGTATCCACGAGAGCGGCGTTACCGATCACATCGCTGGCACAAGCAGCCAGAGCAATCGCCGGAGAATCGGGTTTTATCAGCGGATTAACCAAATAAAGGTTGGTTAATCCCATATTTTTCATGGCGCTGGCGGTCGAATCCATGTTGCCGGTACGGGAGGTCTCTACGAGAACAATGCGGATGTTGTACAGCATACAAACTCTTGAGCGTAGCGGAAAATCAACGCATCTTAACACAGCAGTAGGCATTTTGCCGCAGAGCTGCTATACTTGTTCCGTGCCGTTTCCTGTTCTTTAACATCCTAGTTGGAAGATACCCATGCATCCGATGCTGACTATCGCCGTGCGCGCTGCGCGTAAGGCGGGTAACTTGATTGCCAAAAACTATGAAACCCCAGAAGCCGTTGAAGCGAGCCAGAAAGGAACCTATGAATTTGTAACTAATGTCGATCGCGATGCAGAGCATCTGATCATCGAAGTGATCCTCAAATCTTATCCGCAACATACTATTGTTACCAATGTTACCGAAGAACGTGGTGAACTGATTGGTGAAGCTCAAGATGTACAATGGGTGATCGATCCACTGGATGGCACCTCAAACTTTATCAAACGCTTCCCACATTTCTCTGTCTCCATTGCAGTACGTATTAAAGGCCGTACTGAAGTGGCGGTGGTATATGATCCAATGCGCAATGAGTTGTTCACCGCTAGCCGTGGCCAAGGTGCGCAACTTAACGGTTACCGCCTGCGTGGCACCCATGCTAAAGATCTGGATGGCACTATTCTGGCGACCGGTTTCCCGTTCAAAAATAAACAGCACGCCGCCCCATATATCAAGGTGATTGGCACACTGTTCACCCAGTGCGCGGACTTCCGGCGCACCGGCTCTGCCGCGCTGGATCTAGCCTATGTCGCCGCTGGCCGCGTGGATGGCTTCTTCGAGATCGGTTTGAAACCTTGGGACTTCGCTGCAGGCGAACTGCTGGTGCGTGAATCTGGTGGCTTGGTCACCGACTTTATTGGTGGCCATAACCACTTTAGATCCGGTAACGTGGTGGCGGGCAACCCGCGTGTTGTGAAAGCGATACTTTCCACCCTGCGTGAAGAACTGAGCGAAGCGCTAAAGCGCTAATAGGAGTTCGGCTGGAAAACCGATGAGATCCTACGCTAAGCCTATTTTTTGTACAGACTACTATCCACTGAGCGTAATGGATTAGATTTTGGTAACGTAGATATGGCAAGGGCTAGAGCACTATCTTACACATTTACTTACTAATACTTACGCTAAGCGTAGGTTTTCGCCCATTAGACCTCAACCCCCTAATACGATTATATAGACTGAACTATTTATAACTTTCAGGCTTATTGCAAAAGTTAAGGAATCCCTTCAGTCACCCAAACTGGGCGTTTTACCGAAGCCCGTTAGACAGGCAAAAACCGGATAAATAATGTAATGCGTAACGAATATGCAGTTTATTTACTTCACTAAGTGAGTCTCTCATGAACGATACCAGCATAAAGCGTCAGCAGGGCCGTCCCCGTACCGGAAATGCCCTGTTACCCGCAGAGCGGGCGCGGCGCTATCGCAAAAATAAGAAGATCCGCCATGCAGAAAGCATCCCCCTCCAGGGCGGAGCTGCTTGCATAGCTGGAAGCGGCAAACAATCGTATACGCCAGCTTGAGGCACAATTAGCGTTACTCGTGATAGAAAGTCATGACTCAATCAAAAACTGGTCAGTACAGGATCGTAAAGGAAAAGCCCGCTGGCAGAGGGTTAAGAATGTTCTGGTGCGGGCAGAAGCGGAGAAGATGCTGGATAAACTGGCAGCTTCAAAGAGTTTAGGGAATTACACGTACCGCATGAGGCGTTGTTGAGTAAATCGAACTTTTGGCCGGCATGCGGATCAGATCACTCTCCTTCTGTCAAAATAGCGACATGCCGTGCCCAGCAAAAGTTCAACATCACCAACTGGAAGGCTTACAACAACACCCTTATCACTCGGGGTTTACTCACTTTCTCGGTGGATGAAACGGCACTTCACGCCTGGTACTGCGAGGCAAAACCTTCTCTGCGTGGTCGCCCACCACATTATTCCGATATGGCAATCACCAGCGTATTGATGCTGAAACGGATTTTCGGCCTGACACTTCGCGCCCTCCAGGGCTTCGTCGACTCCATTGTCACACTGATCAAAGTGCCGTTGAACTGCCCGGACGACACCTGCATCAGTAAGCGGGCGAAGTCCGGCCATGTCCCGTTTAAAACACCAACGCCAGGTGAAATTGCGCACCTCGTTATCGACTCTAGCGGGCTCAACGTGTTGGGTGAAGGGGAGTGGATGGCAAAAAAACATGGTCAGGAAAAACGGCGGATCTGGCGAAAACTGCATTTGGCCGTAGATACAGAAACACATGAGGTCATCTGTGCTGACCTTTCCTTGAGCAATGTCACCGATATAGAAGCCTTCCCAGGTCTCATCCGTCAGAGGTACCGTAAAATCAAAGTCGCCTCGGCGGATCGGGCTTAGGATACGCGAGTGTGTGATGATGAGTTAAGGGGCAAGAAGCTCAAGGCGTTAATACCGCCCAGCAGCGGAGCCCGTTATTGGTCGGCAGACTATGCAGAGCGAAATCAATCGGTGGTGAACCAGCGCATTACCGGAGACAACACACGGTGGAAAAGTATCACAGGCTACCACCGACGTTCGATAGCGGCAACAGCGAGGTACAGAGTAAATCTGTGCATTAAACAAGATGCCGCTCGCCGGTATGCCAGAAAGTGTACGCCTTGCCTGAAAGATGCCCATTTAGGGGACTCTTTATTCCAAATCCGATTTATTCAACAAAGCCCCGCTCTATGCCACACAATACCGGCTCTCGGCAACCAGCGCCGAAGTGAGCCAGGATGTAACGTCGAGTTAAATAATTTATTAATTTCAATCGTTAATATCTCAGCATTCCACCGAGAACGCAGATAGACAAAGTCCTGTGGAGAACGCTGAACGAGCAAATCAAGCATCTTCAACATCGCCTCCGTGGGCCATTTTCGGAGGCGTCCAGGTGAAAGGCTTGCCAATCCTTCATAGCCGCCCAATGTGAACAAATTAACCCATCGTCCGACAGAGGAGCGGGCGGCACATAAGGTTTTACCTAGGTAAGTCAGCGTGTTGCCACGGTGTAACATCAACATGGTGATAAGGCGTCTGGCATAATTTTTATCTGGTTTTTTCTGGATAATTTTTTGCATCTGACGTCGTTCATGTCGGGGTATGGGTGCTATGATCGGCATTACTCAGTTCGGTTGTGAGGGTTTATGATATTTGGCGATTGATGAGATCGCTCAAACCGGATTGAGTTCCTTCAGTGATCTACTATTTAGCGCAGGTATTTAGGGTAGTGTGGAACTTTTAGCAACCTGTGTACCCGTTTTCAGGTAGTCTCAATCAGGCAATGATTATGACCGCGACAGCGCAGCAGTTTCAGCTTGTTAAAGACAGTATTAAAACCATCCCGGATTACCCCAAGCTGGGCATTTTGTTCCGTGATGTTACGAGCCTGCTGGAAAAACCCCTAGCTTATGCCGCAAGCATTGAACTGCTGGCTGAGCATTATCGCACAGCAGGTGTAACCAAAGTGGTGGGTACTGAATCGCGTGGTTTCCTGTTCGGCGCGCCTGTTGCTCTGGCATTAGGTGTCGGGTTTGTGCCGGTGCGCAAGCCGGGCAAACTGCCGCGAACCACCCTCAGCGAAAGCTACGAGCTAGAGTACGGCACTGATCAGTTGGAAATCCACACCGATGCCATTTCCGTAGGTGACAAGGTACTGGTGATTGACGACCTGCTAGCGACCGGCGGAACCGTTGCTGCTACCGTCAAGCTCATTCGCCGTCTGGGTGGAGAAGTGAAAAATGCGGCTTTCGTTATTAACCTGCCTGATCTGGGCGGTGAATTGCGTTTGAACACACTGGGTATCAAATGTTACAGCTTGATCAATTTCGCTGGTCACTAATCTGCATTACCCCATTACAACAACAGCCTCGCGGATCGCTGTGGGGCTGTGTTAGCATGGTTCTCCAGATCACTCGACTTCTTCGGTATTAATGAGCTATCAGGTTCTTGCCCGTAAGTGGCGTCCTCAAACGTTTTCAGATGTTGTCGGACAAGAACATGTCCTGACTGCACTGGCTAACGGCCTTTCGCTGGGGAGAATTCATCATGCCTATTTGTTCTCAGGCACGCGTGGCGTGGGTAAGACCACTATTGCGCGCCTGCTGGCTAAAGGGCTGAATTGTGAAGCTGGCATCACTGCCACGCCGTGCGGTCAATGCACTAACTGCCGTGAGATTGAGCAGGGGCGTTTTTTCGATCTGATCGAGATCGACGCCGCGTCCAGAACCAAAGTGGAGGATACCCGTGATCTGCTGGATAACGCCCAGTACGCGCCAGCCCGTGGCCGCTTCAAAGTTTACCTGATCGACGAAGTACACATGCTCTCACGCCACAGTTTTAACGCCTTGTTGAAAACGCTGGAAGAGCCGCCTGCGCACGTCAAGTTCCTGCTGGCCACCACCGATCCGCAGAAATTACCGGTCACTATTCTTTCCCGCTGCTTACAGTTCCATCTCAAGGTGCTGGATGTCGAACAGATCCGCAATCAGCTACAAAGGGTTCTAATTGCGGAGCAAATCACCAGCGATACCCGTGCGTTACAATTGTTGGCGCGCGCTGCTGATGGCAGTATGCGCGATGCGCTCAGCCTAACAGACCAGGCGATCGCTGTGGGTCAGGGGCAGGTTACTGCTGCCACCGTCAACCAAATGCTCGGTACGCTTGATGACAAACAGCCATTGGCGATCCTAGAAGCGCTGGCCAGCGCTGACGGTGAGAAGGTGATGGCGCAGGTTGCGCAGTCTGCAGCGCGAGGTGTGGACTGGGAAAGCCTGCTGGTGGAGACGCTAGCACTATTGCACCGCATTGCAATGGTGCAATTGCTGCCTGCGATGTTTGATAACCAGTACGCTGCCCTTGAACAGCGGTTACGTGAGCTGGCACGCACCTTGCCGCCCGCAGACGTGCAACTTTATTACCAGACACTGCTGGTGGGGCGTAAAGAGCTGGCCTACGCGCCAGATCGCCGTATGGGGGTTGAAATGACCCTGCTGCGTGCGCTAGCGTTCCATCCCAAAGCGCTAATCGCTGAGCTGCAAAGCGAGCCCGTGCAGATAACTCAGCCAATGCAAGCGCCACAATCTCAGGATGTGCCACCGCCATTAGGCCAAGCTGCTGTACCGCAAAATCACCAACAGCCGAATTTACCGGATGCCACCACCCAGTTGTTAAAAGCACGTAGTCAACTGCGGCAGCAGGGAGCATCCACAGCAAAAAAGCATGAACCTACGGCGTTAGGAAGAGCGCAGTCGGCAAGCTCAGCGCTGGAGCGATTGGCTTCTGTGACTGAGCGCAGCCAGCAGCGTCAGGCAGAAAAAATCGTGCCGGAAAAAACAGTCAAGCCAGAAGCCTACCGCTGGCGTGCTTCAGGAGAGCCGGAGGTAGCGCCGACGGTGCTGAGGACGCCCAATGCGCTACGCACGGCGCTGGAGCATGAGAAAACTCCGGAAATGTCGGCCAAGCTGGTGGTGGAGTCGCTTGAGCGTGATACCTGGGCGGCGGAAATTGCCAAACTGAAGCTGCCAAAGTTAGTGCAGCAGTTGACGTTGAATGCTTTTAAGCAGCAACAGGAAGCGGGCAATATTTGTCTCCACCTTCGGTCTGCGCAATGTCACCTGAATTCGTCCTCGGCGCAGAAGACACTGGCTGACGCGCTCAGCGAGCTATATGGCCGCCCGGTCGAACTGAGCGTGGTGTTAGATGATAATTCGGCGGAACGGACTCCGCTGGAATGGCGGCAAGCCATTTATGAAGAAAAACTGGCGCAGGTGCGCCAGTCCATCGTTGCGGATACCCATATTCAGACGCTGCGCCGCTTCTTTGACGCGGAACTGGATGAAGACAGTATTCGCCCTATTTAAACGTAAATGCTGCGTACTGTGTGCAGCCTAAGTGACGAGAGACGACTATGTTTGGTAAAGGCGGTTTGGAAAATCTGATGAAGCAAGCCCAACAAATGCAGGAAAAAATGCAGCAAATGCAGGCAGAGGTCGCCAAATTAGAAACGACGGGTGAATCTGGCGCGGGTATGGTGAAAGTTACCATCAACGGTGCGCATAACTGCCGCCGTGTGGAGATCGATCCAAGCCTGATGGAAGACGACAAAGAAATGCTGGAAGACCTGATCGCCGCTGCCTTTAACGATGCCGCGCGCCTTATTGAAGAAACCCAGAAAGAGAAGATGGCCTCAGTGTCCAATGGCATGCAGTTGCCGCCTGGCTTCAAGATGCCGTTCTGAGGCAAACCAGCCCGCTGCTTGAATTATTGATAGAGGCGCTGCGCTGCCTGCCGGGCGTGCGCGCAAAACCAGCTCAGCGCATGGCGTTCCAACTGCTCCAACGCGATCGTAGCGGCGGCATGCGTCTGGGGAAGGCACTGACGCGTGCCATGTCGGAAATCGGCTACTGTGCCGACTGCCGCACTTTCACCGAGCAAGATATTTGCACCATTTGCGCCAATCCACGCGGTCAACAAAATGGCCAGATTTACGTGGTGGAGACTCCGTCTGATATTCACGCCATTGAACAGACTGGACAGTTCGCCGGACGCTACTTTGTGTTGATGGTGCGCCTGTCACCGCTGGATGGTATAGGCCCTGGTGATATTGGCCTGGATCGGTTGGGGCAACGGCTGGAGAAGGAACGCATTACTGAAATCATCCTTGCCACCAACCCAACGGTGGAAGGGGAGGCCACCGCCAACTACATCGCCGAGATGTGCGGCAAATATGGCGTGCCCGCCAGCCGGATCGCTCACTGCGTACCGGTAGGTGGCGAATTAGGATGGTCGATGGCACACCACGCTGTCGTATTCTCTGGCCGGTCGTCATGCAATCAGGTTCCCCTGATGGAGCCATTCGGCTCCGTCAGCTATTGTGCAAAAATTTCACGCCAGTCGCTTGAAAAACATCGCCCTGATCCCCACCTGATACGCATTATTATGCGATCTTGGTAACCATTGTCTTTTGAGGTAATCAATGAATATGAAAGGTCAAGAAACCCGTGGGTTCCAGTCTGAAGTAAAGCAACTGCTTAATTTGATGATTCATTCGCTATACTCCAACAAAGAGATTTTTTTGCGCGAGTTGATCTCCAACGCCTCGGATGCTGCTGACAAATTGCGTTTCCACGCATTGTCCGCGCCTGAGCTGTATGAAGGTGATGGTGAACTACGTGTGCGCCTGTCCTTTGATAAAGAGCAGCGTACACTGACCCTCTCTGATAACGGCATTGGCATGAGCCGTGAAGAAGTGATCGAGAACCTTGGCACCATTGCCAAATCAGGCACTAAGGATTTCCTTAAGTCTATCGGTTCCGACCAGGCTAAAGACAGCCAACTGATCGGTCAGTTTGGTGTCGGTTTCTATTCCGCGTTTATTGTAGCAGACAAAGTGACAGTGCGTACCCGTGCCGCAGGTGCCCCCGCCGATGAAGGCGTGTTATGGGAGTCCACAGGGGAGGGAGACTACACTATCGCTGACATTACCAAAGAGACCCACGGCACTGAGGTCACTCTGCATCTGCGTGAAGGTGAAGATGAGTATCTCGACGCCTGGCGTTTGCGTTCGGTGATCGGAAAATACTCCGATCACATCGCGCTGCCGGTGGAAATTGAGAGAAAAAACGAAGAAGACGGCACCATCACTTGGGAAAAGATCAACAAGGCGCAGGCTCTGTGGAAGCGTAACAAGGCTGATATCACCGACGAAGAGTACAAAGAGTTTTACAAGCATATCGCCCATGACTTCACTGATCCGTTGATCTGGAGTCTTAACCGGGTGGAAGGCAAGCAAGAGTATACCAGCTTGCTGTATATCCCGGCTCAGGCACCGTGGGACATGTGGAATCGCGATCATAAACATGGCCTGAAGCTGTATGTCCAGCGTGTGTTTATCATGGACGATGCTGAACAGTTTATGCCGAACTACCTGCGCTTCGTGCGCGGCCTTATAGATTCAAATGATCTGCCACTAAATATCTCGCGTGAAATGCTGCAAGATAGCCGCATAACCCAGAGCCTGCGTGGCGCACTGACCAAGCGTGTACTTCAGATGCTGGAGAAGCGGGCGAAGGACGATACTGAAAGCTATCAGAAATTCTGGCAGCAGTTCGGCCTGGTACTGAAGGAAGGCCCAGCGGAAGACAACGGCAACCAAGAAGCGATCGCCAAGCTGCTGCGTTTCGCATCTACCCACAGCGATAGCTTGGCGCAAACTGTATCGTTGGAAGAATACGTTGGCCGTATGGTTGAAGGGCAGGATAAAATTTACTACATCACTGCCGATAGCTATGCCGCCGCCAAGAGTAGCCCACATCTGGAGTTGTTCCGCAAGAAAGGCATCGAAGTGTTGCTATTATCCGACCGCATCGATGAATGGATGATGAGCTATCTGACAGAGTACGACGGCAAGCCGTTCCAGTCAGTGAGCAAAGCCGATGAAGCGCTGGACAAACTGGCGGACGAAACTGAAGAGCAAAAGGCCGCCGAGCAGCAATTGGAACCCTTTATCGAGCGTGTGAAGACGTTGCTGGGTGAACGTGTAAAGGACGTGCGCCTGACGCATCGCCTGACCGATACCCCAGCAGTGGTCATTACCGGTGCCGACGAGATGAGTACTCAAATGGCTAAGCTGTTCGCTGCTGCGGGTCAGCAAGCGCCGGAAGTAAAATACATTTTTGAGCTGAATCCTGAGCATACCCTGGTTAAACATGCCTCCGATGTGGCTGATAACGAACAATTCGCTGAATGGATCGATCTGTTGCTGGATCAAGCGCTGTTGGCAGAACGCGGTACGTTGGAGGACCCAAACCAGTTCATCCACCGAATGAATAAATTGCTCTCCGTATAATACAGAAACTATGCGCCCCTGACTGACACATTTGGGGCGTATTGCCGATTTTTCTCTACATATCCCCTCTTTTCCCTGAATTTTTTCTTATGATTTACAATTAATTTCCTTTGCGTAACCTTGAGCGACTCCCCCTTGAAATGATATGGTGGTGTGTTTTTGCCATTTTTTTAAAAACTCAATACCCAAAAGATTTCAAATTGCGGCTAGGCGGGCAAGCACGCACAGCCTCAGGTAAGTGACTGTGTTGAGTGTGCGCTGCCAAATTGCGGCGGCTTGAAAGATGAAGGAATAATAGCAAGGGGATTTACGCAATGCGTATCATTCTGCTGGGCGCTCCGGGCGCTGGTAAAGGTACTCAGGCTCAGTTCATCATGGAAAAATACGGTATTCCGCAGATTTCCACTGGGGATATATTGCGCGCTGCCGTGAAGACGGGCAATGAATTGGACAAGCAGGCGAAAGAGATTATGGACGCCGGCAAATTAGTGACCGATGAGTTGGTAATTGCTCTCGTCAAAGAACGCATCACTCAGGAAGATTACCGCAACGGTTTCCTGCTGGACGGTTTCCCACGTACTATTCCACAGGCTGATGCGATGAAAGAAGCCGGTATTAACGTGGATTATGTGTTGGAATTCGATGTGCTAGACGAACTGATTGTCGATCGCATCACTGGTCGTCGCATACATGTGCCATCTGGCCGCGTATATCACGTGAAGTTCAATCCACCACAAGTGTCAGGCAAAGACGATGTAACCGGCGAAGAACTGACCATGCGCAAGGACGATCAGGAAGAAACCGTACGAAAACGTCTGGTGGAATATCACCAAATGACCGCACCACTGATTTCCTACTACAGCAAAGAAGCGGAAGCAGGCAACACCCAATACCGTAAAATCGACGGTACTCGCAAGGTGAGTGAAGTGAGCGCCGAGTTGGCGACTATTTTCGGCTGATCGATTTCATTGCTTGCATAGCGCCAGACCTCAGGTCTGGCGTTTTTTTTGCCATTCTTCCATCGAATAGTGATCGCCGCAGCTTGTAGCGTACGCGCCCTTTAATATCCCTCCGCAAATGGTGTATAGGTGTATAAATGCCTGTATTTTCATCAGCAGCAGGGAACTGGGGATGTTCGGACAAACCAATTTTCTGGCGGAGGCCACCGCGCGCCAGATTGTGCAGCGGGTGATTAGCATCATCAGCCACTGCGTGATCGGCATATCCGGCGAGCCGACCGAGGTGCGCGCCTATGCTGAACTGGTGAAGAAGATGGCGGCGGAGCTGATGGTGGAACAGATGGCGCTGCTGGACCAGAACCAGTGGGAAAAATGCTATCGTGAAGAGTTGGCGAACCAACTACTGTAGCCGCAGCTGTTACGCGAACTGCTGACTGATCTGGAGGCGGCCCAGCGCAAGGCGCTGATCGCCATCACCGGATTCAACGAGATGATCCTGCTGCGCCCGGCCTGCATGGCGCAGGGGGCTTGTCGTTCAAACCTGACGGCGCGCGCCACCCAGGCGCTGGCGCAGCGGCTGAAGCATTAGCTGGGCCGCACCTGGCAGGTAGTGGGCGCGCAGGATGAAAAAGTAGGGCTGCGCGGCACCCTGCGGCACGATTTTTCGCAAAATTGTGATCAAACGCAGACTGCCGCGCAGTTGCATATCCACGTCAATACCCTGCGCTACCGGCTACAGCGGATCGAAGCGATTACTGGACTAAAAATCAATTAGTTAACCGACTCGCTGCGGCTATATATCGGCATGCTGATGCACGACTGAGTTGTGCCAACCCACAATTTCGCTGCCGTTTTAGCGGCGGTTTTTTGTCTTTTCCTCTCAGGCTTATTGCCGACGGCCAGGATAAGGTTGACTGCACATCAACCACGGGGAAAACAATAATGGCAACCGTATCCACTCTGTGGGCACTGGTGGCGTTAACCGTCGCCATCGTCCTGATCTTACGCAAGGTTCCGCCGGCCTACGGCATGATTGCTGGCGGGCGGCCTGTGCGGCGGTGCCGATCTGGTGCAGACCGTCACGCTGATGATCGGTGGCGAGCAGGGCATCACTAACGCCGTGATGCGCATTCTGGCGGTCGGCGTGTTGGCCGGGGTGCTGATCGAATTCGGCGCGGCGCACACCATCGCCTAAACCATCGTGCGCAAAGTCGGTGAAATCCGGGCGCTGCTGTCGCTGTCGATAGCTACACTGATCCTGACGGCGGTAGGAGTATTTATCGACGTGGCAGTAATCACCGTGGCACCGAGCGCGCTGTCCATCGCGCAGAAGGCCGGGATCTCGCACGCGGCGATCCTGCTGGCGATGATCGGCGGCGGAAAAGTCGGCAACGTGATGTCGCCGAACCCCAATACCATCGCGGCAGCTGACAACTTTCACGTGCCGCTCACCTCGGTGATGATGGCAGGTATCGTACCGGGCCTTGTGCGGACTAGTGGTGACTTATCTGCTGGCGCGGCGCCTGAGCGACAAGGGCAGCCTGGTGATAGCGGAGGAACTGACGCAGCACGCTGAAGGCGCGCGTCCGGGGTTTGCCGCGGCGATCAGCGCGCCGCTGGTGGCGATTTTGCTGCTGTCACTGTGGCCGATTGTCGGCACCTGTGGCGATCATGCTGCTCGGTACCGGCACACTGGCGGGCATCATCGCCAACTCGGCGCTGAAGGACGTGCTGATCACCTTCCTGCCGGCCTAGCTGCTGGCACCGCTGTCCGGCGCGCTGATATCGATGGCTACCGCCTCGACCACCGCAAGCACCGCGTTGGCGTCCGGCGTATTCAGCAGCACGCTGTTGGAGCTGGGCGTCAGTGGGCTGGCCGACGCGCCGATGATCCACGCCGGTGCCACTGTGCTGGATCACCTGCCGTACTGCAGCTTCTTCCATGCGACCGGCGGCAGCGTCAATATGGCGGTGCACGAGAGGTTGAAACTGTTGCCGTATGAAACGCAGGTGGGCTTTACCATCGCGGCAGTTTCGGCGCTGATGTTTGGCGTATTTAATTTGGCGGGATAAGAAAGAGTAATAAAAACGTTGAAGAAAGTGGTCATAGCACCGGATTCTTTCAAGGAGAGCCTGAGCGCGCTGGAGGTTGCTAATGCGATTGAGTGCGGCTTCAGCCAAATCTTTCCGCAGGTGCGGTATATCAAGCTGCCGATGGCTAATGGCGGCGAGGGCACGGTGGAATCGATGGTGACGGCCACCGGCAGCGTAATTATCGAACTCGAGGTGACCGGGCCGCTGGGGCGGCCGGTACAGGCGTTTTACGGCCTGCTGGGCGATGGCGAAACCGCGGTTATTGAAATGGCCGCCGCTTCCGGCCTGCATCTGGTGCATAATGGCCAGCGTGACCCGCGCGTCACCACCAGCTACGGCACCGGTGAACTGATGCTGGCGGCGCTAGCGCGCGGGGTGAAGGCGATGGTTCTCGGCATCGGCGGCAGCGCAACCAACGACGGCGGTGCCGGCATGATGCAGGCGCTGGGTGCCCGCTCAGCGTCAGCCTCTGCCCCCGGGTGGCGCGGCGCTGGCGCAATTGGCGCATATCTATCTGGCCGGGCTGGATCCCCGCCTGCGGCAGTTGAGCATCACCGCCGCCTGCGACGTTGATAATCCACTGTGCGGCGAGAAGGGCGCATCGGCGGTATTCGGGCCCGCAGAAGGGCACCACGCCGCAGATGGTGGTACAGCTCTATGCGGCGCTGCGCCACTACGGCGAACTGATGGAGCAGGTTACCGGCCGTGAGATCGTCCGCCATCCGGGCACCGGGGCGGCCGGGGGAATGGGCGCGGCGTTGTTCAGCATGCTCAAAGCCCGGCTGCGGCCGGGCATTGAGATCGTGATTGAAACCCTGCGGCTGGAAGAGGCGGTGCGCGGTGCCGATCTGGTGATCACCGGCGAAGGTCGGCTGGACAGCCAGTCGATCCACCGCAAAACGCCGATCGGCGTGGCGCGGGTGGCCAAGCGCCAAGGCCTACCGGTGATCGGCATCGCCGGCAGCCTGGCACCGTATTATCCGGTAGTGCATCTGCACGGCATCGACGCCGCATTTTCGGTGCTCGATCGCATCGTCACGCTGGAGGAAGTGCTGGCGGGTGCGGCGCACAATCTGGAGGTCACGGCGCGCAACGTGGCGGCTGGCGAAGAGATGTGAGGCCGAATAGCGTCGTTATGGACGGTGCCTGTTGCTGATATCGGTTCCGACGAAGAGCTTTTCCGTTACAATAGATCGCATTAGTGGCTGCTGACATCCCGACCCAGAACGGGATGCCGGCCGGAAAGGTAACGAGGGGAACTGAGATGAAGCAAGAGAAACACGGCGTATTGCTGGTAAACCTGGGGACGCCAGATGCGCCAACCTCATCGGCGGTAAAATGTTACCTAAAAGAATTCCTCAGTGATGGCCGCGTAGTTAACACCTCACCGTTGCTTTGGTGGGTTATCCTTAACGGCGCGATCTTACCGTGGCGATCGCCGCGCGTCGCCAAGTTGTATCAGTCAATCTGGATGGAAGAAGGTTCTCCGCTATTGGTCTACAGCCGTCGTCAACAGCGGGCGCTGGCCGAGCGTATACCGAATATTCCCGTCGAGTTGGGCATGAGCTATGGTTCGCCAAGCTTGGCGGAAGCGATCAGTAAGCTGCTGGCTCAAGACATAACTAACCTGGTGGTGCTGCCGCTATACCCGCAATACTCCTGCTCGACCAGTGCAGCGGTATGGGACGGTGTGGCGCGCGTCCTTAAGGGCTATTGCTGTTTACCATCGATCAGGTTTATCCGCGATTACGCCACACACCCAGCCTATATCTTTGCGCTACAGCAAAGCGTTGAACACTCATTGGCTGAACATGGTCAGCCGGATCGCCTGATACTTTCGTTCCACGGTATCCCCAAGCGCTATGCACGTCTGGGGGATGATTACCCGCAGAGCTGTGAAGATACGCAGCGTGCGCTGACTGCCACGCTGCCGTTATCGCCGGAACGGGTGATGATGACCTACCAATCACGCTTTGGTTGTGAGCCGTGGCTGACGCCATATACTGACGAAACGCTGCAAAGCCTTCCGGCGCAGGGCGTGAAACATATTCAATTGATCTGCCCCGGTTTCTCGGCGGACTGTTTGGAAACGTTGGAGGAGATCAAAGAGCAAAACCGTGAGATATTCCTCAAGGCTGGCGGCGAGAAGTTTGAGTATATTTCTGCACTGAATGACGAACCGGCACATATTGATATGATTCAGCAATTGGTGATGGAGTGTACTTAAAGCCTATACCAGTTGGTGTACATTGTTGCAGTCTGTTTGGATGAGAACAGCGCGCAATCCTCGCAGCATACATGGCGTATGTGATGGTTGTGGTCACTGCCCAGGGCCAAAATGGCAAATAAAATAGCCTTTATGGGATAGATTCTTAGTCATCATTACGTCAGGTGTTGGGTCTATCACTACATCAGGCAGGAATACGCTAATATTTTAATTTCTGGCTGCTAACGGCCCAATGATCATTTATCGCGCTGGGTTGTACTAAAAGTAAAAGATCCCGCAAGGCGGATCTTACTTATCATCAATATCGATTAGGCCGTGCCTGGCAATGGCCCATGAGTGCCGTTGGTGGTTGTTTGAGCGTGCAGCAAGGCGCATGTGATGAGGTTGGGTGGCCTAATAAACAGCGTGTCACATAGGGGTACCTGCACCTTCCGCCTTGATTATCGGCTTTTGGGTCTGCGACGCCGCCACGTTAGATGACCTAGATCGGGCAATTGCCCACTTTCTCTTCTTCGCTCAGCCTATCCAATCTGAGGATTTTGAGCATGCTGTTGGCGATCTCCCGCTCGCCCATCACCACCTGATTGTCACCGCGATCAAAAATATAAGCCACTTAATCGTCGTAATGTGCACGGGTGATAATCTCAATGTTTGGCCGTCTATGACGTGCCGAGGCGAAGATCTCTCCAGCCTCATAGCCATTCGTGATGGTTAGCAGCAGCCAGAGAGCGCAGTCGAAGCGTGCCAGATCCATCACCTCAGGATTGGGGCAGCATTGCCATATACCGCCTTGATGCCCTGTTCACGCAGCGCCTCAACGCGCGGGCGCGAGTTTTCAACCACGACCAGCGGAATGCCTGCCTCGGCCAGTTTGCTGCCTAGCAGGCTACTGACGCGGCCATAGCCGACCACCAGCGATCTCGACCGGGATTTGTTTCTCTTCTTCCAGGCTCTGTTCTTCTATGAACTCGGTTTTGGCCAGATAGTGCTCCAGCAGAGTGAACAACAGCGGGTTGAGCATAATCGACAGGATAGCACCGTCCAGAACCAAGTTGCGCCCATGCTCCGACATCATCCCCAGCGTAATGCCTAGACCGGCCAGGATAAAAGCGAACTCACCGATCTGTGCCAGGCTGGTGGAGATAGTTAGTGCAGTGCATTTGGAGTGGCCGAACAGCCTCACCATTAGGAATGCGGCGGCAGATTTGCTGAACACAATGATCGCCAGCGTTGCCAATACGGCCAACGGCTCGTTGAACAGGATCATCGGGTCAAACAGCATGCCGACCGAGACGAAGAACAGCACTGCGAATGCATCATGCAGCGGCAGCGTATCGTGGGCCGCACGATGGCTCAGCTCCGATTCGTTCAATACCATGCCAGCGAAAAAAGCACCTAACGCAAAGGAAACATCGAACAGCTTCACCGAACCGTAGGCAATGCCAAGCGCCAGTGACAAGTACTGCCAGGGTGAGTAGCTCACGCGAACGGTGCTGGCGGTTTTTGACAATATCCAAGGCACTAGACGGAGACCGACCACGATCATCAAGGCAATAAAAGCGATGACTTTGCCAATGGTGATCGCCAGTTCGATCAGCAGTTAATTGCTGTGGGGGTTGCCGTTATCCATCATGTTGCCAAAAGCTGGCAACAGTATCAACGTTAGCACCATTGCTAAGTCCCCGACGATCAACCAGCCAATGGCAAGTTGCCCGTGCTGGCTGTCTATTAACTGCCGTTCTTCCAGTGCGCGCAATAACACCACGGTGCTGGCGGTGGACAGGCAGAGACCGAGTACCAGGCTGGAGAGTAAATCCTAACCAAGCAGCGTAGACAGACCGATGCCTAGCAGCGTTGCAACCGCAATCTATGCCATGGCACCGGGGATGGCGATAGATTTTACAACGAGGAGGTCTTTAAGTGAAAAATGCAGACCCACACCGAACATCAACAGGATCACACCGATTGGAAGGCTTACAACAAGGCTCTTATTACTCGGGGTTCACTCATTTTCTGGGGGGATGAAACGGCACTTCACGCCTGGTACTGCGAGGCAAAACCTTCTCTGCGTGGTCGCCCACCACATTATTCCGATATGGCAATCACCAGCGTATTGATGCTGAAACGGATTTTAGGCCTGACACTTCGCGCCATCCAGGGCTTTGTCGACTCCATTGTCACACTGATCAAAGTGCCGTTGAACTGCCCGGACGACACCTGCATCAGTAAGCGGGCGAAGTCCGGCCATGTCCCGTTTAAAACACCAACGCCAGGTGAAATTGCGCACCTCGTTACCGTTATTGGTCGGCAGACTATGCAGACCGAAATCAAGCGGTGGCGAACCAGCTCTTTACCGGAGACAACACATGGTGGAAAAGTATGACAGGCTACCACCGACGTTCGATAGCGGAAACAGCGAGGTACAGAGTAAAATAGCTATTTGGTGGTCAACTGTCGTTGCGAGATTATGATGCGCAAGTTGCAGATACGATGACAATGATCTGTGCACTAAATAAGATGACGCTAGCCGGTATGCCAGAAAGTGTACGCGTTACCTGAAAGATGCCTATTCAGGGGACTCTTTATTCCAAATCCGATTTATTCAACAAAGCCACTGTACGTTCATGCAACTCTGGTGGATAACGGTTTGTTGATTTTGATGTCATTTCGGGTCTCCTTTCACTCAGAATTTAGTCTCCAATAAACCCGGGGCGGTTGATTACCTGCAGCACCTAGAACAGCCTCATATGCATATGCTGAAAGCGCAAGATTTGCGTGGCAAGACGGCGATTAAAGCCGATTTATCATTAGGCAGGCTGTGTCTGTTATACCAATGAATCAACCTATTACCGGATGATTGCGGTGAGTTCCATGTACTGGTAAGCAGTTGGATCGACGCTCAGGCGTTTACTGGTGCATCAGCGGTGTTAGTGGTCAATGGGCTGGAATCGCTACAACCACAATTTACCGCTGCTATTCAATGTATTGAGACTGAAAATAAAAAACTGTTTGGTAATGACCTGTTGCCAGAGCATCCATTGCAAAAATGGTGTGTTGAGCGGGATATTCCGTTATCGCTGCATGAACAAACTGATAGTGATATCACATTGCGGCTGAGTATTCCGTTGGCAATGTTGTCACCAGCAGCTGAAGGTCGGGATCTTAATACGGTTTTGCATCAGTTTTGCCACAGATATAACAAACGGTAGTCGCAGAAAAACTGAATGAAAGCGTGCCAACGGCATTTTGGCTGGCACTGTGGCAAAGTTCGTGCTGAACCGGCCTTCGGTATTATTGAATGGTCTTAAATTTCAAATATCCAGTTACCAGCGTACCCGCCCAAAGGATGATATTGCAGGTGAAGTGTCGGCCTTTGAATACGTTCATACTTGGTAACGGAATGGCAGAAAGCTTTGTCAAAACAATGAAGCTGACTACATCAGTATAATGCCAAAACCTAACGGGCTAACGGCGATATGGAACCTTGCTATGGCGTTCGAACACTACAATGAATGGCATCCGCACAGTGCACTGGGATACCGTTCGCCACGGGAATATCTGCGGCGTCGGCCCCATAATCGGTTAAGTGATAAAAGATGTAAGGAAATATAGGGGCAATCCAAGGGAGTAGGCCCACAGATGATCGACAAATGATCGACAAATTTGCGCACCGCCAACAACGTGGCAGCATGAAAGATAAAGAGTATCTCAACCCTTATAGACGCATCCTGCGGTACAGGTTTCTTTCACCCTCACCGCCGTCAGTTCCGGCAACTGGGGTTTGAGCTGTTGCCAGATCCAGGCGGCGAGCACTTCGCTGGTTGGGTTTTCCAATCCTGGGATATCATTAAGGTAATGGTGATCCAAACGTTTCCAAATTGGTGTGAACACGGCCTTAAGCTCGGCAAAATCCATCACCCAACCGGTATGATGGTTCACTTCACCGGTCACTTCTAAACGCACCATAAATGAATGCCCATGCAGGCGAGCACATTTGTGGCCCTCCGGCACATGCGACAGACGGTGTGCGGCTTCAAATTGAAAATCTTTAAACAGCGTGTTTGCCATTATTACGGCCTCATTGACTCAAAAAACTCAGCATAGTACCGGAAAGTGCATCTGCTTGCCATTTATACCGCTTTGCTCTAACCGGCTAACATTTTTTTATGTGGTACCAGGCGTTGTTGAATAAATCGAACATTTGGCTGGCACGAGGATCAGATCACTCTCCTTCTGTCAAAATAGCGACATTCCGTGGCCCAGCAAAAGTTCAACATCACCAACTGGAAGGCTTACAACAACGCCCTTATCACTCGGGGTTTACTCACTTTCTCGGTGGATGAAACGGCACTTCACGCCTGGTACTGCGAGGCAAAACCTTCTCTGCGTGGTCGCCGACAACATTATTCCGATATGGCAATTACCAGCGTATTGATGCTGAAACAGATTTTCGGCCTGACACTTCGCGCCCTCCAGGGCTTCGTCGACTCCATTGTCACACTGATCAAAGTGCCGTTGAATTGCCCGGACGACACCTGCATCAGTAAGCGGGCGAAGTCCGGCCATGTCCCGTTTAAAACCCCAACGCCGGGTGAAATTGCGCACCTCGTTATCGACTCTAGCGGGCTCAACGTGTTGGGTGAAGGGGAGTGGATGGCAAAAAAACATGGTCAGGAAAAACGGCGGATCTGGCGAAAACTGGATTTTGCCGTAGATACAGAAACACATGAGGTCATCTGTGCTGACCTTTCCTTGAGCAATGTCACCGATACCGAAGCCTTCCCAGGTCTCATCCGCCAGAGGTACCGTAAAATCAAAGTCGCCTCGGCGGATTGGGCTTAGGATACGCGAGTGTGTGATGATGAGTTAAGGGGCAAGAAGCTCAAGGCGTTAATACCGCCCAGCAGCGGAGCCCGTTATTGGTCGGCAGACTATGCAGAGCGAAATCAAGCGGTGGTGCACCAGCGCGTTACCGGAGACAACACACGGTGGAAAAGTATCACAGGCTACCACCGACGTTCGATAGCGGCAACAGCGAGGTATAGAGTAAAACAGCTATTTGGTGGTCACCTGTCGCTGCGAGATTATGATGGGCAAGTTGCAGAGGCGCTGGCCATGATCTGTGCATTAAACAAGATGACGCTCGCCGGTATGCCAGAAAGTGTACGCCTTGCCTGAAAGATGCCCATTCACGTGACTCTTTATTCCAAATCCGATTTATTTAACAAAGCCCCTGGGCAGTGCTCACCATCTTCAGGTACTCCCTGTACGCTTTGGGTATTGCACGCTGTCCGTATCCAAACTGGTTGCACTGGGATAGGCTCTAAGTGACTGGCATTACGCCGCAGCGGGCGTTAAATTTAGCCGCCAATCAGGCTGTCATCACTGACCTTTGACTTCTGACTTATTTCAGGCCGTTGAACGGCGCGCGGTCACCCAGCGTTTCTTCTATACGAATCAACTGATTATATTTGGCAACGCGATCAGAACGACTCATTGAGCCGGTTTTGATCTGGCCCGCCGCAGTACCTACCGCCAGGTCGGCGATGGTGGCATCTTCTGTCTCACCGGAACGGTGAGAGATCACCGTAGTATAGCCAGCCTCTTTTGCCATCTTGTTAGCGGCCAAAGTTTCGGTCAGAGAACCGATTTGGTTGAATTTGATCAGAATGGAGTTAGCGATACCTTTTTTGATACCTTCTTTAAGGATCTTGGTGTTGGTCACAAACAGGTCGTCACCTACTAACTGGATTTTGTCGCCTAGCACTTTGGTCTGATAGGCAAAACCATCCCAATCAGATTCATCCAGGCCATCTTCGATCGACACGATGGGGTACTGTTT
This sequence comes from Serratia symbiotica (Periphyllus acericola), assembly GCF_964019515.1. Classification (NCBI taxonomy): domain Bacteria; kingdom Pseudomonadati; phylum Pseudomonadota; class Gammaproteobacteria; order Enterobacterales; family Yersiniaceae; genus Serratia; species Serratia symbiotica. Next base: position 110,524 of record NZ_OZ026452.1, read on the forward strand.
AGTCAAGTCTTCTAGGAAGTGGGTGAACTCTTCAGAAGTGAAAGCTTTGTTGCCTTCACCAGCCAGCATGTATTTACCGTCTTTGTAAAACTCGGAAGCCGCACAGTCCATCGCCAAGGTCACATCTTTGCCTAGCTCATAACCCGCCGCTTTTACCGCTTCAGCGATAACTGCCAGTGCTTCAGCGTTAGAACCGAGATTTGGCGCGTAGCCGCCTTCATCGCCCACTGAGGTGTTCATGCCTTTGGCTTTCAGTACTTTCGCTAGGTGATGGAACACTTCAGATCCGATGCGCACCGCTTCTTTAAGGGTTTTCGCGCCAATTGGCTGGATCATGAATTCCTGAATATCGACGTTATTGTCCGCATGCTTGCCGCCGTTGATGATGTTCATCATCGGCAGTGGCATGGAAAATTTGCCTGGGGTGCCGTTTAGCTCGGCGATATGTTCGTACAGCGCCATGCCTTTTGAGGCAGCGGCAGCCTTCGCCACAGCCAGGGAAACCGCCAGAATGGCGTTAGTGCCAAATTGGGATTTGTTCTCGGTGCCGTCCAGCTCGATCATGATCCTGTCAATGTTCGCCTGATCTTTCGCATCTTTACCCCGTACAGCCTGAGCGATCGGGCCGTTTACTGCGGCAACGGCTTTCAAGACACCTTTACCCAAGAAACGAGCTTTGTCACCGTCACGCAGTTCCAAGGCTTCACGGGAACCGGTAGAAGCCCCTGAGGGTGACGCAGCCAGACCGACGAAGCCGCCTTCAAGATGCACTTCGGCTTCAACAGTCGGGTTACCACGGGAGTCGATGATTTCACGACCGATGATTTTAACAACTTTTGACATTAGGGTTTCCTCAGTACAAGTTAAACTAAAACTCAATATAAGCAGCAAGCGCTTTTCACCGTGCAGCTGCCTACAGATAGGTTATTTCATCTGGCGCTTCTGATGCTCACCAGCGGCTTTCACAAAGCCCACGAAGAGCGGATGCCCTTCACGCGGTGTTGAAGTAAATTCCGGGTGGAACTGGCAGGCCACAAACCACGGGTGATTCGGCAGTTCAATGATCTCAACCAGTTTGTTGTCGGCAGAAAGACCGGCTACGCGTAGCCCTGCAGCTTCGATCTGCTTCAACAGCATGTTGTTAACTTCGTAGCGGTGACGATGGCGTTCAACAATGGTCGGTTCACCGTACAATTGGCGCACCAGACTGTTTTCGTCCAGGTGGCATTGCTGGCTACCGACACGCATCGTTCCCCCCAAATCGCTTTCTTCGGTGCGCACTTCTATGTTACCGTCTTCATCACGCCATTCGGTGATCAACGCAACCACCGGGTATTTACAATCTGGGGCAAACTCGGTTGAGCTAGCGTTCTCCATACCCGTCACATTACGGGCGAACTCCATCAAAGCTACCTGCATCCCCAGACAAATGCCCAGGTAAGGGATCGCGTTCTCACGCGCATAGCGCGCGGCCATGATCATGCCTTCCACGCCGCGATAACCGAAACCGCCAGGGAGCAGGATCGCATCCAGCCCTTTTAGCACTTCTATGCCACGGGTTTCCACATCCTGCGAGTCGATCAGCTTGATGTTCACGGTCAGACGTTTTTTCAACCCGCCATGCTTTAATGCTTCAATCACCGACTTATAGGCATCTGGCAGTTCGACATATTTTCCTACCATGCCAATGGTCACTTCGCCGCCCGGATTGGCTTCTTCGTAGATCACCTGTTCCCATTCTGCCAGGTTTGCTTCCGGCATATTCAGGCTGAATCGTTTGCAGATATAATCATCTAACCCTTGAGATTTCAATAGACCTGGAATTTTATAGATGGAATCAACATCTTTAAGGGAAATAACCGCCTTCTCCGGCACGTTGCAGAAAAGTGCGATTTTCGCGCGTTCGTTAGCAGGAACTATGCGATCAGAACGGCAAATTAGCACATCTGGCTGGATACCAATTGAAAGCAGCTCTTTTACGGAATGCTGGGTGGGTTTGGTTTTCACTTCACCTGCCGCTGCCATATAAGGAACCAGCGTCAGATGCATGTAAAGGGTGTGCTCACGGCCGACTTCCACCGCCATCTGGCGGATGGCTTCGAGAAACGGCAGTGATTCGATATCGCCAACAGTACCGCCGACTTCCACCAACACAATATCATGGCCTTCGCCGCCTTCCAGAATGCGCTCTTTGATCGCGTTGGTTATATGAGGGATAACTTGCACGGTGGCACCCAGGTAATCGCCACGGCGTTCTTTACGCAGAACGTCGGAGTAGATACGGCCAGTGGTGAAGTTGTTGCGGCTCGACATTTTAGTGCGGATGAAGCGCTCGTAGTGACCCAAATCCAGATCGGTTTCTGCACCATCTTCAGTGACAAAAACTTCACCGTGCTGAATCGGACTCATAGTACCCGGATCTACGTTGATATACGGGTCCAGTTTCATGATGGTAACGTTGAGGCAACGGGCTTCAAGAATAGCCGCCAGGGAGGCTGCGGCAATGCCTTTACCCAGAGAGGACATAACCCCGCCGGTCACAAAAATATAATTAGTTGTCATGCTGAACCTGAGAGTTTAGGTTTAAAGACGATGCAAGAACGAACCAGGACGGGAAAACAGTATACCCGAACCTCATTCGGCCTACAAACGATCGTTTTACTGCCCATCATCTCTGCCCCCTCCGGTCTTCATCGGGATTTTTATTCTTAAAAACCACTATAACTATTCATAAAACAGCCAGTTAACAGAAAAAATCTTATTTTACAGTCTAGCTGTCACGATAAAACACCTTCTGTTTTAGTTTGTTGGATTTCCTGCTGCCAAGCCTGGTTTAAACGTGATAGGTTTGAAGTTTAGTGCCTATCCCAGTGGGTGTACCTTGTTGCAAACAGTTTGGACCAGTACAGCGCAACAACAGCAGCTTACAGGGAGTCCGTAAGGAGGGTGAGCACGGCCCAGGGCCAAAATGACAAATAAAATAGCCTTACGGGATAGGTTCTTAACCATTTCAACTTGAATGGGCCTTGTCACCTATCAACATCGGGTACCGCGCCTGTGGATCAGTTTTCTTGGCGTTTAACCTGTTGCCAAAACGCTTACATTTGCTCTTGCGTAGCATCTTCCAGGCGTAGCCCTTGCTGTCTGGTGATCTCTTCCACCTGGCGGAAACGCCGTTCGAACTTGCGATTCGCCACCTGTAAGGCGTTTTCAGCCTTATGGCCGAGGTGGCGCGCTAAGTTGACCGTGGCGAAGAGTAGATCGCCACTCTCTTCCTCCAGTTTTTGCTCATAAACTACCGCCTGGCGAGCTTCATGCATCACCTCATCGATCTCTTCATACACATTGTCCAGCACAGGAGCTAAGGTGTTCCAGTCAAAGCCGACACCAGCGCAGCGCTTTTGGATTTTGTGCGCTTTCATCAGCGCTGGCAGCGCCTGTGGGATATCGTCCAAAGCCGAATACCGTGCCTTCTTGGCACGGTATTCGGCTTTCAGTTGCTCCCAACGCGCCGCCACGTGCTCGCTGTCGGCACCAAAAATGTGCGGATGACGGCGCTCCAGTTTATCGCTGATTGCGTTGCACACTTCATCAAAATTGAACAACCCTTGTTCCTGCTCTATCTGGGCGTAAAACTCGTCACGCAGGTCGGCGTAGTCCTGACGCTCAATGGCGTCCAGTACTTCGTAGGTCTCTTCCAGTGTATAGGGTGCAAGGGTAGCGAAGGTCTGCTGGCTATCCCATGAGCAACCCGCCTGCGGGTGGCGCAGCGTTGTCATGATCTTCAGCAGGCGTTGCAGCAGGGGAGATAGCGGGGGAGATAAAGTCATAGGAAAATCTCTGAGAATAAAAAAAGGATGGGCACTCATTTCTGTACCCGCACAGTTTATTGCCAATCACATCCAGGCGCCGGTAGCCAAAACGATACGATTCGAAAGGCACAGGTGACTTAGTCGCCATGCAAACGTTTAGCGTCGATCACGTCCGGTAGTTGATTAAGCTTCGCCAACACCCGGCTCAGTACCAACTGGTTGTAGATTTCGATATCCATATCAATAGTAGCCAGTTGCTTTTTGGTGTCGCTGCGGCTAGCGACACCCAACACATTGACCTTCTCGTTGGCTAAAATGGTGGTGATGTCACGCAACAACCCACTGCGATCATTCGCCATCACGCGCACGACCAACGCATACCCGCTGGAATAGCTTTCCCCCCATACAGCATCGACGATACGCTCCGGTTCATGTGACTGTAGTTCAATCAACTGGTCACAATCGGCACGGTGAATTGAGATGCCACGCCCCTGGGTGATAAAGCCGACGATAGGGTCGCCGGGGATCGGCTGGCAGCAGCGAGCAATGTAATGCATGAGGTTACCCACCCCTTCCACCACCACACGGCCGTTGTCTTTACAGCGAGTTTGCGGCGGCGCTTTATGTTGCACCAGGTGACGCAGCGCTTCGCGATCTTGTTCTTTGGCGCTCAGCTTATTGAACTTGCTTTGCAGGAAGTTCGCCATCTGATTAAGGCGAATGTCGCCGCCACCGATCGCCGCCAATACCTCATCCAACGAGTGCATGTTATAGCGCGGGATCAGCAATTTTTCAGCCTCTTTCAGGTTGATGCCCAGGTGCGCTAACTCGTTATCCAACATTTGGCGCCCGGCGAGAATATTCTTGTCACGATCTTGTTTGCGAAACCAGTGGTGGATCTTCGAACGCCCACGGCTGGTGGTCACGTAGCCCAGGTTAGGGTTCAACCAATCGCGGCTCGGGTTGGGCCGTTTTTGGGTGATGATCTCAATTTGATCACCCATCCGTAACTGATAAGTAAAAGGCACGATGCGGCCACCAACCTTGGCACCAATGCAACTGTGCCCCACATCACTGTGGATATGGTAGGCGAAGTCGAGCGGCGTCGACCACGCCGGCAGATCCACGACATCACCTTTCGGGGTAAAGACATACACTCGGTCATCAAACACTTGGCTACGCACTTCATCGAGCATCTCGCCGGAGTCCGCCATCTCTTCCTGCCAGGTGATCAATTTACGCAACCAGGTGATGCGCTCCTCGTAACCGGAACGCATCGTCGCCCCGGCGCCCTCTTTATATTTCCAGTGCGCGGCCACGCCTAGCTCGGCGTTTTCGTGCATCTGGCGGGTACGGATCTGGATTTCCAGCATTTTACCACGCGGGCCAAGCACCACCGTATGGATCGACTGATAGCCATTGGGCTTCGGGTTGGCAACGTAATCGTCAAATTCGTTCGGTAGATGACTGAAGTGGGTATGCACAATCCCTAACGCGGCATAACAGTCCTGCAAACGCTCGACCACCACACGCACCGCCCGAACATCAAACAGTTCGTTAAAGGAAAGATGTTTTTTCTGCATCTTACGCCAGATGCTGTAGATGTGTTTCGGGCGTCCATAGATCTCAGCTTTGATGTTCTCATCAGCCATGGCACCGTGTAACGACGCAACGAAATCGTTGATAAATTGTTCACGATCAATGCGGCGCTCATGCAACAGATTGGCGATACGCTTGTATTCGTCCGGGTGCAGATAGCGGAAGCACAAATCCTCCAATTCCCATTTGATTTGCCCGATGCCCAGGCGGTTGGCCAGCGGTGCATAGATATTGGAACACTCCTTGGCGGCCAACACGCGCTCATCTTCGGGCGCGTCCTTTACCTCACGCAGGTGGACGATGCACTCCGCCAGCTTGATCACCACACAGCGAAAATCCTCCACCATCGCCAACAACATACGACGCATATTGTCGACCTGCTCGTAGGCCATCGAACCATTTTGGGTGGCTTTCAGTTGACGGATAGCATCCATATCGCGCACACCATGTACCAGATAGGTAATCTCCTTGCCGAACGTTTCGGTCAGGGTCTCTTCCTGCACGATGCCGACATCCGCCAATGGGAACAGCATCGCGGCGCGCATACTGTCATTATCCATGCTCAGGGTGGAGAGAATTTCTACCATTTCAAGCCCACGCCACAACAACAGCGGCGCATTAGGGTAGTTTTGGGTCTGCTGTTCACAATAACGCCAGGTTGTGGCTAATCGCTCACATGATTTTGGGCCAGTTAGCCCCAAACTGGCGATCCACTCATCAAAAGCGAATTCAACCGCCGTATTCAGATGTGCACTCCTTACCGCAACCATAACCAACCCCTCTCTACTTTGCAGCGCCATTGACCAAGATGCCCCTTATGCGGAAACATTTATACCCTAAATAATTCTAGTTGCTGGAAGGCGGAAACGTAGCGACAAATTGGTCGAGAACCAATTTGAAGCACTCTTGCGCTGGGCCGCTGGCTTAACTTCAGGGATGAGGTTGATTAATCCCCAGGCGCTTAACCAGTCAGTAACAGGGGTAAGCAAAGAAAGCTAACGACAAGCAACGTGAAGTATCACGGGTATACAGCACCCTCATGCATGCCAGACACTAACCGGTAACCAGTCGCTAGCCTTCGTGGTGTGGGATACATCACACCCAGTGATCATAATCTGTGACATCCTTCCAAGCGTCCTGGCCCGGGTAGGTTCCAGCAACGCCTGATCGACTCTATACGCCATCCATCTTGTCGCTCAACGTCTGCCTCCCAGTTTTCATTGAAAACGAGATATTTTCTTCTTAAGGATATTCTTATGCACATTATATTGCCCATTCACTACCAGCGTGGCAACACCTTACATGCGCGTTACCAGTACGCTTCTGCCCACTACGGGCTATGGGGGCTTATTTGGGGCCAACTAGATTTCTACCCGTTTGCACCCTGCCTTGGCGTTGTTGAATAAATCGAACATTTGGCCGGCACGCGGATCCGATCACTCTCCTTCTGTCAAAATAGCGACATTCCGTGCCCAGCAAAAGTTCAACATCGCCAACTGGAAGGCTTACAACAACGCCCTTACCACTCGGGGTTTACTCACTTGCTGGGGGGATGAAACGGCACTTCACGCCTGGTACTGCGAGGCAAAACCTTCTCTGCGTGTTCGCCCACCACATTATTCCGATATGGCAATCACCAGCGTATTGATGCTGAAACGGATTTTCGGCCTGACACTTCGCACCCTCCAGGGCTTCATCGACTCCAGTGTCACACTGATCAAAGTGCCGTTGAATTGCCCGGACGACACCTGCATCAGTAAGCGGGCGAAGTCCGGCCATGTCCCGTTTAAAACCCCAACGCCGGGTGAAATTGCGCACCTCGTTATCGACTCTAGCGGGCTCAACGTGTTGGGTGAAGGCGAGTGGATGGTAAAAAAACACGGTCAGGAAAAACGGCGGATCTGGCGAAAACTGCATTTGGCCGTAGATACAGAAACACATGAGGTCATCTGTGCTGACCTTTCCTTGAGCAATGTCACCGATACCGCAGCCTTCCCAGGTCTCATCCGCCAGAGGTACCGTAAAATCAAAGTCGCCTCGGCGGATCGGGCTTAGGATACGCGAGTGTGTGATGATGAGTTAAGGGGCAAGAAGCTCAAGGCGTTAATACCGCCCAGCAGCGGAGCCCGTTATTGGTCGGCAGACTATGCAGAGCGAAATCAAGCGGTGGTGCACCAGCGCGTTACCGGAGACAACACACGGTGGAAAAGTATCACAGGCTACCACCGACGTTCGATAGCGGCAACAGCGAGGTACAGAGTAAAACAGCTATTTGGTGGTCACCTGTCGCTGCGAGATTATGATGGGCAAGTTGCAGAGGCGCTGGCCATAATCTGTGCATTAAACAAGATGCCGCTCGCCGGTATGCCAGAAAGTGTACGCCTTGCCTGAAAGATGCCCATTCACGGGACTCTTTATTCCAAATCCGATTTATTCAACAAAGCCACTGTTAGGGCAAGAAGCCCGTCGGCGTAAAACGCCTCAGGAAAAGATCGCCATTATTCAGCAGTCGATAGAGCCGGGAATGTCGGTATCCCATGTGGCCCGCCTGTATGGCATTCAGCCCAGTCTGCTGTTCAAGTGGAAAAAGCAGTACCAGGAAGGCAGTCTCGCGGCATTAGCTGCCGGTGAAATTGAAACCGGGTATTTATATCCGAGGATTACTTACCGATTAGGTCGTGCCCCACGCGGGCACGTGGATTGAAACCAATCAGCGATACCAATACACCAATGGCTCCATGCATGGCCGTACATGGTTTGAAACCCAAACACGGGCGGTTAGGGGGTATTACGGGGATGCCAGTTACCTTAATTAACTGGCTGGCATTGGATTTTGAATGTCAGAGCGCGTTAGTCCAGTTTAGGGTGCTGATCGACTAACGTCTGTTTTTTATTTTCTAAATCGGCAATTTGCGCATTGATGTCCTCGACCTTTTGTTCGATGTTGTCATAGGTTTCCTGGAGCAGTTCTTTGGCTTCCGTGCGATCAGAGGCGGCTGGGGGGGCACCGCGTAGCGGTTTGTTGGCAGTTTCTTTCATAAATAGACCGGTAATCAGGCCGATCACTGCCACTACCATCAAATAGTAGGCCGGCATGTAGAGGTTGCCAGTGGATTCTACTAGCCAGGCTACCGCCGTTGGGGTAGCGCCAGCAACCAAGATTGAAATGTTGAAGGAAATTGCCAGCGCGCTGTAGCGAATATTCGTTGGGAACATTGCTGGCAATATGGATGCCATCACGCCTGTAAAGCAGTTCAGCAGCACCGCCAGCACCAATAAACCGACAAAAATTAAGCCAATCACGCTGCTGTTAATCAAAATAAAGCACGGAATAGACAACGCTACCACACCAATGCTGCCCCCGATAATAAATGGCTTACGGCCAATGCGATCGCTGGTCAGGCCGATCACTGGTTGCACGAACAGCATGCCAATCATGATGGCAATGATGATCAATATTCCATGATCTTCCGAGTAGTTCAGATTATGCGAAAGATAGCTTGGCATATAGGTCAGCAACATGTAATAGGTCACATTGGTGGAAATCACGATACCTACGCACACCAGCAGACTTTTCCAATGTTTGGCTGCAATTTCTGTGAACGAGATCCTCGGCGGATTTTCGATAGCGTTGCGATCATCTTTCTCCATCTTGTCAACATGTTGCTGGAAAGCAGGGGTTTCTTCCAGTGCATGGCGCAAGTAGAGACCAATAATGCCCAGCGGTGCCGCTATGAAAAACGGAATACGCCAGCCCCAGTCGAGGAAGTGGGCTTCGCCAACGATGCTAGAAATCAGCACCACGACGCCGGCACCCAGCACGAAACCGGCGATAGAGCCGAAATCAAGCCAACTACCCATAAATCCACGTTTGCGATCGGGTGAATATTCTGCCACGAAGATCGCCGCCCCGGAGTATTCTCCGCCGACGGAGAAACCCTGAGCAAGCTTGGCCAGCAACAGCAGGATTGGTGCCCAGATGCCGATAGCGGCATAAGACGGGATCAGTCCGATGCAGAAGGTGCTCACAGCCATAATGATAATGGTGGTGGACAGCACTTTCTGACGGCCAAATTTATCGCCCATGGCACCAAAGAAGATACCGCCGAGTGGACGGACTAAGAAAGGCACCGAGAAGGTCGCCAGCGCAGCAATGATCTGTATGCCAGGAGATGCGCCGGGAAAGAAGACTTGTCCAAGAGCATAGGCTACGAAGCCGTATACGCCGAAGTCGAACCACTCCATCGCATTGCCCAATGCGGCGGCGGTAATCGCCTTCTTCAGCTTACTGTCGTCGATGATAGTTATGTCATTAATGTGCATCGGCTTATGACGTTTTTTTCTTAACTTCATATTATCTTCCCTTAATGAAACATTAGTTGTTCGTGAATTCGCAATCCCCATCCATTTGTTTATGTTGAACCATTAGTTTGGCTAAACATATTGCTGTTCCAGGTGGCCAGCCTCCACTATCTTCATGAAATATGAACCGTAAATGCAAGCCAGCTTTAAGCGATATCACGCTATTTAGGGGACTAATTTTTTTACATTTATAGCTTAACGTTATATCTTGCGGCGATCAAATTTGGCCTTTTTTCTTATAAATTTGCATGGAAATAGATTGACGGTAAGATGCCCATTCAGGGGACTCTTTATTCCAAATCTGATTTATTCAACAAAGCCAAAAACTGTACACAATAGCCCATGGACAAAGGTAAACAAGAAAATACTGTCGATTACAATTATGGACAGAACAGGCAGTAAAAATACATAAAAACCCCTTTAAAATGGCATGTTAGATCACAAACTCAGGCAATAATAGACAGTGATAGATAACCGTAGACAGAATACTTTTTACATCCACGATTACGAAACCTTCGGCAAAAGCCCATCAATGGATCGCCCGGCGCAATTTGCTGGCGTGCGTACCGATATGGATTTTAATATCATCGAAGAGCCACTGGTGATTTACTGCGCTCCAGCCGATGACTACCTGCCAGAGCCTGAAGCGGTAATGATCACTGGCATCACGCCACAGCAGGCGCGTTCCAAAGGTGTCAATGAGGCCGATTTCGCCCGGCAAATCCATCAGGCTTTCAGCATGCCGGGTACTTGCATTCTGGGATACAACAATATCCGTTTCGATGACGAAGTCAGCCGCAATATTTTCTACCGCAGTTTCTACGATCCTTATGCCTACAGTTGGCAAAACGGCAATTCTCGCTGGGATTTGCTGGATGTGATGCGCGCTTGCTATGCACTACGCCCAGATGGCATCGTTTGGCCAGAAAACGAAGACGGATTCCCCAGCTTCCGCCTGGAACATCTCACCCGCGCCAATGGTATCGAACACACTCAGGCTCACGATGCCATGTCGGACGTTTACGCCACCATCGCCATGGCTAAGCAGGTGAAGCAAGCACAGCCACGCCTGTTAGATTTTTTGCTGCAATACCGTAACAAACAAAAACTGAATACCCTGATCGATATCGCTGAAATGACGCCCTTGGTGCACGTTTCCGGCATGTTCGGCGCAGCGCGTGGCAATACCAGTTGGGTGGCGCCGCTGGCCTGGCACCCAGTCAACAAGAACGCGGTGATCATGTGCGATCTGGCTGGTGACCTGACGTCACTGCTAACGCTAAACGCCGATCAGTTGCGCGAACGGCTGTATACTCGCCGCGATGCGATGACGGTTGACCAGACGCCGATACCGCTCAAGCTGGTGCACATTAACAAGTGCCCTGTGCTGGCACTGGCCAAAACGCTGCTGCCGGAGAACGCAGAACGATTGGGCATTGATCGCCGAACCTGCCGACAAAACCTGCAACTGCTGCGCCAACATCCGCAAGTGCGGGAAAAAGTGGTAGCGCTGTTTGCTGAAGCCGAACCTTACAAGGGCTCCGACGATGTTGATGCTCGGCTTTACGATGGCTTTTTCAGTGATGCCGACAAAGCGGCGATGAAGATAATCCAACAGACTAAGCCGCAGGATCTGTCAGCGCTGGATCTGGCCTTCAGCGATGGCCGTATGAAAGAGCTGCTGTTCAACTTCCGTGCACGCAACTACCCCAATACGCTGGACAACGCCGAACAACAAAGCTGGCTACAATACCGTCAAGAAGTGCTGAGCGCGGGACGAGTGCAAAAATACCTACTGCAACTGGAAGCACTGTATAACCAGTACGAGGGTGATAAAGAGAAAATCGCGCTGCTACATGCACTGTTTGACTATGGCCGAGAGTTGGCAGGTTAACCAGCGTAAACGCGGCTTTTATTGTTGTAAGGGGTTCAATGTTGCACTGAACCCTTCAGCTTTCGTTATGCAATCTCTTCGTTTGCCTGCGGTACTGACAGGCAGAAGCCGCGAGTCACAATGGCCAAGTAGATCAGCCCTACCGCAGCCCACACCAACCCCAGCATCATTGAGCTAGCTTCCAGATTAATCCAGAGTGTTCCCACGGTCAGCGCTCCCATCACCGGTAGGATCAGGTAGTTGAAGGTATCCTTCAGCGTGCAATTCAGCTTGTCACGGATGTAGAACTGCACAATCACCGACAGGTTGACGAAGGTAAAAGCTACCAGTGAACCGAAGTTAATCAGTGCGGTGGCGGTGACCAGATCAAAGGATACCGCCGACAGTGCGATGACACCAACCAACAACACGTTAAACGCCGGGGTACGCCATTTCGGATGCACATAGCCAAAGAAGCGGGTTGGGAACACGCCGTCACGGCCCATAACGTACATCAGACGCGATACGACAGCGTGTGCCGCCATGCCGGAAGCCAATACGGTTATACTGGAGATCACCAGGATCACCGATTGGAAGAATTTGCCCCCCATATACAGCATGATTTCAGGCTGCGAGGCATCAGGATCTTTAAAGCGCGAAATATCCGGGAAGTACAACTGCACAAAGTAAGACACCACGATGAAAATCAAACCACCAATTAACGCTGTCAGGAAGATAGCTCTCGGGATCACTCTCTCCGCGTCTTTGGTTTCTTCCGACAACGAACTGATGCCGTCAAAACCTAGGAACGAAAAGCACAGAATGGTTGCACCGGTGATCATCTGCACCACATGAGCATTTTCCGACCAAAACGGACGGCTACTGAGTAAAGTACCAGCACCTTCGCCTTGATAAACGCCGTTAATCACCAGACCTAGGAATACAATCATGATCGCCACCTGTACCACCACAATGATGGTGTTCAGGTTAGCCACCAGCTTAATGCCACGCAGGTTGAAAAAGGTCATCAGGCCGACCAATGCAGCCACGAAGATCCACGATGGTGCACCTGGAAAAATGGCTTCCAGATAAATTTTAGCCAGCAGAATGTTGATCATCGGCATGAACAAGTAGTCCAGCAACGATGACCACCCCACCATAAAGCCGACATGCGGGCTGATGGTTTTCTGTGCGTAGGTATAGGCGGAACCGGCTGAAGGGAATTTTCTCACCAGTTTTCCATAGCTCAAAGCAGTGAACAAAATTGCCAGCAACGCGAAAATATATGCGGTCGCAACGTGTCCATCTGTCAGGCCAGATACGATGCCGAAGGTGTCAAAGATGGTCATTGGTTGCAGATAAGCCAGGCCCATCATCACGACCGAAACTAAAGTCAGGGCTTTACGCATTTGAGTGCGTTGTGCTGGAGCGGCGTTAATTAGGTTATTGGACATTGCACAGCCCCCCTTTACCTTCTGCCTTACGGGGATTAGACACGCTAAGACTTAAGGTTGCAGGGAAACTTCGCAACGAGCGACTTAATTCAAAAAGAGAAGGGGTAAAAACCGGATAGCACGTCAAAGACGTCTTGACTGCGCCATAATCGCTGCGCCCACAGCGGAAACTGGCGGGCACCAATGCTAAAGTAAATAATTGCCCCATCGTTCTTATCCTCATGAGTCAAGACCATAAGAATGTTGTTTGGTCGCTCGCAAAACTATTTATCTATCCGGAACACTTGTCCGGCCTCGCTTGGTGTATGAAACGAACAGTTTGTAAAACGCCGTGCAAAAAAATAACCGACGCGTTAAAACGTCGGCTATCTGCATCCGGGGGCATTTTGCACCAAAATGCCCCCGGATGACAAGCACAAAATATTTTCTTCCTATACAAATTATTTGGGAGATGGGGCGTAAAATCCGCTAATGGATGAAGGTGGCCAGCGAAACCGTCAGGGTATGACAAACTGTAGGAAAACCACTTATGATCCACAGTGGAAACAGCCATAAACCTGCGCCACCTGCGTTCGACAGGTTTTGAGGCCCTAGGGCACGAGGTCTTATTGATAAGACTGCAATGAGAAGTCCACCTACTACGTTAACGTCTCAAACACTAGCACTACTACCTACCCCTGATATAGTGCGACTGTCTCGCGCCACGTTTCTATTTAACGTCCATTTTCGGAAAGGTCATTTCACGGTATTTCACGATACGGGTGCCGTGCGTCATCTTGTAGCCAAACCAGATAATCAGGAACAGGGAGATACCAATATAGGTTGCAGTCACACCATACCAGTCGATCTTGTCTTCCAGGAACGCCTGGTAATTTTGTCCCAGTGTGATGATCAGGCACAGCACAAAGGCAAAAATCGGGCCCAGCGGGAAAAAGCCGGAACAATAAGGCAGCTCGTTTAAATCACGCCCTTGCAGCATATAACCCCGACGGAACCGATAGTGGCTGATGGCGATGCCCAGCAAGGCGATAAAGCCAATCATGCCCGAAGTATTCAGCAGCCACAGATAAACCGACTGATTACCGAACATCGAGCTTAGAAAAAACAGACAAGCCACCACCGTGGTAGCGTAGAGCGCGTTACGTGGCACGCCACCCTGAGACAGTTTAGAGAAGATGCGGGGTGCCTTGCCTTACACCGCACAGGTAAACAGCATACGGGTTGAGGCGTACATGCCAGAATTCCCGGCGGACAGCACCGCAGTCAGGATCACTGCATTCATTACTGCTGCCGCCGACAGTAGACCAGCATGTTGGAATACCAGGGTAAACGGGCTGACACTGATATCTTTCATATCGTTGCGCAGCAGGCTTGGATCGGTATAAGGAATGATCAGGCTAATGATCAAAATGGCAAAGATGTAGAACAATAGGATACACCAGAACACCTGGCGCACCGCACGTGGGATATTTTTGCTTGGATTTTCCGATTCGCCAGCGGCGATACCGATCAACTCGGTACCCTGAAACGAGAAGCCGACGATCATCGCCATACCTATCATCGCCGAGAAGCTGCCAGCAAAGGGGGCCTCAACTAGCGTCCAGTTCTGCCAGCAGCTATGTTCGCCGCCTTTGAGAATGCCGAAGATCATTAGCATGCCGATACCAATAAAGATGATAACGGTGCTCAATTTGATCAGTGAGAACCAGTATTCTGCATCGCCGCAACCTTTGACCGATATGTAGTTCAGCAGGAACATTAGGCCGATGAACAGCGCACTCCAGATCCAACCTGGGGTAGCGAGGAACCAATACGTCATCACCAACTGCGATGCCACCAAATCAACAGCGATGGTGACTGCCCAGTTTTACCAGTAGTTCCAACCCAGCGCAAAACCAAAGCCCTCTTCAACATATTTGGCACCATAGGTGGCGAATGAACCGGACACCGGCATAAATGCCGCCAGTTCGCCAAGGCTGGTCATCAGGAAGTAAGCCTATCAAGGCATAGGACAGCAACGCCCCGCCTGAGAAACGGTAGCACCTGAGGCAACAAACAGGCCGGTGCCGATAGAACCACCAATGGCAATCATGGTTAAATGCCGGGCTTTTAGCTCGCGGCGTAATCTGGGAACTTGATGCCCCATTGTTTTTATATCCTGCTGGGCCATGCTTACCCTCTCTGCTCGTTAAAAATGAGGGCAGATTGTAACAAATACCCACTGATGAACTAGCAACATGGCAGTGATATAAGATAGCTTCATAACTCAGCAGTAATTATTAGCAGCCGCCCTACCAGGCTGTGTCCCGTGATTGAACGTGCCAGCCTCGCAGGCGCAAAAGCCCATAATCAAAGCCGAGGGGCCAGGTTTATACCCTGGCCCTATATCCAAAGCCCGACAACACGGGGTGAGGGCTTTTGGGGCACGCTCCGAAGGGCTATGCGTACCTACCAGACGAACCACTAATTTGGGTTACCAAACCTTACGCCCAGCGCCTTGCTGCGCGTTCAAATGACCACTAGCTGCGCTCACGGACAATGGCCTGGCACAGCCTAAATAAGACGACACAGAATAAAAAGTTACAGCGTGCAATAGCTGAGAAAACGCTCAAGCGCATTGGAGATGTGTTTCTGTCGGTGATGGATCAGGTACAAAGTGCGCATCAGCGGCATTAAAGGGTCATCCGGCGCGGCGAACACAACCAGTTCATCCTCCAGCCAAGGCTGAGTCACCAGTTCCTGCGTGTGGTAAGGCCCCTCTATCAGCCCAAGATCAACGCGGAAATCTGCTACTGCGGCGATCACATCCTGGTTATTGCTAACATTCAGCTCTAACTGGCTATCTAGGAAACCCTTCCAGTAACGGCCGATCATATCCGGCAGGATATAATTACCGATGGTGCTGCTGGCAGCGATACGCAACGCCGCAGCACCATGGCAGAATAGCTGCTCAATTTCCCCCACCTGCTCCAGCGTCGCCAACGCTTTAGGATACAGCAGACTGCCGTGCTCGTTAATCCCCAGCCGCTTGCCAACGCGATCGAACACCTTTATGCCCAACTGTCCTTCTAATATCCGCTAATGCCGCACTGACCACCGATTGTGACAAAGACAGCACCACTGAAGCCTGCGTGGTCGAACTGCTTTTTAGCACTTCAGTGAAAACTGCAAGTTGACGCAGGGTGATATGCATAGCCGTCTTGGTGTTGCAACGTGACCGATTAGTAAAGCTACTGAAATTATTGAAAAATTTGTAATAACACAAAGATTGTATTCTACAATATTACCACGTTTACTACATCCAAAATGAAGCTAGCTCAAAAAAAAGAGACTCGCAGGGCTGCTTGCCAGCGTGCCGGATCTTAATATCGGCAATTAGGCCCATCAATACCAGTTATTAAGATAGGTTATAGATGGCGTTGTTGAATAAATCGAACTTTTATCCGGCACGCGGATCCGATCACTCTCCTTCTGTCAAAATAGCGACATTCCGTGGCCCAGCAAAAGTTCAACATCACCAACTGGAAGGCTTACAACAACGCCCTTACCACTCTGGGTTGACTCACTTGCTGGGGGGATGAAACGGCACTTCACGCCTGGTACTGCGAGGCAAAACCTTATTATTCCGATATGGCAATCACCAGCGTATTGATGCTGAAACGGATTTTCGGCCTGACACTTCGCGCCCTCCAGGGCTTCGTCGACTCCATTATCACACTGATCAAAGTGCCGTTGAACTGCCCGGACGACACCTGCATCAGTAAGCGGGCTAAGTCCGGCCATGTCCCGTTTAAAACCGCAACGCCGGGTGAAATTGCGCACCTCGTTATCGACTCTAGCGGGCTAAACGTGTTGGGTGAAGGGGAGTAGAAGGTAAAAAAACACGGTCAGGAAAAACGGCGTATCTGGCGAAAACTGCATTTGGCCGTAGATACAGAAACACATGAGGTCATCTGTGCTGACCTTTCCTTGAGCAATGTCACCGATACGGAAGCCTTTCCAGGTCTCATCCGCCAGAGGTACCGTAAAATTGATGAGTTAGACATCGATATGAACCCTAAAATAGGTGCCGACTGGCAGAAAAAGGGTCAACAAAAACGCATCACGACACCGGGACAGAATGAAAAGCATTACCTCGCGGGTGCCCTTTATGCAGGAACCGGAAGAGTTGATTATGTCAGTGGGAACCATAAAAACTCGGGTTTATTCATTAGCCTGTTACGCAAGCTGAGAAACACATACCTAAGTGCCAAAACCATTACGCTGATTGTCGATAATTACATCATTCATAAGAGTAAAGAAACGTTGAGCTGGTTGCAGAGAAACCCGAATTTTATTGTTATTTATCAGCCATTTTACTCTCCATAGGTAAACAGGATAAAGCTCCTTTGGTTAGCTTTACATGAGACAGTCACACGCAATTACCGTTGCCGGACGAGGTGGAAATTGCTAAAAAATATGGGTCATTTTATGAAAGCCGCCTCACCGTTCCCAGGCAATAAACCTGGCTTAACGAAAGTGGAGCGGTATTAAGCGCAGGTATTTAGCGATGCTTTTAATTCTCGCGGCGTGTTGTACAACAACAAACTCAGGGATGGTAAAGATAATGCAGCGGGGTTCAGTAAAATTGGGCAGCGCTATATTAAACTGAAAGGCGAGGTGGGTGGCGCTGCGCTCAATGTGCAGTGGGGCTGGCAAACGCTGCGCGATTATGGCGTGATTTCCCGTTCCACCCGTCTTTCGCCCAGCAGCTATTTGGGATGTTCAGGCGGAGCGACGCGTGCCGGGTTGCCTTTCCGTGGGGCTTATATCGAGCGTTCCATGGCGCGCCACTCCCCCGAAAGTCTACGCCTGAAAACCTACGATGGCCGTGTTATCGGCCATCTTACCACTGCCGAGCTAGGCTATAAGAATGACCTGTTCAATGGTCAATTTGCGTACTGTGAATCTCAGGACTGCTTGCGCCGCCAAATCTTACGGCTGGTGTTCAGCCCCTATGAGAAACTCACACTGTGCAGCCAGATTTACACCACTCAAGTGCTGGACAGCTACCAGGCGATGGCGCTGAGTAAACGTCATTTCGATCGTAATGCCAACCACTATGCCTTCGATGTTAAATGGCAGGAGCCACGCTGCAACCTCAAGTTGGGTATCGCCCAGATTCGGGCACCAAAAGGGGAAGGAACGTTGGGGTTTTATCCGCGTCATATGACGAAGGACTCGCGCGGCACCTTCACCTCTATGGCCAATATGGAAGCGTATATGGCTGATGGTGAAACCATGCTGGGGATGGAGGCCGAATACGGCATGACGCCTGAATTCACCGCCGGGCTGCTCGGTACCTATGGTCAATTCGACTATCAAGGGGTTAGGATACGCCTAGGTGAGATTAACGCTTTCGGCCGCTGGCCTCCTTCACAATCACAAGTTGAAAAAATCGTTGGCCCAGGTTGGTCCCATAAGCATCAGAATAATACCCACGTAATAGCCGATGGACGCTATCAGACGTCTCATTCTCTGGCGGCAGAATTTATTGCCGAGTACCGCTTCAAACTGTTTTAACCTACCTAATTAGCGCGGTATCACTTTTTTCTACTGCGCCCCTTCAATGAAAATATGCTGGACATTCATACAGCATCCCCTTAACGTGACAGGCAATGGGCGAGTCAAACGCCGGAGCGGCAAGGTTTAACAGGAAGCAGGGTGGATAGCAGTCTGGTTTATGGGATCGGTGGGTGGGGGATCGGCCTGCTACTCGGCTGGCTGATCGCCAGCCTACTGGCGCAGCAGACCAAAGCGAGGTATGAGACCAAACTGCGTTTGCTGGAGCAAGCGTTGCAACAGGTGCAGCAGGTGGCAGCGGCTCGACGAGAGGAAACGTTACGACACCATGAGCAACAAATGCGCCAGAACGAGTTGGAACTGCGCAATTTACACAGCCAACTGGCAGCTGGGCAGGAAAAGCTGCAACAGCTCAATCACTGGCGCAACGAGTGTGAGTTGCTCAATCAGGAGCTGCGCGCCCAGCGTGAGGTCAACAGCGCGCAGGAAGCCGAACTACGCGAAGTTACCATCCGGCTAGAGGAGACTCGCATGGCAGCAGAAGAGAAGCAGCGCCTGCTGATCAACAGCGAACAGCGTCTCACCACCCAATTCGAAAACCTGGCAAACCGTATTTTCGAACATTGTGGCCGCAAGGTGGATGAACAAAACCAGCAAAGCCTGGATCGCCTGCTGTTGCCGTTACGTGAACAACTGGACGGTTTTCGCCGACAGGTGCAAGACAGCTTTGGACAGGAAGCACGTGAGCGCCATACGTTGACGCATGAAATACGCAATTTGCAGCAGTTGAATGCCCAGATTGCGCGTGAAGCTGTCAACCTCACTAAGGCGCTAAAAGGGGGCAACAAGACCCAGGGCAACTGGGGCGAGGTGGTACTGAGCCGGGTGCTGGAAGCCTCTGGCCTGCGCGAGGGGCATGAGTATGAAACCCAGGTCAACGTGCGGTTAGATCACAATAGTCGCATGCAACCGGATGTGATCGTCCGTCTGCCGCAGGGCAAGGATGTGGTGATCGACGCCAAGGTGTCCCTGATTGCCTATGAGCGTTATTTTAACGGTGAAGACGAGGCGCAGCGCGAGGCGGCGCTAAACGAGCATATTGCCTCATTGCGCGGCCATATCCGGCTGCTGGGGCACAAGGATTATCAGCAGCTGCCCAGTTTGCGCTCGCTGGATTACGTGCTGATGTTCATCCCCATCGAACCGGCCTTTCTACTGGCGATTGACCATGAGCCGGAGATGATCAGCGAGGCGCTTAAGCACAACATCATGTTGGTCAGCCCGACTACGCTGTTGGTGGCGCTACGCACCATCACTAACCTGTGGCGCTACGAGCACCAAAGCAAGAACGCCCAATGCATCGCAGACCGGGCAGCAAAGCTATATGACAAAATGCGGCTGTTCGTCGACGATATGTCCGCACTGGGTCAAAGCTTGGACAAAGCGCAGGGAAGTTATCGCCAGGCAATGAACAAACTGAGTACTGGCCGTGGTAATCTTATCGGCCAGACAGAGGGTTTCCGCACGCTGGGAGTCGAAGTAAAGCGGCCAATCAATCCGTTATTAGCTCAGAAGGCCAGCGCACAACAGCATGAAGCCGAGGCGTCGGTGGGCAACGAACCGACCAGTGTGCTGCCGCAGGCAGAAGAAGACCCTCCCTCAGGAAAAGCAAACGCCGTTTCGCCCCCTTGAACACTGCAGCAAGGTGGGGTATTACGTGGGGTTCTGTTACACTCAGCAGCACCAAATTGACTGAATAGCAGGCAGAATATGGCAGAACAACCGCAGAAAACGACCGATTTTGGTTTTCGTACCGTTGCTAGAGACGAAAAACAGGCCATGGTAGCGGATGTTTTTCATTCAGTAGCGGCAAAGTATGACGTCATGAACGATCTGATGTCATTTGGCATTCACCGTATCTGGAAACGCTTCACCATTGACTATAGCGGCGTGCGCCGTGGGCAGCGGGTCTTGGATCTAGCTGGTGGTACGGGTGACTTAGCGGCCAAATTCTCCGGCATGGTTGGCGAGCCGGGGCTGGTGGTGCTAGCGGATATTAACGATTCGATGCTCAAGGTGGGTCGCGACAAGCTACGCGATCGCGGCATCGTCAGCAATGTCAGCTATGTGCAGGCCAATGCGGAAGCATTACCGTTCCCTGATAACTATTTTGATTGCATCACTATCGCTTTCGGCCTGCGCAACGTCACCGAAAAAGGCAAAGCGCTGCGTTCGATGTTCCGCGTACTAAAACCGGGTGGCCGTCTGCTGGTACTGGAATTCTCCAAGCCTCGGCTGGCACCGTTGAACAAAGCCTACGATGCCTATTCTTTCCATGTGCTGCCAAAAATCGGCGCACTGGTGGTGAAGGATCCAGACAGCTACCGTTATCTGGCCGAATCAATCCGCATGCACCCCGATCAGGAAACGCTAAAGGGTATGATGGTCAATGCTGGTTTCGATAACGTCACCTATTTCAACCTGACCGGCGGCATTGTAGCCTTGCACCGTGGCTTCAAATTCTGAGATGAATATGCCGATGCTGTTTACCCCCCTGCTGACTGGCGCGTTGGAGACCTCGCTCAACAGCTTACTCTTTCACGATCGCAGCATGAAATCCGCCCGGCAGCGTTTGGTGGGCAAGGTGCTGCGCATTGAGCTGAAGGAACTGGCCTCTCCGCTGGTGCTGGTGTTTAGCGAGCGGCGGGTGGATGTGCTGGGGCAATATGAAGATAACGTTGATTGTACCGTCCGTAGCCGTATCCCGGCGCTACTGAAGTTGCGCGATCGCCAGAAACTGCCAGTGTTGATGCGTTGCGGCGAACTGATGGCGGAAGGCGACATTCAGGTAGTGCAACAGTGGGTCGCTCTGCTCGATCTGGCTGAGTGGGACCCTGCCGAATGGCTGGCACCCTACATCGGCGATATTGCCGCTCAGGGCATCACCCAGGCGTTGGGCAAAGGAGCCCGCTTGTTGAAAGCCGGTTTACAGCGCTGGCAACATGACATGGCGGAGACGCTAACGGAAGAGTGGCGTGTGGCACCGGGATCGCTTGAAGTGGCCTGGTTCAACGAGGATGTTGACGCCGTCACCCACAGCACACAAGCGCTGATCGCCAGCATGAACCAGTTAGAGGGCAAGCGATGACCCCTGGTGAACTCTGCCGCCTGTATTTGATCGTCCGCGTTTTTCTTAGTTATGGCCTGGATGAATTAATCCCTAAAATGCGCCTGACGCCGCTCTTGCATTTTGGCCGTCGGTTGCTGTTCTGGATGCCGAATCGGCATCAGGAAAAACCGCTGGGCGAGCGTTTGCGGCTGGCGCTGCAAGATCTGGGGCCGGTGTGGATCAAGTTCGGCCAGATGATGTCGACCCGCCGTGACTTGTTTCCACCGCACATCGCCGATCAACTGACGCTGCTACAGGATCGGGTGTCCCCCTTTGATGGCGCGCTGGCACGCAAGTCTATCGAACAGGCGATAGGAGGGCCGCTGGAGGCCTGGTTTGACGAGTTTGACCCACAAGCGCTGGCATCGGCCTCCATTGCACAAGTACATAGCGCCCTGCTGAAAACCACCGGAAAGGAAGTGGTGCTAAAGGTGATACGGCCAGATATCGGGCCGATCATTAAAGCTGACGTTCGCCTGATGTATCGCTTGGCCGGCTGGGTGACAATGTTGATGCTAGATGGCCGCCGCCTGCGCCCGCGTGAAGTGGTTCGCGAGTACGAAAAGACCTTGCTGGATGAATTGAACCTGCTGCGCGAAGCGGCCAACGCCATTCAGTTACGCCGCAATTTTGAAGGTAGCTCTATGCTGTATGTGCCTGAAGTCTACACCGATTACTGCCGTGAAAACGTGCTGGTGATGGAACGGATCTACGGCATTCCGGTTTCGGACATTAACGCACTGGAACAGCAAGGCACCAACATGAAGCTGTTAGCAGAACGCGGTGTTCAGGTGTTCTTTACTCAGGTATTCCGCGATAGCTTCTTCCATGCAGATATGCATCCTGGTAATATTTTTGTCAGCTACCAGCACCCGCAAGATCCCTGCTATATCGGCATTGACTGCGGTATCGTCGGTTCGCTGAACAAAGACGACAAACGCTATCTAGCGGAAAACTTCATCGCCTTTTTCAATCGCGATTACCGTAAGGTGGCAGAGTTGCACGTTGACTCAGGTTGGCTACCGCGCGACACCAACGTGGAAGATTTTGAATTCGCCATTCGCACGGTGTGTGAACCGATCTTTGAAAAGCAGTTGGCGGAGATCTCATTTGGCAACGTGCTATTGAACCTGTTCAATACGGCACGCCGCTTCAATATGGAAGTGCAGCCGCAACTGGTGTTATTGCAGAAGACCTTGCTGTATGTTGAAGGTCTGGGCAGACAGCTCTATCCACAATTGGACTTGTGGAACACCGCCAAACCCTTTCTTGAGAGCTGGCTGCGCGATCAGGTCGGCATACCAGCCGCGATACGTGCCCTGAAAGAAAAAGCACCGTTCTGGGCAGAGAAGCTGCCCGAATTACCTGAACTATTTTACCACAGCTTGCAGCAGCATAAGTTGCTGCTGCAAAGCTTGGATAAGCTGACTGAGCAGATGCAGGTGCAGCGGGTTCGTCAGGGGCAATCGCGTTATCTGCTCGGCGTTGGCGCTACACTGTTAGTAAGCGGTACACTGCTGCTGTTAGGACAGGTCGCGCTTTTCCCCGTCTGGATAATGGCTGCTGGCGTTATCTGCTGGGTGACTGGCTGGCAGCGAACTCCCTGAATGGGTTCGATACCCTGGTCAATCCTGTAGACTTTAAAGCACTTTTAAAGTAGAGGTAACTGAAATGGACAGTATTAGTATTACGCAATTTTTGGTTATCGCAGTGATCGTTGTGCTGCTGTTTGGCACCAAAAAGCTCCGCACATTGGGTTCTGATCTCGGTGCCTCCATCAAGGATTGCAAAAAAGCGATTGGCGACGAAACGCCACCGTCAACCCGCCAGTCACTGACCCAGCAGCCAGTCACGATGGCGTGACAAAGACTGTGGTGGAGCCTCAGCCTGCGACAGGCTCGGTGGCCACACCGTCAATCACCACGGTTTCTGAACCTGTTGCGGAGAAAACCTCATCATCTCACCAACCTAGTAGCGATCGTTAAAACATGGCTGCTGAAGATACCCAACCCCTTATCAGTCACCTGATAGAATTGCGTAAGCGGTTGTTACACTCGATTATCAGCGTGTTGGTGATCTTTTGGGTGCTGGTCTATTTCGCCAACGACATTTACCAATGGGTCGCTGCACCGTTGATTAAACAACTACCTGTCGGGGCTATCATGATCGCCACCGATGTGGCGGCACCGTTCTTTACTCCCATCAAGCTGACCCTGATCGTCTCGGTGTTTGTTTCAGCACCGATGATTCTGTATCAAGTCTGGGCTTTTATCGCACCGGCGCTGTACCAACATGAACGTCGGTTAATGGTGCCGCCGCTGGTTTCCAGCAGCTTGCTGTTTTATCTCGGCGTGGCCTTCGCTTACTTTATCGTGTTTCCGCTTGCCTTTAGCTTCTTCGCCAA
This sequence comes from Serratia symbiotica (Periphyllus acericola), assembly GCF_964019515.1. Classification (NCBI taxonomy): domain Bacteria; kingdom Pseudomonadati; phylum Pseudomonadota; class Gammaproteobacteria; order Enterobacterales; family Yersiniaceae; genus Serratia; species Serratia symbiotica. The sequence goes on from NZ_OZ026452.1 coordinate 134,759, forward strand.
GACTGCGCCAGTCGGGGTGATGATCGCCACCGACATCAATAACTACCTCGATTTCGTCATGGCGCTGTTTATGGTATTCAGCACAGCTTTCGAGGTGCCCGTTGCCATTATCCAGCTTTGCTGGAGCGGTGTAACCTCGCCGGAAGATCTGAAGAAGAAACGGCCTTATGTATTGGTCGGGGCGTTTTTGGTGGGGATGTTACTAACGCCGCCTGACGTGTTTTCACAGACTTTACTGGCAATACCGATGTACCTGCTGTACGAGGTAGGGATATTCTTCGCCCGTTTCTATACGGGCAAACGCAATGCGCCGCCGGAAGAAGAAAACCAAGGCGAATAACCCCCTGTATCTTGAGGCTGTTTTGTTTCTAATCTGCGGCAACAGACCCAGTCTTCTGCGCCAAAAAACCAATGACAACACCCACCAGCTATCCTGGTTGGTTTGAGTTAGGAGAAAACTATGAGCCATGCATTTCAGGGTTCCTTCCCAGGACGTCGCATGCGCCGCATGCGACGTCATGACTTCAGCCGCCGCCTGGCTGCTGAGAATCAATTGACGGTCAACGACCTGATTTATCCCGTTTTTGTCATGGAAGGCAACAACCGTCAAGAACAGGTCGCAACGATGCCCGATGTCTCACGCATGACTATCGACTGGCTGATCAAGGAAGCGGAAACAATCGCCATGCTCGGTGTGCCGGTGATATCCCTATTTCCGGTCATCGAGCCGGGTTTGAAATCGCTGCACGCAGAAGAATCTTATAATCCAGATGGCCTGGTGCAACGCGCGGTACGCGCGCTGAAAGATGCAGTGCCAGAACTGGGCATCCTGACCGATGTTGCGCTCGATCCCTATACCACCAATGGGCAGGACGGGGTAATCGATGAACAAGGCTATGTGATCAACGATATCACCAAAGATATTCTAGTTCGTCAGGCACTGTCTCATGCCGAGGCAGGAGCGGAAATCGTGGCACCGAGCGATATGATGGATGGCCGTATCGGGGCAATCCGCTATTGTCTGGAGCAGCAGGGCCAGGTGAACACCCAAATTATGGCCTACTCGGCCAAGTACGCTTCTTACTACTATAGCCCGTTCCGTGACGCGCTGGGATCCAGCATCAACCTACATGGCGGCTGCAAGAAAAGCTATCAGATGAACCCCGCCAATAGCGACGAAGCACTGCAAGAGATTGCGCAGGATCTGCTGGAAGGCGCGGATATGGTGATGGTAAAACCGGGTATGCCCTATCTTGACGTGGTGTATAGGGTGAAAAGCACCTTCGGCGTACCCACCTTTGCTTATCAGGTGTCTGGTGAATACGCCATGCATATGGCAGCGATTCAGAACGGCTGGCTACCAGAGCAACCTACGGTGATGGAGTCGCTGATAGGCTTCAAGCGCGCGGGGGCTGACGGTGTGCTGACCTACTTCGCCAAGCGTGTCGCTCAATGGCTACATGACGGGGCAATGCAGCGCTAGGCTGTGTCCTGTCATTGAGCATGGTGACATTGCCAACCGAAGGACGGGGCCAATAGCTGGCACAGCGCCTAATGCGCATCATAAACCAAATTGCCTTTTGCATTACACCTTCTGGAATTGTCGATTGTCCAAACTTTGGCTGACCTGCTTGTGCAGCAGGTTCAGTAACAACATCGAACGCGTCTCACCGTCTGGCTCGGTGTAGATGGCGCGCAACCCTTCGAGCACCCCGTTAACGATCAACACGGTATCCCCCGGTTGCGGGGTTTGTGGATCGACGCAAGTCTCGCCGGCATGTATTTGCAGCTCTTCGATCACCCCATAGGGTATGGTAGCCGACAGCGCTCCAAAGCGCACAAAGTGACTGACACCCCGAGTAGCGCTGAGGGTAGTGGTATGAATGCGCTCTGGGTCGAACAGTAAAAAAAGATAGTTGGGGAACAGGGGTTCGCTGACCGCGATGCATTTGCCCCGCATGATTTTTTCCAGCGTGATTATTGGGCTGAAACAATTGACTGCCTACCACTTCAGATGTTTCTGCGCCCGTGATAACTGGCCGCGTTTGCAATAAAGTAAATACTAGGATTCCACAATTACAGGCGTTGTTGAATAAATCGAACTTTTGGCCGGCACGCGGATCCGATCACTCTCCTTCTGTCAAAATAGCGACATTCCGTGGCCCCGCAAAAGTTCAACATCACCAACTGTAAGGCTTACAACAACGCCCTTATCACTCGGGGTTCACTCACTTTCTCGGTGGATGAAACGGCACTTCACGCCTGGTACTGCGAGGCAAAACCTTCTCTGCGTGGTCGCCGACAACATTATTCCGATATGGCAATCACCAGCGTATTGATGCTGAAACGGATTTTCGGCCTGACACTTCGCGCCCTCCAGGGCTTCATCGACTCCAGTGTCACACTGATCAAAGTGCCGTTGAACTGCCCGGACGACACCTGCATCAGTAAGCGGGCAAAGTCCGGCCATGTCCCGTTTAAAACCGCAACGCCGGGTGAAATTGCGCACCTCGTTATCGACTCTAGCGGGCTCAACGTGTTGGGTGAAGGGGAGTGGAAAGTAAAAAAATACGGTCAGGAAAAACGGCGGATCTGGCGAAAATTGCATTTGGCCGTAGATACAGAAACACATGAGGTCATCTGTGCTGACCTTTCCTTGAGCAATGTCACCGATACCGAAGCCTTCCCAGGTCTCATCCGCCAGAGGTACCGTAAAATCAAAGTCGCCTCGGCGGATCGGGCTTAGGATACGCGAGTGTGTGATGATGAGTTAAGGGGCAAGAAGCTCAAGGCGTTAATACCGCCCAGCAGCGGAGCCCGTTATTAGTCGGCAGACTATGCAGAGCGAAATCAAGCGGTGGTGAACCAGCGCGTTACCGGAGACAACACACGGTGGAAAAGTATCACAGGCTACCACCGACGTTCGATAGCGGCAATAGCGAGGTACAGAGTAAAACAGCTATTTGGTAGTCACCTGTCGCTGCGAGATTATGATGGGCAAGTTGCAGAGGCGCTGGCCATGATCTGTGCACTAAACAAGATGACGCTCGCCGGTATGCCAGAAAGTGTACGCCTTGCCTGAAAGCTGCTCATTCACGGGACTTTTTATTCCAAATCCGATTTATTCAACAAAGCCCATGCGTCTATTGTACAAATGATGACTTGCGCCCACTTTGCTTCAGATTATCTCCATGATGCGTACGCTTAAATCCATTGAAAAATCAATAAAGTAAAAAATCTGGATAGGGGCATTTCTCATGGAGCGCCTCTTCCCACACCAGTGTACATACTGGTCTGTTTACGGCGGTTGAAATAGTTGGGATCTATGCACGTATTTCTGAGCAGAGCCGACTTTAGGCGCTCAAAAAGAAGCACCTCACCGGAGGTATGGGGTTTGCCAGCAGTCTGAAACGTCCTGATGGCCGTTTTTTTGATGGAACTATGAGGAACTGATAATCTGGTTATGTCAAAATCGCTTGGTAATTATACCTTCAGTATCCCTTGGTAACCACTAGTACCATTCAAGAGTATCAACCAAGCTCCTGGGTGTGACATTTGTACTATTGGCTCCCCTACTAAAGATTTAATTAAGTTGTCAGGACTTCAATTAATTATCGAAAAAATACGTTGCAGTAAATCCGTCTCGGCCCCTGTCAGCGGCACTAAATTTGCTGCCATTGACCCGGCCCACCTCGGCGTGGAACGAAGACGGCAATGCCCTGTTTCCAACGCCCGATGGCAAGATCATGCCGGTGGGGTGCTTGCCACGCCGAAGCAGACCAAACTCACCACTATTGTAGCGGGCGACTCCGGGGGCGGCAAATCGGTGCTGCTCAACCGGCTGACCACCATTATGGCCACGAGTGCGAATCATCACCTCCCCTTCGTTTCACTGACGGATATAAGGACTGAGTACGACGGGCATGGTCTCACTGATGCGATCGGCGCTGCCGCCCGCGCGGCAGGACGAGGTGCTGAACATCATCCTGCGCAATGAGCCGGCGTACTGCCGTAACCTGTTCGATATCCAGCTCGGTTGGCGATCGCCGCTCGGCTACGAGGAAGACTTCATGACAAACCTGCTGACGGCACTGTGGGACAGGAGGTTTCCCGACTACCGCGAAAACTGTAGCTGGTATGAGCTGTGTGATGTGCTGCAGGATGTGGGGGAAACGCTTGCCGCGCAGCGGGCGCAGTTTCAGGCGGTACCGGAACTGGCAGACATGCCACCGCTGCTTGGCAGCGCGGATCTGACCAGTATCTACGGCACCATTGAGCGTGACGGGAGCCGGGAGTTTCTTGTCGACTATCTCGCACGCTGTCTGCGCGATGCCAGTCGCCAGTACCGCATATTTGCGGGCCGCACGCGGTTCATGATCAGTCTGCAGGCGCGGGTCATCAATGTGGATCTGCAGTATGTGGTCGGCAAGGAGACCAGGGTCTGTGACCTGAAGACCGGGATCATGTTCCTGTTTGCCGGGCATATCTCGGGCGGCGACTTTGTCCTGTCCCAGTTTGCCGGTGAGCTGTTTGCGGGGCTGCACCCACGTTGGCATGCAATGCACAGGGCACGCGTGAAGCAGCTTGACCAGGAGGTAAACACCCGGGTGTACGACGAGCTGCATAACGCCAGGCATGTGCCGTTTATCTTCCCGATGCTGGAGATCGCTGACCGCGAGCAACGCAAGCACGGTGCTCTCATCCCAGTACCTGCGTGACTTTCCGGAGGCTGTCCAGCGCTGCGCCAACTCTGTCTATATGGTGGCGGTCGATCCGGATGATGAGGCGGTGCTGCGGGATCGCTTCCAGATCCCTACGGTGACGCTCAGGCGATTCATGCACATGGGCAGTGGGGCAGCAGGAATTGTGGGCGTTAAGTACCACACCGGAGGACAGGGCACAGCGCGAGATGCTGGAAAAAGACGTGGGCGATGAGATGGCAAGACGTATCCTCAGGCGTTTTTTCCCCGGCGGCAGCGCGGAGAAAGTCATTGCGCACCGGCGGCGCACCACGGGTGAAATCAGCAGCGACAACGCCATTCATATACTGGCCGACGAACTCGTCAGGCAACATGGCTATGACCTCTGAACCCGTCAGGAGGATCAAATCCATGAACAGACCATTACACGCAAGCGGGCGGCAAGGGCTGCTGGCGACGTTGGCAGGTCTGGTGACTATGGTGGTGTATGCGTTTATTACGGGGGCGCTGCGCGCGTTGAGTGTGCTGCACTGTCAGCCTTTCACGCTGTTTCAATCGACATTGACGCATCAGGGGGCGTGCCATGAAGACAGAAAGCAGGGGGCGTGATCGCCTCCCGGAGGAAAAACCGCCCGTACCGATAGCGAAACGTGCACGCTGGTTTGCCATCAACGTACTGGTGCCGGTCTCCGACATCTCTCAGGTTGGGCGCTACACCGGCCACAACGTTGCCCGTCTCTGGCAGCGTATCCGGACTGTCACGTCGTGCCGGGCTGTGGATGACTATCGTCCGGCCAACTGGTCTCAGGCGGTGGCGGACACCGGCCTGTCGGCCTCGACGCTATGCAGGCACTATCGCTTCAGCCTGTGGATCTGGTGGGGGCTGATGTGGCTGACGGCCCTGTCGGCCATCGGACTCCTACTGATGCTGGTGACAGCGGGGGGGAGCGTCAGCCCGACTGGCTGGTTGCGTATCGGCAGTGTGTTGCTGGTCATGGGATTGCTGAGCGCCACCGGTTTTGTGCATGCACTGGGGGTAAACTACCGGCTGTGGCAGCTTGAAGCGCAGCGGGTCTCGGCGTCAGAGCAGGGCGGGTTTCAGGCATTTCTGCGGGAGACGCGCTGGTTTCGTCGGGTACTCACCGCCGGTCTACGGCGATAGTGGATAACAGGTAACAGGAGAGACATATGCATGCATTAACGTTCGCAGACGCAAGGAAACACTTCGCCGAGATAATGCAGCGCATCAGTGACAATGCTGAGCTGGTACGTATCTTGCGGCGTGATGCCCCTGACGTCGTCATCATTGGTGCCCATGAATACGACGCCATGGTTGAAACGCTACACCTTTTCAGCAATCCGGTGAACGCCGCACATATCAATGCGTCTCTGGATGAACTGGAACGTGGGGATATTGTCGAGATTGACGTTTGAAGATCCGCTTTACCCGCCGGGCTGCCACCGATTTTCAACACTGGCAAAATAACGTCAAGGTATACGAGCGCGTTAGATTGCTGATCAAGGCGGTTCATGTTGATCTGTTTTGTGGTATTGGAAAGCCCGAGCGGCTTCGCCACCATAAAAATCCTGCACTGTATTCACGCCGTATAGACAGGGAACACAGACTCGTTTACAGCGTCACTGACGGTGAGTTAACGATAATTGCCTGGAGCTTTCACTACGAAAGCCTCTGACCAGGCTTGACACCTTTCCCCTTGTCCGAGGAAAGGGGAAGCCCGTCGTCTGCCCCCCCGGCGGCTTCTGTAGTCTATCCTCTCACATTCTTTAAGGTTCCTTCCCCATGAAGCTACTGAAGCCCATTCAGGCGGCGATGCTGCTGTACGCCGTATCCTGCCCGTCGTTCGCCGCCGACGTGGACTATCAGACCATCAGCGACGCCGCAAAGAAGACGGGTGACCTGTCCAGACAGGCGCTGGTGATGATATTTGGGGACGTGGTGCTGTCCCCTTTCCAGCACGGGCAGCCCACGCTGATAGGCTCGTTCTTCGCAATGGTCTGCACGGTGGCGCTGGTGTGGTTCCTGGTCGTGACCCTGAAATCACTCTACCAAGGGGGCAGGAGGTACAACGCCTGAAATCTGCGACGGGCGATGAAATCTGGACGCTCATCGCCAATATAGGCACACGCATCACGGGGAAGATTCGGGATCCGAAGGATACGCTGGAAATCCTGCAACTGATGGCGGGTACGGAGTACCGGCCGGAGATGCCGGCCATGGTGCAGCAGGTGGGCCTGATGGGCAGCCACTGGCGTGACGATAACCGGGTGATCCTGCGTGAGCAGAAAAAAGTGGATGTGGAAGAAGTGCAGGTGCTGCAGGAGGGGGAGAATGTGACCCTGTTTAACGGCATCCTGCTGCGTTGCAGCGCATTTTATATCAAGGATGCGGACAAGTTTGCATCGGAGGCGGTGTGCATCAACCGGTCTTCCCCACGCCCGCGGGGGTATTGCCCCCTTATCGTCATTACTTATTCAAATATTGAACTAGTCATTCCTTTTCATCATTTCAGGGGCTAAATATCAGCCCGTATAGTCGGATTATATTTCTATAATTCATGAAAAGGCTGTTGTGGACCTACCTACCCATTTTTGCTGACCTGAAACAACGCCCGGTGCTGGTGGTTGGCGGTGGTGAAGTGGCGGCGCGCAAAGTCGATCTGCTTCAGCGCTCCGGGGCTGAAATACGCATAGTGTCGCAGTCGCTGTCACCTGAACTTGAACAACAGTGGCAGCATGGGCTGCTTATCTGGTTGGGAACAACTTTCGAGCCTTGTCAGTTGGATGAAGTATTCCTGGTGATTGCCGCTACGGATGACGGTGCGGTGAACGCTAAGGTGTTTGCCGCAGCGGACAAATGCCGGGTGTTGGCAAACGTGGTGGACGACAAGCCGCGTTGCTCATTTATCTTCCCATCGATTATCGATCGTTCACCCTTGGTAGTCGGTGTCTCTTCCAGCGGCCAGGCCCCGGTACTGGCGCGCATAAAGCTGGAGGCGCTACTGCCTGCCAGCTTGGGTCAGATGGCGGAAGTGGCTGGGCGCTGGCGTGGCCAAGTCAAACAGCGGTTGACGTCGATCAGCGAGCGCCGTCGTTTCTGGGAAAAAACCTTCGGTGGCCGTTTCTCTACGCAGGTAGCCAATGGCCAGAGTGCACAGGCAGAACAACAGCTAGAACAGGATTTGCACCGCTTCGCCCAAAGCGGCGAAAGTACCCAGGGCGAGATAGCCTTGGTGGGGGCCGGGCCGGGTGATGTGGGGTTGTTAACCCTGCGCGGACTACAACTCATACAACAGGGGGACGTGGTGTTGTATGACCATCTGGTTAGTGACGAGATCCTCGATCTGGTGCGCCGCGATGCTGAGCGTATCTGCGTAGGTAAACGCGCTGGCGCACACTCGGTGATTCAGGAAGAGATCAATCGTCTACTGCTGGTGTTGGCGCAGCAGGGCAAACGTGTAGTGCGTCTTAACGGAGGCGACCCGTTCATTTTCGGTCGTGGTGGCGAAGAGCTACAGGTGGCAGCGGAGGTAGGAATTCCGTTTCAGGTGGTGCCGGGCATCACTGACGCCGCTGGGGCGACCGCCTATGGAGGCATTCCGCTGACCCACCGTGATCATGCGCAGAGCGTGACATTTATCACTGGTCATTGCCGCCCCGATGGCGACGGTTTGGATTGGGCTAATCTGGCTCGGTCAAGGCAGACGTTAGCGATTTATATGGGTGCTATGAAAGCGGCAGCCATCAGTCAGTGCCTGATGGCCCATGGTCGTGTAGCTTCTACGCCAGTGTCGGTGATCAGTCGGGGTACGCGTGCCGATCAGCAAGTGCATATAGGCACGCTGCAACAACTTGAAGAGTTGGCTCAACGGGCAGCGCTGCCCGCGTTGCTGGTGATCGGCGAGGTGGTGGCACTGCATCATCAAAATCAAATCGCCTGGTTCGGGCAGCAACCACAGGTAGCAGGGACATCGCGCCCAGCTGTTGTGAATTTTGCTTAAGAAAGGCTTTTAATGTACCAGGTCCGGGATCGCATGGCGCAGGAATACGGTTTCGAACTGCTGGTGCACAAAACCCGGAAGGGGTAGCGATGAATATTAACCCGTTTATGCATGGCAGCAGAAAGTATACCGACATCATGAAAACCGAAAGTCTGAAGCAGGCACTGAACCAATATGGTTTCGATGCCGCCTTTGGCGGTGCGCGCCGCAATGAAGAGAAGTCGCGTGCCAAGGAACGTATCTATTCCTTCCGTGACCGCTTCCACCGCTGGGACCCAAAAAACCAGCGTACGGAGTTATGGCACAACTACAACGGCCAGATCAACAAGGGCGAAAGCATCCGCGTGTTCCCGCTATCGAATTGGACTGAGCTGGATATTTGGCAGTACATCTTCCTGGAAAAAATCGACATTGTGCCATTGTATCTGGCGAAATCACGGCCAGTGGTGAAGCGTGATGGCATGCTGTTGATTGTGGACGATGATCGCATCGCTCTACAGCCGGGAGAAGTGATCAGCCAACGCAGGGTGCGTTTCCGCACCTTGGGGTGCTGGCCGCGAACCGTCGCGGTGGATTCAGAGGCGCAAACGCTGCCGGAGATCATCGAAGAGATGCTGGTCTCTACCAACATTGAGCGCCAGGGGCGGATGATTGACCGTGATCAATCCGGTTCGATGGAATTTTAAAAGCGTCAAGGGTATTTCTGAGGAGCAACTGGATGAACAAAGTAATTACTCAACAAATTGCTGCCCAGGGCGGCGTCGAGTCTTATCTGCATGCTCAGCAACATAAAATCCTGCTGCGTTTTCTGACCTGCGGCAGCGTTGACGATGGCAAAAGCACCCTGATCTGGCGTTTGCTGCATGACGCGCGCCAGATCTACGAGGATCAACTTTCTACGCTGCACAGAGACAGCAAGCGCATTGGCACTCAAGGTGAGAAACTCGATCTGGCCCTGTTGATGGACTGCCTTCCGGTGTAGAGTCCACAGTGGCACGCATCGTCACCTTCGACGGCGATTTGCAAGAGGCGGTACCGGGCGAGGCTATTACCTTGGTGCTACAGGATGCAGTGGACATCAGTCGCGGCGATCTGCTGGTCGATACGGGTGAAACCTTGAAGGCGGTACAGCGCGTGCTAGTGGACGTGGTGTGGATGGCCGAACAGCCGCTGTTTCCGGGCCAGAGCTATGGTATTAAGGTGGCTGGCAAGAAAAGTCGTACGCTGGTAGAAGGCATTCGTCATCAGGTGGAAATTAACTCGCTGGCGCAGTACCCAGCGGAGAGGCTGCCGCAAAACGGCATCGGATTGGTGGAACTGACCTTCGAGGAACCACTGGTGCTGGATAGCTACCGGAGCAACCACGATACCGGCGGGCTGATCATTATCGATCGTCTTAGTAACGAGACGGTCGGTGCTGGCCTGATGCGCGAGGCGCTACTGAAAGCTAAGGACACTGTATTCAGCGCCTTCGAGCTGGAACTGAACGCGCTGGTGCGCAGGCATTTCCCGCACTGGGATGCGCGTGATCTGCTTGGAGGTCAATAAAATGGCCGCTATCCATCTACGGCCGACAGTGCCGGACGACAAGAATGTAGTTTGGCACCCGCATGCGGTGACACGAGTAGATCGTGAAGCCTGCAACGGCCATAAGGGTGCGCTGCTGTGGTTTACCGGGCTGTCCGGTTCGGGAAAATCCACTTTTGCTGGTGCGTTGGAACAGGCGTTGCATGCGCTGGGTATCAGTACCTATCTGTTAGACGGCGATAACGTGCGCCATGGCCTGTGCGGTGATCTGGGCTTTCTGACGATGATAGGCGGGAGAATATCCGCCGGGTCGGCGAAGTGGCTAAGCTGATGGTCGATGCAGGGCTGGTGGTGCTGACGGCGTTCATTTCACCCCACCGCGACGAACGGCAAAAAATACGCGAAATGTTCAACGTTGCGAGCTTTATTGAGGTGTTTGTTGATACCACACTGGCAATTTGTGAAGCGCGCGATCCGAAGGGATTGTATAAAAAATGCGCGCCGGTGAGCTGCGAAGTTTCACCGGAATTGATGCGGTTTTCGAGGCACCGCAACAGCCTGACATTCATTTGGATGGCCAACAATTGGTAACAAACTCGATTGCGCAATTGTTATACTTACTGCGTGATAAGACTATCATCGAACCCTGAATTTAAAAAGCATTTGGTGTTTGCGCCAAAGGCTTTTACGTTAAGAACCTATCCCAATAGGTGTAGATTGTTGCAGCCAGTTTGGATCAGGACAGCGCTCAACTACCGGCGTCCGGCGTATATAGAAAGTCCATGAGGAGGGTGAGCACTGCTCAGCAAAAATGGCAAATAAAATAGCCTAAAGGGATAGGCTCTTCGCTTTTAAACGCAGGAGATACTTATCTGCGGGCTAAATTGGTACTGAAAGCCGCTCTTAGTGTAGAGTACAACGAGAAGTTGTGGGATGATTAGGCGGTTTTTCAGGGGACGGGAATGGGAAAACTTACGCTGCTATTGCTGGCCTTGCTCAGTTGGTTACAGTATTCACTGTGGCTGGGCAAAAATGGTATTCACGATTATGCGCGAGTCAATGAAGACATTGTGGCTCAACGGGGCAACAATGCTAAATTGAAAGCGCGTAACGATCAGTTTTTTGCCGAAATTGACGATTTGAACGAGGGCCAGGAAGCGCTCGAAGAGCGTGCGCGTAATGAGCTGGGCATGATCAAGCCTGGTGAAACTTTCTATCGTCTGGTTCCCGACCAATACAAACGCTATGCGGTTTCCCCTTCGCAGACCAACGTGCAAAAATAGCGCATGAATCATCCTGCGAAAACCTTGCCATCGGTCACTGCTGTCCTGCCAGCTGCCGGTACTGGCAGCCGCATGCAGGCTGATTGCCCAAAACAGTATTTAACCATCGGCCATCGCAGCATTCTTGAACACGCTATCGATGCGTTGCTGCGCCATCCGCGCATTCAACGGGTCATAGTCGCTATCAGCCTTGGAGACCAACAGTTTGAGCAGTTACCAATTGCCGCTGATCCCAGGGTAAGTGTCACCATTGGTAGTCGGCAGCGCGCTTATTCAGTGCTGGCTGGCCTACAATTGGCGGGTGATGTGCAATGGGTGTTGGTACATGATGCGGCGCGCCCTTGCTTGCACGCCGACGATCTTACACGCTTACTGGAAATTACGGAACACAGTAAAGTTGGTGGCATTCTCGCCGCGCCAGTGCGCGATACCATGAAGCGTGCTGAGCCTAGCCTAGGCACCATTTCCCATACCATTGAACGCCAGGAACTGTGGCATGCGCTGACGCCGCAGTTGTTCCCGCTGGCGTTACTCAAGTATTGCCTGCAACGTGCGCTGGATGACGGCGTGACCATCACCGACGAGGCATCGGCGCTGGAGTATTGTGGTTATCATCCGTTGCTGGTGAGTGGGCGTTCGGACAATATTAAAGTAACTCTGCCAGAGGATCTGACGCTGGCCACGTTTTATTTGACTCAGTTGGACAACTAAGGAGCGCAGTATGCGTATCGGTCACGGTTTTGACGTACATAAATTCGGTGGCGAAGGGCCGCTGGTGATCGGTGGTGTTCGCATCCCTTACAAAAACGGTTTACTAGCCCATTCAGACGGTGATGTTACCCTGCACGCGGCGACGGATGCCCTATTGGGAGCGGCAGGGTTGGGGGATATAGGTAGGCTGTTCCCTGATACTGATCAGGCGTTTAAGGGCGCAGATAGCCGGGAACTGCTGCGCCAAGCCTGGAAGCGTATCCGCGCCAAAAAAGGTTACCGCTTGGGCAACCTGGATATTACCATTATTGCCCAGGCACCGAAGATGGCACCATACATCCCGCAGATGTGCATTTTCCTGGCAGCAGATCTGCAATGCCATACAGATGATGTTAACGTCAAGGCCACCACCACCGAACAGCTCGGTTTTACTGGGCGCGGCGAAGGCATTGCCTGCGAAGCCGTCGCTTTACTGATCAAGGAATAGCTGCATGGATATGGCCAATCTGATCTGGCTGCACGGTCGGCCACAGAGCATCAGCATGCTGAAAGCGAACCCAGAAGACTTCGTGGTGGTGGAGGAGTTTGGATTTGAACCGGACGGCGAAGGCGAACACGTTTTGGTTAACATCCGCAAAACAGGCTTTAACACCCAGTTCGTGGCGGATCACCTGGCGCGCTTCGCTGGCATCCATGCCCGCTCCGTCGGTTACGCAGGGCTAAAAGATCGCCACGCGGTGACTGAACAATGGTTCTGCTTGCATCTACCGGGTAAGAAAACGCCTGATTTCTCGCAGTTTGCGCTCGAGGGCTGCGAAGTGTTGGCTTGCGCCCGTCACCTGCGCAAAATGCGCATCGGCACGTTGAAAGGCAACGCCTTTACGCTAATATTGCGTCAAATTTCTGATGGTGATGACGTTGAACAGCGTTTGCGGGCGATTGCCAGCGGCGGTGTGCCGAATTACTTCGGTAGCCAGTGTTTCGGTCGCGGCGGTAATAACCTGGTGATGGCGCGGCGTTGGGCCAATGACGAAATTCGCGTCAAGGAGGCGCAGCAAGCGCAGCTTCTATCTTTCCGCCAGCCGTAGTGCGCTGTGCAATCATATTGTCAGTCGCCGTCTGACTGATGGCCTGTCGCGTACCGTGTTGGCGGGCGATGCCCTACAGCTCAGTGGCTGCGGTAGCTGGTTCATTGCCAAAGGAGACGAGTTAGAGATGCTCCAGCAGCGTCTGGATGCTGGTGAGTTAACCATCCTCCGTTACCGGGGAACAGCGAACTAGGCACCGCAGGGGATGAGTTAAAATTTGAACAACAATGCTTGGCGGAACAGCCGGATTTGCTTACGCTTTTAAGGCGCGAGCGCGTTAAACCCGCTCGCAAGGCCCTGCTGGTGCAGCCGCAAAATATGCGGTGGAATTGGTGAATTGGTGGGATGATGTCACCGTTGAATTATGCTTCTGGTTGCCCGCAGGCTGTTTCGCCACCAGCGTTGTTCGCGAAATCCTGCAGCAGGATAGCAATGATGCGGATATTGCTGAGTAATGATGATGGCATTACCGCGCCAGGCATTCAGGTGCTGGCGGCGGCGCTGCGGGAATTTGCCGATGTACAAGTGGTCGCACCGGATCGCAATCGCAGTGGTTCTTCCAATGCATTGACGCTGGAGTCGCCGTTGCGCACCTTGACGTTGGCCAATGGCGATATTGCTGTACAGCAGGGTACGCCGACCGACTGCGTATTTCTGGGCGTTAATGCGTTGATGCAACCTGCACCAGATATCGTGGTTTCAGGTATCAACGCTGGTCCCAACCTCGGCGATGACGTTATCTATTCCGGCACAGTGGCGGCCGCCACGGAGGGACGCCATTTGGGTTTGCCCGCGCTGGCGGTGTCACTGAACGGCCAGCAGCACTATACAACTGCCGCTACTATTACCTGCCGCATATTGAGGGCGTTACAGCGTGAGCCGCTGCGTACGGGAAAAATACTGAATATCAATGTACCTGATTTGCCGCTGGCGGCGATCAAAGGAATCCGCGTGACTCGCTGTGGCAGCCGCCATCCCGCCGATAAGGTGTTTTGTCAGCAAGATCCGCGTGGGCAGAACCTCTATTGGATTGGGCCACCTGGTGATAAGTTTGATACCGGGCCAGATACCGACTTCGCGGCAGTTGAACAGGGCTATGTGGCGATAACGCCACTACAGGTGGATGTAACCGCCTACACGACTCAGGAGGTCGTGAAAACATGGCTAACCAATGTAAGGGTTAACGGGAAATGGTGAACAAGCGTATGCAAACTTTGCTGACGCAGCTACGCCAGCAGGGAATACTGGACGAACGGTTGCTACAGGCGATAGAGGCTGTGCCGCGTGAACGTTTTGTTGACGAGGCGTTTGAACAGAAGGTCTATGAAAATACCGCGCTGCCTATCGGTTCAGGCCAGACTATTTAACAGCCTTATATGGTGGCGCGGATGACCCAACTGCTGAACCTTACGCCCACCTCACGGGTGCTAGAAATTGGCACTGGTTCCGGTTATCAAACCGCCATTCTGGCACATCTAGTACAACACGTTTGCTCTGTTGAACGCATTAAAGTCCTGCAATGGCAGTCCAAGCGCCGTTTTAAACAGCTCGATCTTTACAATGTCTCTACCCGCCATGGTGACGGCTGGCAGGGTTGGGCATCGCTTGGCCCATTCGATGCGATTATCGTCACCGCTGCGCCGCCGGAAATTCCGCAGGCGTTAATGGAACAACAGGACGATGGTGGCATGCTGGTGCTACCACTGGGGGAACAAGCTCAAACCCTCAAACGTATCCAACGTCGCGGCAATGAATTTGCCATCGACAGCGTTGAAGCGGTGCGCTTTGTGCCACTGGTAAGAGGTGAACTGTCCTAAATACCTGCGTTAAATAGTAGATCACTGAAGGAACTTAATTAGGTTTGAGCGATCTGATCAATCGCCAAACATCACAACCCCTCACAACCGGACTGAGTAATGCCGAACATAGCACCCATACCCCGACATGAACGACGTCAGATACAAAAAATTATCCAGAAAACACCAGATAAAAATTATGCCAGACGCCTTATCGCCATGTTGATGTTACACCGTGGCTACACGCTGAATTACCTAGGTAAAACCTTATGTGCCGCTGTCGGACGATGGGTTAATTTGTTCACATTGGGCGGCTATGAAGGATTGGCAAGCCTTTCACCTGGACGCCCCCGAAAATGGCCCACGGAGGCGATGTTGAAGATGCTTGATTTGCTCGTTCAGCGTTCTCCATAGGACTTTGGCTATCTGCGCTCTCGGTGGAATACTGAGATGTTAACGATTGAAATTAATAAATTATTTAACTCAACGTTACATCCTGGCTCACTTCGGCGCTGGTTGCCGAGAGCCGGTATTGTGTGGCGTAGAGCGGCTGCAACATCCCGTCTTTTACGAAGATGAGGTAGACATCGATATGAACCCTAAAATAGGTGCTGACTGGCAGAAAAAGGGTCAACAAAAACGCATCACGACACCGGGACAGAATGAAAAGCATTACCTCGCGGGTGCCCTTTATGCAGGAACCGGAAGAGTTGATTATGTCAGTGGAAACCATAAAAACTCGGGTTTATTCATTAGCCTGTTACGCAAGCTGAGAAGCACATACCGAAGTGCCAAAACCATTACGCTGATTGTCGATAATTACATCATTCATAAGAGTAAAGAAACGTTGAGCTGGTTGCGGCGCAACCCGAATTTTATTGTCATTTATCAGCCAGTTTACTCTCCATGGGTAAACAGGATAGAGCTCCTATGGTTGGCTTTATATGAGACAGTCACACGCAATCACCGTTGCCGGACGAGATGGCAATTGCTAAAAAATATGGGTCATTTTATGAAAGCCGCCTCACCGTTACCAGGCAATAAACCTGGCTTAACGAAAGTGGAGCGGTATTAGGCGCAAGTATTTAGGTCGAATCCGTTCGGAAAAAATAGCATCGTTGTTCCGATTTCCAAATTGTGACGCTTGCCATATATTACCCATTAATGCAATATTTTCGTTACAGGTCAATAACCTATATGAAAGAAATCAAAACACTTATCGCCAATAACCAGGCCTGGTCAGCCTGTATCAATAAAGAAGATACGAAATTTTTTGAACGTTTAGCTCAGTCGCAAAAACCCGTTTTTTATGGATAGGATGCTCTGATAGCCGCGTTCCCGCAGAACGCCTAACCGGTTTAGAGCCAGGTGAGTTGTTCGTTCACCGCAACTTGGCCAACCTGGTGATCCACACCGATCTCAACTGCCTGTCGGTTGTACAGTACGCCGTCGATGTGCTGGAGTGGAGGTTGAGCACATCATTATCTGCGGCCACCTAGGCTGCGGCGGCGTAAAAGCCGCAGTGGAGAACACAGAGCTGGGGCTGATCAACAACTGGCTGCTGCACATCCGCGATCTGTGGTACAAACACAGATCGCTACTGGGCGAATTTGCGCCGGAGCAGCGCCTCGACGTGCTGTGCGAGATCAACGTCATTGAACAGGTATATAACCTGGGCCATTCCACCATCATGCAGTCCGCTTAGAAACGCGGGCAGAAAGTAATGATTCACGGTTGGGTGTATAGCATTCAGGATGGCCGCCTGCGCGATCTGGATGTCACCGCTACCAGCCGTGAAAGCCTGGAGATGGGCTACCGCTTTGCGGTAGCCCCCTGCAGCAGGATAAAGGTTTATAATCCCACTATCGGCGCGGCATACCACCCCCACAGCACATTACTCGTCCAGCAACACCACTTTACCGATGTAGGGCAGATGGCGGTAACGTTGGGCGTAGTCGATACCGTAGCCCACCACGAATTCGTCTGGGATCGAGAAACCCACGTACTCCACCGGCACGTCCACTTCACGCCTATCAGGCTTATCCAACAAGGTGCAGATCGCCAGTGAATTCGGCGCGCGTAACGCCAGGATTTCACGTACTTTATTCAGTGTATTACCGGAATCAATGATATCTTCAACGATCAACACGTCTTTACCACGTATGTCTTCATCCAGGTCCTTGAGGATCAACACATCTCGGGTAGTGGACATGCCGCTGCCATAGCTGGAGGCAGTCATAAAATCGACTTCGTGCGGCACTGCGATAGCACGGCACAAATCAGCCATAAACATGAAGGAGCCACGCAGCAGACCGACCAGCACCATATCGCTGCCACTGTCGCGGTAATGTTCAGTGATTTTGCGGCCAAGTTCGACGATACGGGTATTAACTTCCTGCGTGGAAATTATTACGTCTACAGTGTGTTTCATAATGTATATATCTCACTGATTTTTATCAGTTAAATTTTTAATCGCTCTGCCATCTTCAGCAATTAGTGATACACCGATTGATATATGAATCATTGCACAAAGCCGAAATGATGCAAAAGCATTAGTACTATAGAGAAGAAGGCGGCGAGTATACCAGTTGTGGAGAGACATTAGGCGTTGTTGAATAAATCGAACTATCGAACTTTTGGCCGCTACGCGGCTCAGATCACTCTCCTTCTGTCAAAATAGCGATATTCCGTGGCCCAGCAAAAGTTCAACATCACCAACTGGAAGGCGTACAACAACGCCCTTATCACTCGGGGTTCACTCACTTTCTCCGTGGATGAAACGGCACTTCACGCCTGGTACTGCGAGGCAAAACCTTCTCTGCGTGGTCGCCCACCACATTATTCCGATATGGCAATCACCAGCGTATTGATGCTGAAACGGATTTTCGGCCTGACACTTCGCGCCCTACAGGGCTTTGTCGACTCCATTGTCACACTGATCAAAGTGCCGTTGAACTGCCCGGACGACACCTGCATCAGTAAGCGGGCGAAGTCCGGCCATGTCCCGTTTAAAACACCAACGCCAGGTGAAATTGCGCACCTCGTTATCGACTCTAGCGGGCTCAACGTGTTGGGTGAAGGGGAGTGGATGGCAAAAAAACATGGTCAGGAAAAACGGCGGATCTGGCGAAAACTGCATTTGGCCGTAGATACAGAAACACATGAGGTCATCTGTGCTGACCTTTCCTTGAGCAATGTCACCGATATAGAAGCCTTCCCAGGTCTCATCCGTCAGAGGTACCGTAAAATCAAAGTCGCCTCGGCGGATCGGGCTTAGGATACGCGAGTGTGTGATGATGAGTTAAGGGGCAAGAAGCTCAAGGCGTTAATACCGCCCAGCAGCGGAGCCCGTTATTGGTCGGCAGACTATGCAGAGCGAAATCAATCGGTGGTGAACCAGCGCATTACCGGAGACAACACACGGTGGAAAAGTATCACAGGCTACCACCGACGTTCGATAGCGGCAACAGCGAGGTACAGAGTAAATCTGTGCATTAAACAAGATGCCGCTCGCCGGTATGCCAGAAAGTGTACGCCTTGCCTGAAAGAGTCCCCTGAATGGGCATCTTTCAGCCAACGATTACTAAAATTTCTAAGATATTTGCGTCAAGGAGCTGTCAGCCGGGAACGGAACAACACCATAAATTTTGCAGCAAGAACAGATAATAGTTTAACGATTTACCACTTCCCTTTTCTCAGTAAGATAACTCAACGTTACCAACCTAAAACCCTTCCCTTCGCGCACGGTCAAGCATTTCACCACGGCGCTGCCAGCAAGACGCAATAAAATTCAGTGCCTTTGCAGGCAAGTGTGGTAACGTCTGCTGACGATGACCCAGTCTATTTTTACGATGAAAAAAACAACGTTATTGCTGCTAATGCTTTCTATGCTGGGGTTCTCTAAGGCCAGTCTGGCGCTGAGTGACTTAGAAGTGGAAGATCTGGCCGATCTGACAGCGGTATTTATTTACCTGAAAAATGATTGTGGTTACAACTATTTACGGAATACCCAAATCAAACGCGCTATCGTTTATTTCGCCGAACAAAATCGCTGGGATCTGAGCAATTATAATAACTACAATATGAATTTGCTGGGCGAAAACAGCTATCGCGATCTCACTGGTATCGCTATCTCTACGCATAACAAGTGTAAATTGTTGGCACGCGACTCACTAAGCCTGCTGGCCTATGCCAACTAATTCGGGTGCCTCCTGTTCATTTCCTCTCTCCTACCTTGGCCTAAATCAGCCATGCTACCGGGCAGAGTGACGCTAAGATAATATCCCGCCTCTGTGATGTGGCATGGATGCGGGGTGCCCCTATGGGCGTTTTTGAATAAATCGGATTTGGAATTCGGATTTGGAATAGAGTCCCGTGAATGGGCATCTTTCAGGCAAGGCGTACACTTTCTGACATACCGGCGAGCAGCATCTTGTTTAATGCACAGATCATGGCCAGCGCCTCTGCAACTTACCCATCATAATCTCGCAGCGACAGGTGACCACAAAATAGCTGTTTTACTCTGTACCTCGCTGTTGCCGCTATCGAACGTCGGTGGTAGCTTATGATACTTTTCCACCGTGTGTTGTCTCTGGTAACGCGCTGGTTCACCACCGCTTAATTTCGCTCTGCATAGTCTGCCGACCAATAACGGGCTCCGCTTTTGGGCGGTATTAACGCCCTGAGCTTCTTGCCCCTTAACTCATCATCACACACTCGCGTATCGTAAGCCCGATCCGCCGAGGCGACTTTGATTTTACGGTACCTCTGGCGGATAAGACCTGGAAAGGCTTCGGTATCGGTGACATTGCTCAAGGAAAGGTCAGCACAGATGACCTCATGTATTTCTGTATCTACGGCCAAATGCAATTTTCGCCAGATAAGCCGTTTTTCCTGACCGTGTTTTTTTACCTTCCACTCCCCTTAACCCAACACGTTGAGCCCGCTAGAGTCGATAACGAAGTGCGCAATTTCACCCGGCGTTGGGGTTTTAAACGGGACATGGCCGGACTTTGCCCGCTTACTGATGCAGGTGTCGTCCGGGCAGTTCAACGGCACTTTGATCAGTGTGACAATGGAGTCGACGAAGCCCTGGAGGGCGCGAAGTGTCAGGCCGAAAATCCGTTTCAGCATCAATACGCGGGTGATTGCCATATCGGAATAATGTGGTGGGCGACCACGCAGAGAAGGTTTTGCCTCGCAGTACCAGGCGTGAAGTGCCGTTTCATCATAATTATATTGAGCAAATCATGCTTGGCGATTATCCTCAGGCCTTACAGAATACCGTCATTGAAAGCATGGGGGCGTTTGAGAAACATAAAGAATGCCGCAACGTTATCCGTTGCGGCATTGTTAAAAGCGTTTTTGACAAGCAATACGCCTTGTTATCTCTGATACTACCGATTAATGCGTGACGTGGCTGTGATGGCGATGCTTGGTCACAAAACCGAGCAGAACACACATCACCATCACCGCTGCGTACAGGCCAGTGGCGGTGGTCAGCGCTGCGTGCGCACCACCTTTCGCCACAATGGGACCGGTAACCACAAAGGTCAACATGGTACCGACAGTGCCGCAGGTCAGGATGAAGTTAACCAGCTTTGGAGAGGAAACCTTGGTCTGTAGTGAACCCAGGGTGATCAACGTGGTGTAGATTGCGCTGGAAACGAAGCCCAGAGCCATAATGTAGTAATCCAAATACTGAGAGTTATCGGTATTAACGAACAGATACATCGCGAGGGTCGACAGTGAGGCCAGCACGGTGACTATACGCTGCAAGTCGAAAAAGCGCAGTACATAGCTAAATAGCCACATGCCGATCATATAAGAGGTCCAGAAATCGCTCACCAGCTTGCCGGCCTGGTTGATATCCATGCTGAACGATTTGGTGGCGTATTCCGGCACCCACTGAATAAAGCCCAGTTGACCAAGGATGTAGCACAATGCGGCGACCGACAGGAAAAATACCCCAATACCCCATTTTTCCTTGGCGATAGGTTGCTGGGTATCGGCATCTTTTTTACCCAGTACTGGGAACTCGGTGCACAGCGTCAGCACGAAGATGCCGAGGTATAGCAGCCCGATACAGGCGTAAACCCAATACCAGCCGATGTTACGAGCCAGCAGCATAGCGGCAACGATCGGGAAGAACATGCCAGCCATGCTGAAGAAAGAATCGGTGAACAGCAAACGTGAACCGCGCTGGCGGCCAGTATACATATGGGTGATCAGGAAAGTCCCTATCGACATAGTGATACCGCTGACCACACCGAGGATAAACATATACAGGGAGAATAGGGCCAGGCTTTTGCTGACCATCAGTCCTGCCACTGCCAGTACCATCAGGACAAAACCGAATAGCAACTGACGCTTTAGCGGGATGATTTCCATCAGCCAGGTATTGAGGAAAATCGCCATCAAAATACCGGCGTTGAGGAAAGTAAAGGTATTACTCATGCTGGAAACCGGCACGTTAAAATACTCTGCAATGTTTCCCATCACCATCCCTGTGACGATCACTAAAGCACCTGTTAGTGCGTATGAAAGGAAGCTGATCCAAAGGACCCGTATGCGGTTGCTGTCATTCATTGTATAGACCTGATTATGTCTGTTAAAGGTTTTATACCAGTCATACTTCAAGTTGCCTGTGCGTGAGCTTTCCTCACTCACCCCGTCACTTACTGATCTAAGCTCCTGGGGATTAATGCACCTCATCCCTGAGGTTCAGCCTGCGGCCCAGCGCAAGCACTATTTAAATCGGTTCCTGACCAATTTGTCGCTGCGTTGCTGCCTTCCTGCAACTTGAATTATTTAGGGTAAATACGGGTAAAAGGCCGCTGGTTTTTCCTGGTAAAACAGAAGAAAGTCCTGAACAGGGCCACCAGAGGGCAAATCCTAGCACAGAGGACCGGAGTTTTTATGATGGCTGTCGATTTTTTGATACAATCAACGAGGTGTAATGAAATATCTTATGATCTTTGCGTCCTTCGGCGCGGATCGCGGCTGATTGGGCTGTAAAGGCATGGCCTGCTGCTAGCTCGTGTCGTCTAGTGATCATTTTTTATTTACCAGCAGGGTGTTTATGATAGATTAATTCCCGTTGACTGTACCCTCCATACTTCAAGTTGCCTGTGCGCTAGCTTTCCTCGTTCCCCCGGTATAAGTGCCGGGGGGGGATTAATTCCCCCCCCTGAGGTTAAGCCTGCAGCTTAGCGTTTGCCGCCTTCCTGCAACTCGAATTAGTTAGGATATATTTGGTATCGGCTTATTTTTCCAGCAGTTTGTGATGCTGTTAGTAAAAGAGTAACTGGCGATCATATTTTGACCGCAAGTCCGAGTTTGTCGGTGCTATGTTCTACCATTGTATAAATATAGATAAATGGCGGGTACTTGCTGGTACCGCTCTTTAAATCACAGCGCTTTTCCGCTGTTTGTCTCTCAGAGAAGGATCTTGCCCATGCTCAAACGTACTTTAGTCGCCTGCGTTGCGTTGTGTTCCCTAGCAACAATGGCACCAAGCGCATTCGCCGCTAATGAAACCCATGTTGTGCTGACCACCTCGGTAGGGAATATCGAATTAGCGCTCGACAGCCAAAAGGCACCGGTTTCTACCAAAAATTTCGTCGACTACGTGAATAGCGGCTACAACACCATTTTATACCGAGTGATCCCAGGTTTTATGGTTCAAGGCGGCGGTTTTACGGCTGATATGCAGCAAAAATCCACCCATGCACCGATCAAGAATGAAGCTGATAATGGCTTGGGCAACCTGCGTGGTACCATCTCGATGGCGCGCACCGCCGACAAAGACAGTGCCACCAGCCAGATTTTTCTGAACGTAGCGCACAACGCCTTTCTGGATCACGGCCAGCGTGACTTCGGTTACGCGGTGTTCGGCAAAGTGGTGAAGGGTATGGACGTAGTAGACAAAATTTCTCAAGTACCGACCGGCAATCTCGGCCCGCACCAGAATGTACCGACCAAACAGGTACTCATTCTGTCAGCCAAAGTGGTGCCATAAGTCTTCCTGCCGATCCCGCCGGGGTCGGCCGTTGTCTTTTCCGTCCCCTTGCCTGTCTTTTCTTCCACTATTTGTAATATATCCCCTGTACGATCAGTTGCCTTTTGGCGATCCCCTTTTTGTTGTCCTTGACGGGGCTATGTGGCGCTTATAGTTTTATTGGCATCAGTAAGCGTTTTTCGCGCCACGTCAAAGGAAAAGAAAATGAGTGAAGCACGAATTATTGCCAAAGCGATGAAAGATGGAAAACCGATGCAGGATCTGATGATCCTACCAGCCTTAGCCAATCGGCATGGTTTGATCAACGGGGTGACCGGCACCAGCAAAACGGTGACGCTCCAAAGAATGGCCGAGCAGTTTTCGCGTATCGGTGTGCCGGTATTCCTATCGGACGTGAAAGGCGATCTTTCCGGTATTGGTGCTTAGGGTGTGCAGTCCGAAAAACTGCTGGCGCGGCTGGCAGCGATCGGCGTCACTGATTGGCAACCGCAAGCCTGCACCATCATCCCCTGGGACATCTACGGCGAGAAAGGCCAGCCGATCCGCGCCACCCTGTCCAATTTTGGGCCATTGCTGCTAGGCCGCCTGCTCGACTTGAAAGAAGTGCAAAACGGCGTATTGCAGATCGTGTTTAAAATCGCCAATGATAACGCGTTGCTGTTACTGGATATGAAAGATCTGCGTGCCATAGTGCAAATATGTCTGCGACCATGCCAAGCAGTTCCAGACCCAGTACGGTAATATATCGGCGGCCTCGATCGGCGCCATTCAGCGCTGGCTGCTGACGCTGGAGGAACAGGGTGACAATCGGTTTTTCGGTGAACCGATGTTGGATATCAACGATCTGAT
Organism: Serratia symbiotica (Periphyllus acericola); assembly: GCF_964019515.1. Classification (NCBI taxonomy): domain Bacteria; kingdom Pseudomonadati; phylum Pseudomonadota; class Gammaproteobacteria; order Enterobacterales; family Yersiniaceae; genus Serratia; species Serratia symbiotica. The sequence continues at coordinate 158,752 of NZ_OZ026452.1, forward strand.
GAGAACTGACGCCGATGGTCATGGTGTCAGCAACTTGCTGGCGGCAGACAAGCTGATCAATCAGCCTAAGTTGTATTTGGTGTTCCTGCTCTGGTTGGTGGCTGAGCTGTTCGAACGTTTGCAGGAGCTAGGTGATCCGGTGCAGCCAAAGCTAGTGTTCTTTTTCGATGAGGCACACCTACTGTTCAACGATGCACCACCAGCGCTACTGGCCAAAATTGAACAGGTCGTGCGCTTGATCCGTTCCAAAGGCGTGGGTATTTACTTTATTACTCAGAACCCGCTGGATATCCCGGATAGCGTGCTAGGGCAACTGGGCAACCGTGTACAGCATGCATTGCGCGCTTTTACTCCGCGCGATCAAAAGGCAGTGAAAGCAGCAGCGCAGACGATGCGTGCAAATCCGGCTTTCAACGCCGAGACGGCGATCACCGAATTGGGGCTAGGTGAAGCGTTGGTGTCGTTTCTGGATGAGAAAGGGCGGCCTCATGTTGTGGAACAGGCGATGGTGTTCGCGCCGTGCTCCAAGATGGGCATGTTAGGTGCGGACGGAATGAATAGTGCGATCAATAAATCACCGTTGTATGGCCGTTATAAAGACAGGGCCGATCGCGAGTTTGCCGATGAAAAGCTGTCGTTAGAAGGCTTCGTCGCCCATGGTACGCAGCAGCCAACCCAACAGGAACAGCCTGCACCGGCGAGGAGTGGTGGGGGCGTAAACGAGTTCCTGTTCGGCTCTACCGGCCCACGTGGCGGTAAGCGTGATTGCATCGTGCAGACTACCGTCAAGAGCATGGCGCGCGATCTTGGCCGCCAGATTTTGCGCGGCGTTTGGGACTCCGTCATGGGCGGCCGGAGAAAGTAGGCTGAAATTATCGATCGGCAGCGGTAGGTTAAACCAGTAAACTGGCGCAGCGCTTTTTTATGCTGGATCTACCACTATGCTACTGCTAATCGATAATTACGACTCCTTTACCTATAACCTTTATCAGTATTTCTGCGAATTAGGTGCTGAGGTGCTGGTAAAGCGCAACGATGAGCTGCAATTGGCCGATATTGAACGGCTGGTGCCGCAGCATTTAGTGATCTCCCCCGGCCCTTGTACCCCGAATGAAGCGGGCATCTCCCTGGCCGCCATCCGTCATTTTGCCGGTAAATTACCGATCCTGGGTGTTTGTTTGGGGCATCAGGCTCTGGGGCAAGCATTTGGTGCTGAAGTGGTGCGCGCCCGCAAGGTGATGCACGGAAAAACTTCGCTGATCCATCATTTTGGATGCGGGGTATTTCGCGGCTTGAACCTCCCGCTGACCGCTACCCGTTACCATTCGCTGGTGCTGAAAGCCGAGACACTGCCGGAGTGCTTTGAGGTGACTGCCTGGAGCGAACGCAACGGCGAGCGCGATGAAATTATGGGCATCCGCCACCGCCAGTTGGCGTTAGAAGGCGTGCAGTTCCACCCAGAGAGCATCCTCAGCGAACAGGGTCACCAACTGCTGGATAACTTCCTTAAAAGCTAATTTTCCTTGCTCTTTATTGTTTTTTATGTATATTTTTTCCCTTATTCGGCATGGTTACGCTGAATAACCACTCAAAGTGGCTCCGATAATGGCCAAAAAATCCGCAGTAAGCCGCAGTATCTTTGATCCGGTTTTCTTGCCTGTTTATGCGCCGGCTCAGTGTTTGTAAGTCAAAGGCAGCCGCATTTGGGATCAACAATGCAGAGAGTACATTGATTTATCCGGCGGCATCGCGGTGACGGCACTGGGGCATTGTCACCCGGTGCTGGTCGAGGCACGGAAACAGCAGGGCGAAACCTTGTGGCATACCAGCAATGTCCTCACTAACGAACCTGCATTACGCCTGGTGGGGAAACTGATTGATGCCACCTTATGCCGATCGGGTGTTTTTGCCAACTCGGGCGCTGAGGCCAACGAAACGGTCTTTAAATTGGCGCGTCATTACGCTATTACCCCGCCCAGCCCTATAAAACCAAAATCATCGCTTTTTATAATGCTTTCCATTGCCGCACGTAGTTCACCATATTGGTGGGCGGGCGGGCCAAATACGCTGACGGCTTTGGGCCAAAACCTGCCGACATTGTGCATGTGCCGTTTAATGATCTGGCGGCGGTGAAAGCGGTGATGGATGACCACACCTAAGTAGTAGTGATACAACCGATTCAGGGTGAGGTCGGTATCACGCCGCAGGTCGGCACCCATGGCACCACCTACGGTGGCAATCTGGCGGAAGTGGCACTGGATGTGATCAATACGCTGGAGGTGTTGAGCGGCATTGAACAACGCCACGGCCTATATGTGGTCGCGTTACAGAAAATCGGTGAGCAATACCGGGTTTTCACTGCCATTCGCGGCATGGGGATGTTGATTGGTGCAGAGCTGACACCGCAGTACCACGGCAAAGCGTATGACTTCCTCATCACTGCTGCTGACAAGCGCGGCCTGATGATCGTCAATGCCGGGCCGAATGTGATCCATTTTGCCCCTTCGTTGGTGATAGAGTTTCAGGATATCGCAGCTGGCATGGCGCTGTTTGAGTTGGCGGTATAAGAAGTAATCGGTGGGTGATTGTGATCCTTGGGGTACTGCGTCTATACTATATATAGATAGACAGATAAAAAAACGACGCTTTGCTGCGCCGTTTCTTCGGTGGTTAACGCGTGTCGTAGACGACAATGGTTTTGCCGTGAGCGGAAATCAGGTTTTGGTCTTCGAGCATTTTCAGAATTTGGCCAGCAGCTGTTTCTCGTGAGCAACCGACAATTTGGCCAATTTCCTGGCGAGTGATCTTAATCTGCAGGCAGGTTTTGAGGCGTGTCAAAAATAATAAATATAGGCTGTTGCTCTGCATATTAACTTACTCGGATAGCCGAAATATACATTCCGCCGTTGCTCCATTGCTCCAGCGGTGTCATGATCAGTTCCATGGCCAGTCACATTTTGCAGCCTGGTAACACCAGGGTGTTGGTGTTGATGTGCGAGATGAAAAAGCCTTGCAGCATCGCCAATAGGTAGGGGAAATCGATCTGATCCAGCTTGCGGAAGTGGATCACCACAAAACTCTCGTCTAGTGAGGGAATAGCTTTGGCGGCGAACGGGTTGGAGGTATCTACAGTTGGTAAGCGCACCACCGAATCCATCACCGCCTCGCGGGAATGACCGCCATCTCCGGTATCTCGTATAAGCTTTTGTATCCACTTCAGGTTAACGATCGACACGTCGGTCGGTGCCGGAAGTGGCTCCCAAGGTATGAAAGTACCCGGTACCTGATGGTGAGGCATGGCTTCGTCATCGGTGTGCAGGTAATTGCGTGAGTCTCAGGTGCCGTTTTTGCCATATTCGATAAAACTCTGTTGCAGCAGGCCAAAGTCGTTGGCTTCGGGACCGAAATAGCTGATATGCCGACCCAGATCGCTCGCCTTGCGGATCGCTGCGTCCATTTCTGGCCGGGTGTAGCGGTTGAAGCTGTCGCCCTCCAACTCTGCGGCACGGAAGTGGAGTTGCTGAAATATTTTACGGAATGCCACGCTGGTGGTTGTGCCAGCACCGCTGGAGCCAGTCACTGCGATGATGGGATGTTTGGCAGACAATATGGTCGTCACTCCATTTTAAATGAGACGGTGCTAGATAATGATTATTGGCCTGTTTGGCGCACTTTCGCTGGGAGTAAATCCTGTACATGAGTGTTGGCAATCATTCATTTGTTAGCTGATTTTTCCGTTGGTCTTTGCGCCGATAACCACTAAATTTAATCCAGCCCGGCGCAAAACTGTCGGCGTGGCATGATGTTAACGGTTTCGTGCAACTGCGACCACACTAACACCACCTCTCCGCTTTTCAGTTGGTTACGCACATTTTCCACCTTTTGCTCCAGCGAGCGTTCATGCTCGCCGTAGTCGGTGCCTTCCCGTAGCACAAAAGATTCGAGGAGGCTGTTCAGGGTAGCAGTTTCAAGTTCTTGCCAAGGGATGATCACGTCGAGATATCCAGATAAAGAGATAGCCAAGATGGAATACGCTATTCCAACCACATTTTACGGTATTTAACAATACGCGGTAGCATACCCACTGCGTTTTCAGGGGCGGATTAATAGCCTCGGTCAGAGGGCGAAAGGATGCATGCATAGCCTGAATAAAAATCGGGTTGGTGGCTATTGTGGGAATAATAACGCACTGTTAGCTTTACTGGCATTAATCAACAATGATATGGCAAAAAAGCGACGCGAATCAGGGGTACCTGCTTCATGGAACTGAATTTATTTCTTTCGATGTTAGGCTTCCTACGGGTCACTGCTATCACGCCTGGCCCCAACAATATGTTACTGACTAACTCTGGTGCCAACTTCGGCTTTATGCGTTCACTGTGGTTGATGATCGGCATCCTGCTTGGCATGCAAAGCATTTTGCTGTTGGTGGCGTTTGGCGTAGGTAGCCTGCTGTTGGTCTACCCATCGCTGCACCTGATCCTGAAAATCCTTGGCAGCTTGTACCTGCTGTGGCTGGCGTGTAAAGTTTCCTCCGCCGCCTATGAAAAGCTGGAAACCGATGTGGTTCCGCTCAAGCCGATACGGCTGTATAAGGATGGTTGTTGCAGTTTCTCAACCCAAAAGCCTGGTTGATGGCGCTGGGTGCGGTAGTGAGTTTCAGTTTGACGGGTGACAGGTACTCCACTTCCATCGTGGCGATTGCGGTAGGTATCTTGGTGGTGAATATTATCGCCGGTATGATTTGGTTAGGGTTCGGCACAGTGATCGGCCGTCTGCTACATAGCAAAAAAGCCTGTATTATTTTTAACGTTTGTATAGGTGTGTTGACTGCGGCCAGCGTCCTGCTGATCTGGCACTAGTGCAGGGATGCGCGTCAACCCGTGTTGTCGGGTTTGAACATAGGCCCCCGACTTGATGATGGGATTTTGGGTCTGCGATGTTGCCATGCTTAATGGCGGCACAGCCTGGGAAGGACTGCAATGGTTGGTACGCCACGGGTCTACCCCTCACAGGATACCAAATATTCATAATTAGAATAAAAAATATTTTTTTATTCCTTTCTCATTAGTTATCACTCAGATAAAACTGCTGGCAACTAGACAGTTTCCTATCAACTTAGCGGAACATGGCGGGTAAATTTTTTTCCTTACGCGGTGTCGCGTTGCTGATGTTGTCACTTAGCGCCACCCACGTTTATGCGCTGGATATGACCGTAGCCTATCAGACATCGGCGGAACCGGCCAAGGTGGCACAGGCGGCAAACAGTTTCGCTAAACAGTCCGGTGCTACCGTCGACTAGCGTAAATTCGACAGCGGTTCCAGCGTGCTGCGTGCACTGGTCTCCGGTGATGTGCAAATTGGCAATATTGGTTTTAGCCCGCTGGCAGTGGCCGCCAGCCAGAAACTCCCCATTGAAGTGTTCTTCATCGCCGCGCAGCTTGGCAGTGCCGAAGCGCTGGTGGTGACGAACGGCATCAATAGCCAGCAGGGTTTGATCGGCAAGCGTATCGCTGTGCCGTTTATTTCCACCGCCTATTACAGCCTGCTGGCCTCACTTAAGCACTGGGGCATCAAGCCTGAATAGGTAAAATTCTCAACTTGCAGCCGCCAGCCATCGCGGCTGCCTGGCAACGCGGCGATATTGATGGTGCCTACTTCTGGGCACCCGTGGTCAACGAACTGGTCAAGCAAGGTAAGGTGCTGACCGATTACCGAATAAGTAGGGTAGTGGGGGGCACCAACGTTCGATGTCTGGGTGGTGCGCAAGGATTTCGCCTATAAACATCCTGCGGTGGTGGTTGCCTTTGTCACCCATGTGCTGGCGGCGCAAAAAGCTTATCTGGTAGAGCCGGAGAAATGGCTGAAAGATCAGAGCAACCTGAGTACGCAGGCGCGCCTATGTGGCATATCGGCGGCGCAGGTGCCGGAGAGGGTGAGGGGTAACATTTATCTGCCGGTGGCACTTCAGATCACCCAACTTGGTTAGCCGATGGAACCAACGATCCGCAACACTGCTGAGTTCCTTAAGCAGCAGGGAAAGATCCCGCAGGTTGATAGCGATTACAGCGCTTATGTTACCGACCGTTTTGTGCAACAGGTGCAGGCTGCACTACAACCTTAAGGACGCATGATGCTTAGCGTTAACCACCTTTGTGCAGAATATCAGGGATGCCCTGCATAGCGCGATGTCTCGTTTCAGATAGCATCTGGACAACTGGTGGTGATGCTCGGCCCGTCTGGCTGCGGCAAAACCACGTATCTCCGGGTTTATTGCGCCATCAGCAGGCAGCATCCAGCTAGATGGCGTGCCGATGAGCGGTCCAGGGGCCGAATATGGCGTAGTGTTCCAGCATGAGGGTTTACTGCTGTGGCGCAATGTGGTGGAGAACGTTGAGTTTGGTTTGCAATTGGCTGGCATTGGCAAGCAGCAGCATCGGCAGGTGGCACAGCAGTTGTTGTAGCGTGTTGGGCTAGCAGGTTATGAGCAGCACTTTATCTGGCAGCTCTCTGGCGGCATGCGCCTGCGCGTTGGCATTGCCCGTCCGCTGGCGACCGATCCGCGCCTGCTATTGCTAGATGAACCTTTTAGCGCGTTGGATGCTTTCACCCGAGAACAGATACAGGAACTGTTGTTCACCATCTGGCGCGATAGCGGAAAGCAGGTGCTGCTGATCACCCAAGATATCGAAGAGGCGGTGTTTCTCGCCAGCGAGTTGTTGCTGTTGTCACCGGGGGGCCGGGACAGGTGGTGGAAAGGTTGCGGCTGAACTTCGGCCAACGTTTTGCTGACGGCGAGTCTTGTCGGTCGATCAAATCTGCTCCTGAATTTATCGCGCAGTGCGAATATGTTGGGCAAAATGTTCCAACAGCGTGAGATATTGCTATGAGCCTGCATTACAATCGATGCCACCGCAGGTCAAGGCCGCGCGCCGTTGCGGCGTGCCACGCCATGTCTAGCTAAGTGGCACGATCTTGCTGGTGCTGCTGGTTGTCTGGTGGGGTGTGGCCGCCCTGTATTGGGTTAGCCCGCTGTTTTTACCCGCGCCGCAGCAGGTTCTGCATCAACTGATCATCATTGCCAGCCCGCATGAATGCCACCCTGTGGCAACATCTGGTGGCCAGCCTGGGACGCATGGCGGCAGTGATCATCGGCATTCTGGTGGGTTTTGCCATGGGCTTAATGACACGGTGCGCGGCATTCTCGTTCCGCTAATTGAAATTTATCTTCCGGTGCCGCCATTAGCTTATTTGCCGCTGATGGTGATTTGGTTCGGTATCGGCGAAACCTCGAAAATTTTACTGATCTCTTTGGCGATTTTCACACCAGTGACATTGTCCGCCATGGCGGGGGTGCGTAGCGTGGCACGGGTGCGAGTGCGCGCCGCCCACACGCTGGAAGACAATCGCTGGCAGGTGCTGTATTTTGTGGTATTGCCAAGTGCGTTGCCGGAGATGCTGACCGGTATCCGCATTGGGCTGGGTGTCAGTTGGTCGACCTGGTGGCTGCCGAATTGATCGCCGCCACGCGCGGCCTGGGATTTATGGTGCAATCCGCTGGTGAGCTTCTGGCGACCGACGTGCTGCTGGCACGCATCGGCGTGATTGCGATTATTGCATTTGGACTGGAAATGTGGCTGCGTACCTTGCAACGCCGATTGACCACTTGGCATGGAGTACAGCAATGAACGAACGTCTAAATATCACCCCGTTGGAGCCTTATCCTTATCCTTATATTGGTGCGCAGGTAGAGAACGTAGAATTGGCTAAGCCGTTAGGCGATGGGCAATTCGAGCAGCTTTATCATGCGTTGCTGAAGTAGCAGGTGCTGTTTTTCCGCAATCAGCCTATCACGCCATTACAGCATCGCGATCTGGCTGGCCGCTTCGGCGACCTGCATATTCATCCCGTATACCTGCATGTCACCAATGTGGAAGAAATTATAGTGCTGGACACTTACGACGACAACCCGCCGGATAACGATAACTGGCACACCGATGTGACCTTTATCGATAATCCGCCGTTTGGGGCGATTTTGGCGGCCAAGACGTTGCCTGCCACTGGCGGCGATACGTTGTGGGCCAGCGGCATTACCGCTTACTAGGCGCAGTCGGCACCGTTCAAACAGTTGTTGAGTGGGCTACGGGCGGAACATGATTTCACTAAGTCATTTCCTGAATACAAACATCGTGGCAGTGAAGAAGAGCACCAGCTTTGGCAGCAAGCCATGCAGAAAAACACACCATTGCTGCACCCGGTAGTGCGTACCCATCCGTTCAGTGGACGCCAGGCGCTGTTCGTCAACGAAGGTTTCACCACGCGGATTGTCGATCTGGCAGTGCAGGAGAGTGAAGCGTTGCTGAACTTCTTGTTTGCCCATATTACCAAACCGGAATTTCAGGTGCGTTGGCACTGGCAAGAAAATGACGTGGCGCTCTGGGATAACCGCGTGATGCAGCATCATGCTAACTCGGATTACCTACCGCAACGGCGCATTATGCACCATGTGACCATTTTGGGGGATAAACCTTTTTATCGGGGTTAAGCAGCTGTGCGGATCTGCGGCTGTGTTGCTGCACTGACCCACCTATGATGTATGTTTGTTTCTAGCGCTTTGCCTCGCACCCGCACCGCCGTTTTTCGATAATGGCAACGGCGGTAGTAAATATTAAGATTCGAATGACTGGGTCAGATTTTCCAACTGCTCCTGTGCCTCAAACCAGGTTATTTCCGTCTCTTCCAAGTCGGATTTTGCCTGGTTTTGTCGTTGCAGACACTCGGCCAACTCGGCCTTACGGCTGATTTGGTACAGTGCCGCGTCTGCCAGTTTTTCTTCCACCTCTGCCAACTCGGCACTCCGTTTTTCCATCTGTTGTTCCAGCTTTGTAATGTGCTTGCGCAGTGGCTGAGTCTGGGTGCGGAATTTGGCTTCACGACATTTTTGATCTTTACGCGCTTGCGCGCTGTTGCCGCCGCTTTGCTTCTCCAGCGCATCATGCTGGCTCTCCTGACGCTGCAAATTGATCAGCCATTGTTGGTAGTAATGCAGATCACCCGCAAACACTTCAACTTGGCCATCGTGCACCAGATACAGATCATCAGTGGTATAGCGCAACAGGTGACGGTCATGTGAGACCACGACCAGCGCGCCTGCGAAATCGATCAGTGCTTAGGTCAGCGCCTAGCGCATATGCATATAGAGGTCCAGGTGGTTGTGGTTGGTTCATCGAGCAGCATCAGGTTAGGGCGTTGCCAGGCCGATTTCACCGCTTAGCGGTTGCAGAGAGCCAGCCAACAGTTTGATTAGGGTTGGTTCATCAAGCAGCAGTAGGCCTGAAAGGCATATCAGCGCCTGCGCCAACCGCCGGAGAAGGCGCACACCGGACTTTGCAACTGTTCATTGGAGAAGCCGAGGCCATGTAGTGGGTTGGCGGCGCGGGCGCGGATAGTCCAGGCGTTGATGGCGTCCAGTTTGCCGTGCAATGTGGCAATGGCGTGGCCGTCGTTTTTCTCGTTGGCGAGCTGCAATCCAGAGTCAAGCTGACGAAATTCACGGTCGCCGTCGATAACATACTCTATTGCTGGCACATCCAGTGCTGGCGTTTCCTGGTTGACCCCCAGGACAAAGCCCAATGGTTGGGGAAGGTGTAGCTACCGCCGTCTGCGGTGATCTCGCCCTTCAGCAGCGCCAACAATGTGGATTTGCCGCAGCCGTTCTTGCCTACTAGCCAGATCTTCTGACCTGGATTAACCGTCGCCGTGGCGTTGTCCAACAGGACGCGAGTGCCGTGTCGGATTTGTAGCGAGGAGAATACACTCATAAAGTGCCGTATGTTCAGAGTGTGTTAAATTGTTATCTAAGGTATCAGCGTGTATTGCGTTCGCTGTTTTAATCTGCGCGTTGAATGGTAAGGGAAAACCGTTACCATGACGATGCTTTGGAGGGGAATGATATTGCCGCAGCCCAAACTTTTGCTGCTGTATTCGCACCCGGAAGCCCATGATTCGGTGGCTAACCGGGTTTTGCTCTGATCGGCACAGTAGTTGGAACATGTTAACGTACACGATTTATATGCGCACTATCCTGATTTTTTTATTGGTATTCACTACGAACAACAGTTGCTGCGTGAACATCAGGTCATTGTTTTTCAACATCCTATTTATACTTATAGCTGCCCTGCATTGTTGAAAGAATAGCTGGATCGCGTGCTGTCGCGCGATTTCGCCAACAGCATGGGTGGCAATGCGTTGGCGGGCAAGTATTGGCGCTCGGTGCTCACCACCGGCGAGCCAGAGGGCGCTTATTGTCCCGGCGGTTATAACCGCTATTCGATGGTGGATATCCTGCGGCCGTTTAAACTGACCGCCGCCATGTGCCATATGCACAGGCTGACGCCGAATCCTGGTATACTGGGCCCGCCGGCAGAAGCCGGAGGTATTGGAAAGCCATGCCACGGCTTATGGTGACTGGCTGCGTAATCCGCTGCCCTAAAGAGGGCGCTAATAATGGAAGGATCGTCTTTACTAACAGCCATTCTGCTGCTCCTGTTTGCTGCGGTGGTGATGGTGCAGATCGCCTGTCGGTTGGGAATTGGTGCGGTGCTAGGTTACTTTATTGCCGGTATCGCCATCGGTCCCTTGGGGCTTGGTATTATTCGCGATGTTGATGAAATAATGCACTTTTCTGAACTGGGGATAGTGTTCATGATGTTTATCATCGGGCTGGAACTGAATCCCAGTAAGCTGTGGAGGCTACGGCGTGCGATCTTCGGTGTTGGTGCTGAGCAGATGTTGATCACTGCAGTAGTGATTGGCGCACTGCTATTATATGTGGCAAATTTTGCCTGGCAAGCTGCTGTGATCGGGGGTATCGGATTGGCGATGTCTTCCACCGCCATGGCGGTGCAACTGATAAGTGAGAAGGGCATGAACCGCAATGAAGGCTGCCAGTTAAGCTTTTCGGCGCTGCTGATTCAGGACATGGCGGTGATCCCGACGTTGGCACTGATCCCGATCCTGGCCGGGGCTGATGGCACCAGTGATGATTGGGCGAAGACAGCGCTAAAAGTGGCGGCGTTCGGCGGCATACTGCTCGGCGGGCGTTTGCTATTGCGGCCACTGTTCCACTATATCGCCGCTTCTGGCGTGCGCGAGATTTTCACCGCTACCGCACTGTTGGTGGTGTTGGGCGCGGCGCTCTTTATGAATGCACTCAGCCTGTCGATGGCGCTTGGTACCTTTATAGTTGGTGTATTGCTGGCGGAGAGCGAATACCGCCATGAGTTGGAGATCTCCATTGAGCCGTTGAAAGGGCTGCTGTTGGGGCTTGTTCTTTATCTCGGTGGGCATTGAGTTGAATATCGGCATATTCTACATCCATTTGGCCGAAGTGTTGATCGGTGTGCTGCTGCTGGTCACCATCAAGTCAGTGGTGCTCTATTCGCTGGAGCGCATTTTTGGCTTGCGACGCTCGGTGCGCCTGCAATTTTCTGGTGTGCTTAGCCAAGTAGGAGAGTTTGCCTTTGTGCTGTTCTCGACGGCGGGAGCGCAGCAAGTATTGCAGCCTGACTCACTTTAACTGCTGCTGGTGGTCACGCTGCAGATGATGACCACGCCGCTGCTGATGCAGATTATCGACGCATTTTGGCACGCCGCTATAACGCTAAAGATGAAAATGCGGAGACGCCGCACGTTGAGGATGACGAACAACAGGTGATCATCGTCGGCTTCAGGCGTTTTGGTCAGATGATCCGCCGTCTGTTGATGGCCAATAAAATACGTATTACCGTGCTAGAGCGCGATGTCAGCGCTGTTAGTGTGCTACGGCGCTATGGTTATAAGGTGTATTACGGCGATGCTACTGAGCTGGAACTGTTGCGTGCTGTGGGAGCCGGGAAGGCCCAGTCGATCGTGATCACTTGCAACGAGCCGGAAGATACTTTGGCAGTCGTGCGCCTGTGCCAGCAGCATTTTCCGAAACTGAGGATTCTGGCACGCGCGCGGGGCCGCGTTGAGGCGCATGAGCTGTTACAGGTAGGGGTAAGGCAATTCAGCCGCGAGACCTTCTCCAGTGCACTGAAACTGGGGAGAAAGACGTTGGTAGCGCTGGGCATGCATCCGCATCAGGCTTATCGCGCCCAGCAGCATTTCCGCCGCTTGGATATGAGTATGCTGTGGGAACTGATGCCTCCGCATCAGGGCAAAGTGGCGCAAATTTCCCGCGTGAAAGAGGCACGGCGTGAGCTGGAAGAACTTTTCCATCGTGAAATGCAAAAAGAGAGTTGCCAGTTCGATGGCTGGGATGAGGACGAATAAGCGTGAGCACAGCTAGGGTTGTAACACGTAAGCGGTTTATCGCTGGTGCTATGTGTCCGGGGTGTAACGCTATGGATACGCTGGCGGTTTGGCGTGAAGATCAGGTTGATGTGGTGGCCTGTGTCAAGTGCGGCCACCATCGGCGGCAGAACGAACAACAGTTGGAAAAACATCTTCGGCCTCAGGAGCAAGTGATTGGTATTTTCCATCCATAGTAGTGTTATCCGACGTATTTTTTTACCCGAAGGGCACAGTAGGGCATATTTCCGATACAATCTGCTCAGTAAAAGCGCAGTTCTCACCATGGTGGGCGGCGTCCAAGTAGCCAACGGTAGGAGATATCATGAAAGTAGCAAAAGACTTGGTGGTCAGCTTGGCCTACCAAGTACGTACAGAAGACGGTGTTTTGGTTGATGAGTCTACGGTTAGTGCGCCGTTGGACTATCTGCACGGGTACGGTTCTTTGATTGTAGGTCTGGAAAAAGCGCTCGCAGGCCACGAAGCAGGCTCGCTTCGACGTTACAGTTGGCGCTAACGAGGCATACGGCAACTACGATAAAACCTGGTGCAACGCGTGCCGAAAGACGTTCTCATGGGCGTTGATGAATTGCAGGTTGGCATGCGTTTCCTGGCTGATACCGATCAAGGCCAGGTGCCAGTTGAAATCACTGAAGTAGATGGCAACCACATGTTGGTTGGTCAGAACCTAAACTTCAACGTGGAAGTGGTGGCCATCCGAGAAGCGACCCTTGAAGAACTGGCACACTGCCCTGTTCATGGCGAGCACGATCATCACCACGAACAGGGTGATGGTTGCTGTGGCGGTCACGGCTATGATCATGACCACGGCAAGAAAGGCGGCTGCGGTGTCTCTTCTGACTGTGCAGCGATCATTTAGGATTGAGTGGCACGCAGCTTGTCGGTCAGTGTGCGCAGGTGTTCGTGCATTTCCATTTGGTGTTGAACGACGGTCTGGTTCAGTTCTCCTATAGTGAGTTCCTGAAAGGCCAAACGGCTTTCCAACTCTTCAAGCCGTTATAGCAGCAGGCTTTGTGTGTCGGTGTGTTGCATGAGGCAACCTCTGAAATAATTAAGAGCCTATCCTATCCCATTAGGCTATTTTATTTGCCATGTTGGCCCTGGGCAGTGCTCACTCTCCTCACGTACTCTCTGTACGCTGCGGTTGTGGCGCGCTGTCCCTGTGCAAACTAGCTGCAACAATGAACGCCTATTGGGATAGGCTCTAAATCCTAATTCCGGTGCTATGTTAATAGTTGTAGTCGGGTTTGCCCTGTACTATTTATCTGGTTATCTGGGCAGGGCGCTAATGTGCTGAAGAGTTATTACCACCTTTTCCTAACGTTTTCGGGTAAGGTGAAAGAAAAATCTAATTTATCATACAAGTGGCACGTTAAAGAAAACCTGTTTATAAAATCGAAGTCTCATTTTGACTTTATGGCTGACCTGTACCATTGTTTTGTTTTCTTTCAGGCTGCTATATAATAACTCAATTATCTTACTTAATAATTGTTTGGGGCATCGCTTCAGACACGGGAGAAATGGATGAAATTTTTGTTTAAAGTTACACTTCTGGCAACAACCATGGCTTTGTCTCTTAATGCGACACAGGCCATGGCTGACGATGCCGCCAAACCGGCAGAGACTGCCAAACCCGATAACGCTGCGGCAACGCTAAGCACTGGCAAGTTCAAGAACAATGATGATCAAGCGGCTTACGCACTGGGTGCTTCTCTAGGCAGTTACATGGGTAATTCTCTCAAAGAGCAAGAAAAGCTGGGTATTAAGCTAGATAAAGACCAGTTGATTGCTGGCGTTCAGGACGTTTTCGCTAACAAGAGTCAACTGAGTGACGCGGACATCGAGAAAACCCTACAGAGCTTTGAAGCGCGCGTAAAGGTTTCTGCTCAGGCGAAGATGAAGCAGGAGGTAAAAGAAAACGAAGCCAAGGGTGTTAAGTATCGTGACATCTTTGCCAATGAAAAAGGCGTGAAGAAAACCGAAACCGGCCTGCTGTATCAGGTAGAGAAATCAGGCACAGGTGCAATACCGAAAGATAGCGATACTGTTGTCGTTAACTACAAAGGCACCTTGACTGATGGCACCGAGTTTGACAATTCTTATACCCGTGGCGAGCCATTGTCGTTCCGTTTGGACGGTGTTATCCCAGGCTGGACCGAAGGTCTGAAACACATCAAGAAAGGCGGTAAGATCAAACTGGTTATCCCTCCGGCATTGGCCTACGGTAAAACTGGCGTTCCAGGCATCCCGGTAAATTCCACGCTGATATTCGATGTTGAATTGCTGGACGTGAAAGCGGCACCGAAAGCAGAGACCAAAGCGGTGAAACTGGCTGACGCCAAAACGAAATAGGATCGACGTCCTATCGCCAGCGCCGCGAATGCTTTCGCGGCGGCACCACTTCTCCATTGATTCGCTTGACGTCTACCGTGTATCAGGCTTAACGTCAATACTGCGTATACACTGGCAGATTTGCTAGACTCGTTATCTGAATTTATAAGTTATATGCCTACCCTTAGGGTGTGTACCCGAAACTGTTCCAAGCCGTCATGCCTCGCAGACGCTTGTCGCGCTGTTTTTATGCTGATACTGGTGCAAAAGACCCTGCACGAGCAGTTTTAGCTGCGTTCCTGGCACAGGCGATCTATTTTAGAGTGGTATTTTTAATGTCTGAATCACTTTTATCCAGCGAAGCCAGCGAACTTGATTTGCTTAATGAGTGGCCTTTTAGCCAGGCGGATCACGCAATCCTGAAATCGTATGAAGCGGTGGTCGATGGTTTGGCGATGCTGATCGGCGGCCACTGTGAGATCGTGCTGCATGCGTTGGAGGACCTGAACTGCTCGGCTGTACGCATTGCCAACGGCGAACATACCGGGCGTAAAATCGGTTCGCCGATCACCGATCTGGCGCTGCGTATGTTGCATGACATGGTCTGCGACAGCAGCAGTAGTGTGTCGAAAGCTTACTTTACCCGTGCTAAAAGTGGTGCGTTGATGAAATCGATTACCATCGCTATCCGCAACCGCGAACAGCGAGTGATCGGCTTGCTGTGCATTAATATGAACCTTGATGTGCCGTTCTCACAGATCATGCAAACCTTTATTCCTCTGGAGACGCAAGAGGTGCCTTTTTCGGTTAACTACGCCTCTACCGTTGACGATCTGGTAGCGCAAACGCTGGCGTTCACCCTTGAAGAAGTGAACGCCGATCGTAACGTCGCCAATAACGCCAAAAATCGCCAGGTGGTGCTTAATCTCTATGAGAAAGGTATTTTTGATATCAAAGATGCTATTAACCAGGTGGCTGATCGCCTTAACATCTCCAAACACACTGTTTATCTGTATATCCGCCAGTTCAAAAATGGCGATCTGTTAGGAAGCGATCGTTGATAATTAATTACTGTTTGCTGGTCACCGGCCCGGCCTATGGCACCCAGCAGGCCAGCAGTGCCTATCAATTCGCCTCGGCGCTGTTAGCTAAAGGGCATCAGCTCTCCAGCGTATTTTTTTACCGTGAGGGGGTGCTTAATGCCAACCAACTGGCCGCGCCCGCCAGCGATGAGTTCGATTTGGTGCGGGCATGGGGGCAATTGGCACAGCAGCATGGTGTTACGCTCAATGTCTGCATTGCGGCGGCGTTGCGCCGCGGCGTGACCAATGAACAAAACGCGCAGCAGCAAGGTCTGCCGACCGCCAATTTGCAGCCGGGTTTCACCCTCAGCGGGTTGGGTGCATTGGCGGAAGCGTCGCTCAGCTGCGATCGCATGGTGCAGTTTTAAGAGATCATATGAAAAGAGTTGCTTTTATTTTTACCCACGGACCACATGGCAACGCTAGCGGTAGGGAAGGGCTGGATGCTTTGCTCGCCACTTCGGCATTGAGCGAAGATTTGGGGGTGTTTTTTATCGGCGATGGCGTATTGCAATTGTTGCCGGGACAGCAGCCGGAAAAAATTCTGGCGCGCAATTACATCGCTACTTTTGGCGTATTACAGCTCTATGATGTTCAGCAGTATTATTTGTGTCTGGCCTCGTTACAGGAACGCGGATTAAACCAGGTGACAGACTGGGTGCTGGACGCCGAAGTGTTGGCACCGGACGAATTGCGCCGCAGGCTGGCGGGTTATGATGCGGTGATGACTTTTTAGTTAGGAACGTTTAATGCTGTATACCCTGAGCCATTCTCCCACCCAATGTGACTTATCCGCATTATTGCGCCTGATGTTGGAAGGTGACGCCCTGCTGCTGATGCAGGACGGGGTATTAGCTGGCATGGCTGGCAGCACCTACCTTGAATTACTGTTGTTCAGTGTCCCAATATCCTTGTATGCGCTGCAAGACGATCTGGAGGCCAGAGGATTGGTAGGTTTTTTTTCGCACAAAATCACCATTATTGGATATAATCACTTTATTGAACTCACTGAAAAGCATCACAGTCAAATGGCGTGGTGAAAATGGTGATAGGCGTTGTTGAATAAATCGAATATTTGGCCGGCACGAGGATCAGATAACTCTCCTTGTGCTGTCATCAGATCACTCTCCTTCTGTCAAAATAGCGACATTCCGTGCCCAGCAAAAGTTCAACATCACCAACTGTAAGGCTTACAACAACGCCCTTACCACTCGGGGTTCACTCACTTGCTGGGGGGATGAAACGGCACTTCACGCCTGGTACTGCGAGGCAAAACTTTCTCTGCGTGGTCGCCCACCACATTATTCCAATATGGCAATCACCAGCGTATTGATGCTGAAACGGATTTTCGGCCTGACACTTCGCACCCTCCAGGGCCTCATCGACTCCAGTGTCACACTGATCAAAGTGCCGTTGAATTGCCCGGACGACACCTGCATCAGTAAGCGGGCGAAGTCCGGCCATGTCCCGTTTAAAACCCCAACGCCGGGTGAAATTGCGCACCTCGTTATCGACTCTAGCGGGCTCAACGTGTTGGGTGAAGGCGAGTGGATGGCAAAAAAATATGGTCAGGAAAAACGGCGGATCTGGCGAAAACTGCATTTGGCTGTAGATACAGAAACACATGAGGTCATCTGTGCTGACCTTAAAATCAAAGTCGCCTCGGCGGATCGGGCTTAGGATACGCGAGTGTGTGATGATGAGTTAAGGCGCAAGAGGCTCAGGGCGTTAGTACCGCCCAGCAGCGGAGCCCGTTATTGGTCGGCAGACTATGCAGAGCGAAATCAAGCGGTGGCGAACCAGCGCGTTACCAGAGACAACACACGGTGGAAAAGTATCACAGGCTACCACCGACGTTCGATAGCGGCAACAGCGAGGTACAGAGTAAAACAGCTATTTGGTGGTCACCTGTCGCTGCGAGATTATGATGGGCAAGTTGCAGAGGCGCTGGCCATGATCTGTGCATTAAACAAGATGCCGCTCGCCGGTATGCCAGAAAGTGTACTCCTTGCCTGAAAGCTGCCCATTCACAGGACTCTTTATTCCAGATCCGATTTATGCAACAAAGCCATGGTGATACTGTATATTTCTTGACACCTCTTCAGGTCAGCAATAAAATTCTGCGTCCTCGTACTATTGCTAATAGTGCATAGTAGGGGACTTATCACATGTTTACGAAGCAAGTACGAAGCAAAAACCAGGAGCTTTTTGAATGGCAACAATTAATCAGCTAGTTCGCAAACCACGCTCTGTGAAGGCTGCTAAAAGCAACGTTCCAGCGCTGGAAGCGTGCCCTCAAAAACGTGGTGTATGTACCCGCGTATATACCACCACCCCGAAAAAACCAAACTCCGCACTGCGTAAAGTATGCCGTGTGCGTTTGACCAACGGTTTCGAAGTGACTTCCTACATCGGTGGTGAAGGTCACAACTTGCAGGAACACTCCGTGATCCTGATCCGTGGCGGTCGTGTTAAAGACCTGCCAGGTGTGCGTTACCACACCGTCCGTGGTGCACTTGACTGCTCCGGTGTTAAAGACCGTAAGCAAGCACGTTCCAAGTACGGCGTGAAGAAGCCAAAGGCTTAATGGTTCTCCGTCAAGTAAGGCCAAACATTTTCACTTTAATATCAAAATAAACTCGTAGAGTTTTGGACAATCCTGAATTAACAACGGAGTATTTCCATGCCACGTCGTCGCGTAATCGGCCAACGTAAAATTCTGCCAGATCCTAAGTTTGGATCTGAGCTGTTGGCAAAATTTGTCAATATCCTGATGGTAGACGGTAAAAAATCGACTGCTGAAACCATCGTTTATACCGCGCTAGAGACCCTGGCTCAGCGTTCTGGTAAAGATCACCTGGAAGCTTTCGAAGTCGCTCTCGACAACGTTCGTCCGACGGTAGAAGTTAAGTCTCGTCGCGTTGGCGGTTCTACTTATCAGGTACCGATTGAAGTCCGCCCGGTTCGTCGTAATGCTCTGGCAATGCGTTGGATCGTCAATGCTGCTCGTAAACGCGGTGATAAATCCATGGCTCTGCGCTTAGCTAATGAGCTATCTGACGCAGCAGAAAACAAAGGTTCTGCTGTTAAGAAGCGTGAAGACGTTCACCGCATGGCCGAAGCCAACAAGGCGTTCGCCCACTATCGTTGGTAATTGCCACGCGGTAGTTATGCTAACCAGGCGGGCGCTTAAAAAAGCAAACCTACCTGGCTTAACTGAACTTGAACGCCTAAGGCAATGAGGAATCAAATGGCCCGTACAACACCTATTGAGCGCTACCGTAATATCGGTATCAGTGCTCACATCGACGCCGGTAAAACCACCACTACCGAACGTATTCTGTTCTACACCGGTATAAACCATAAAATCGGTGAAGTTCATGACGGCGCTGCCACTATGGACTGGATGGAACAGGAGCAGGAGCGTGGTATTACCATCACTTCTGCAGCCACCACTGCTTTTTGGTCTGGTATGGCCAAGCAGTTTGAACCGCATCGCGTAAACATTATTGACACCCCAGGGCACGTTGACTTCACCATTGAAGTAGAACGTTCCATGCGTGTTCTTGATGGTGCGGTAATGGTTTATTGCGCTGTGGGTGGTGTTCAGCCGCAGTCTGAAACTGTATGGCGTCAGGCTTATAAATATAAAGTTCCACGCATCGCGTTCGTTAACAAAATGGATCGCATGGGTGCTAACTTCTTAAAAGTTGTTGAACAGATCAAATCTCGTTTGGCAGCCAATCCAGTGCCATTGCAGCTTGCTATGGGTGCAGAAAAGAAATTTACCGGTGTTGTCGACCTGGTGAAAATGAAAGCTATCAACTGGAACGATGCTGATCAGGGCGTGACCTTCGAATACGAAGATATTCCGGCAGATATGCAAGCTCTGGCTGAAGAATGGCGTCAGCATCTGGTTGAGTCTGCGGCTGAAGCTTCAGAAGAACTGATGGACAAATACTTAGGCGGTGAAGAACTGACCGAGGAAGAAATCAAGAAAGCGCTACGCAAGCGCGTGCTCAACAACGAAATCATTTTGGTTACCTGTGGGTCTGCCTTTAAAAACAAAGGCGTGCAGGCAATGCTGGATGCGGTTATCGAATACTTGCCGGCCCCGACGGATGTTGCTGCCATCAACGGTATTCTGGATGACGGAAAAGACACGCCAGCTGTTCGTCACTCTGACGACAAAGAGCCGTTTGCTGCTCTGGCGTTCAAAATTGCGACTGACCCATTCGTGGGTAACCTGACATTTTTCCGCGTGTACTCTGGTGTGATTAACTCTGGTGATACCGTACTGAACTCGGTGAAAAGTGCTCGTGAGCGTCTGGGCCGTATCGTTCAGATGCATGCTAACAAGCGTGAAGAGATCAAAGAGGTACGTGCAGGCGATATTGCTGCGGCTATCGGTCTGAAAGACGTCACTACCGGTGATACTCTGTGTGATCCAAATAATGTGATCATTCTAGAGCGCATTGAATTCCCTGAACCGGTCATCTCCGTAGCGGTAGAACCGAAAACCAAAGCTGACCAAGAGAAAATGGGTTTGGCATTGGGGCGCTTGGCGAAAGAAGACCCATCATTCCGCGTATGGACTGATGAAGAATCTGGCCAGACCATTATCGCAGGTATGGGTGAACTTCATCTGGATATCCTGGTTGACCGCATGCGTCGTGAATTTAACGTTGAAGCGAACGTAGGTAAGCCGCAAGTTGCTTATCGTGAAACAATTAGTGAAACAATTAAAGACGTTGAAGGTAAACACGCCAAGCAGTCTGGTGGTCGCGGTCAGTATGGTCACGTTGTGATCGACATGATGCCACTAGAGCCAGGCGGCGTGGGCTACGAATTTGTCAACGACATCGTGGGTGGTACTATTCCTAAGGAATTCATCCCGGCCGTTGATAAAGGCATGCAGGAACAACTGAAGTCTGGTCCTCTGGCTGGTTATCCGGTTGTTGATATCAAGATCCGTCTGCACTACGGTTCTTACCACGATGTCGATTCCTCTGAGCTGGCGTTTAAATTGGCCGCTTCTATCGCGTTTAAAGACGCGTTCAAGAAAGCCAAACCAGTTCTGCTTGAGCCTATAATGAAGGTTGAGATCGAAACCCCTGAAGATTACATGGGTGACGTAATTGGTGACCTGAACCGTCGTCGCGGTATGATCGAAGGCATGGATGATACTGCCACCGGTAAAACCATTCGCGCTCAGGTTCCGCTGTCTGAAATGTTTGGTTATGCTACTGACCTGCGTTCTCAGACCCAGGGCCGTGCCTCATACTCCATGGAGTTCCTGAAGTATACTGAAGCTCAGAACAATGTCGCTATGGCCGTTATCGAAGCCCGTAGTAAATAAGCTTTCGGGTTTAACACATTTATTCATTGCCCTCTCCACGAGGGGAGAGCATTAAGAGTAAGGAATATAGCCGTGTCTAAAGAAAAATTTGAACGTTCCAAGCCGCACGTTAACGTTGGTACTATCGGCCACGTTGACCACGGTAAAACTACCCTGACTGCCGCGATCACCACCGTTTTGGCTAAAACCTACGGCGGTTCCGCACGTGCTTTCGACCAGATTGATAACGCCCCAGAGGAAAAAGCGCGTGGTATCACCATCAACACTTCTCACGTTGAGTATGACACCCCGACTCGCCACTATGCGCACGTTGACTGCCCAGGGCACGCCGACTACGTGAAAAACATGATCACCGGTGCTGCTCAGATGGACGGCGCTATCCTGGTGGTTGCTGCGACTGACGGCCCAATGCCTCAGACCCGTGAGCACATCCTGCTGGGTCGTCAGGTTGGCGTTCCTTTCATCATCGTATTCATGAACAAGTGCGATATGGTTGATGATGAAGAGCTTCTGGAACTGGTAGAGATGGAAGTTCGTGAACTGCTAGCTGCTTACGACTTCCCTGGTGGTGATCTGCCAGTAGTACGCGGTTCCGCACTGAAAGCGCTGGAAGGCGATGCGGAGTGGGAAGCTAAAATCATCGAGCTGGTGGGTCACCTGGATACCTACATCCCAGAACCAGAGCGTGCTATCAACAAGCCGTTCCTGCTGCCGATCGAAGATGTTTTCTCCATCTCTGGTCGTGGTACCGTTGTTACTGGTCGTGTTGAGCGCGGTATCGTCAAAGTTGGCGAAGAAGTTGAAATCGTTGGTATCAAAGACACCGTTAAGTCTACCTGTACCGGCGTTGAAATGTTCCGCAAACTGCTGGACGAAGGCCGTGCCGGCGAGAACGTGGGTGTTCTGCTGCGTGGTATCAAGCGTGAAGATATCGAACGTGGGCAGGTTCTGGCGAAGCCAGGCTCTATCAAACCACACACAAAATTTGACTCAGAAGTGTATATCCTGAGCAAAGAAGAAGGTGGCCGCCACACGCCATTCTTCAAAGGTTACCGCCCGCAGTTCTACTTCCGTACCACTGACGTAACCGGCACTATCGAACTGCCAGAAGGCGTTGAGATGGTTATGCCAGGCGACAACGTAAACATGGTTGCTACCCTGATCCACCCAATCGCGATGGATGACGGTCTGCGTTTCGCCATCCGCGAAGGCGGCCGTACCGTTGGTGCGGGTGTTGTTGCTAAAGTTATCGCCTAATTGCATATAATTTTCTCAACTCAAAAAAAAGGGCACGTCGGTGTCCTTTTTTTATGCCATTTATGCAAGTCTTGAACATTGCATCGAACACATTTTCTTCTTGTAAGGATTGCTTAAATCAGCAGTGGCAATATCTTGAGCATATTTCCAACCTCATCTTGCTTCCTGGCTCATTTTGCGTATAATGAGCCAGCCTACGTGATCAAGGTAGGCCTGATTTTAGTGAATCAGCCGAGTGGCAAGTAGTTTGGCCCTGCGAACAATACTCCCGATATGGGGGTCATATGCTAACGACTACACCCCCCGTAAATCGAAATGGGTGCGGGTAGTGGTTATTTATATTTATAAATAATTGGAGCTCTGTTCTCATGCAGAACCAAAGAATCCGTATCCGCCTGAAAGCGTTTGATCATCGCCTGATTGATCAATCAACTGCGGAAATCGTCGAGACTGCTAAGCGCACGGGTGCGCAAGTCCGTGGTCCGATCCCGCTGCCAACTCGCAAAGAGCGCTTTACCGTTCTGATCTCCCCGCACGTTAATAAAGACGCACGCGATCAGTACGAGATTCGCACTCATAAGCGTTTGGTTGACATCGTTGAGCCAACCGAGAAAACCGTTGATGCACTGATGCGTCTGGATCTGGCTGCTGGTGTAGACGTGCAGATCAGCCTGGGTTAATCAGGTCATTGAGCGATTGAGAGGTTGAAACAATGATTGGTTTAGTCGGTAAAAAAGTGGGTATGACGCGTATTTTCACTGAAGATGGTGTTTCTATCCCAGTAACCGTAATTGAAATTGAAGCAAACCGTGTGACTCAGGTTAAAGACCTGGACACCGACGGCTACCGTGCCATTCAGGTCACTACCGGTAGCAAGAAAGCTAACCGTGTGACCAAACCGAAAGCGGGCCATTTCGCTAAAGCTGGCGTTGAAGCTGGTCGTGGTCTGTGGGAATTTGGCCTTGAAGAAGGTCAAGAGTTCACAGCAGGTCAGGAAATCAGCGTAGAAATCTTCGCTGACGTTAAAAAAGTCGATGTTACCGGTACTTCTAAAGGTAAAGGTTTTGCTGGCACTGTAAAGCGTTGGAACTTCCGTACACAAGATGCTACTCACGGTAACTCCCTCTCTCACCGAGTTCCAGGTTCTATCGGTCAGAACCAGACTCCGGGCAAAGTGTTCAAAGGCAAGAAAATGGCTGGCCACCTGGGTGATGAGCGTGTAACCGTTCAAAGCCTGGACGTAGTACGCGTTGACGCTGAGCGTAACCTGCTGCTGGTTAAGGGTGCTGTACCGGGCGCAACCGGTGGTAACCTGATCGTTAAACCAGCTGTGAAGGCGTAAGGGGATAGCAATGGAATTAGTATTGAAAGACGTGCAAAGCGCGCTGACTGTTTCCGAAACTACCTTCGGTCGTGATTTCAACGAAGCGCTGGTACACCAGGTTGTTGTTGCTTATGCAGCAGGTGCCCGTCAAGGTACCCGTGCTCAGAAGACCCGTGCTGAAGTGACTGGTTCCGGCAAAAAGCCATGGCGTCAGAAAGGTACTGGCCGTGCGCGTTCAGGCTCTGTAAAGAGCCCGGTCTGGCGTTCCGGTGGTGTAACCTTCGCTGCGAAGCCACAAGACCACAGTCAGAAAGTAAACAAAAAGATGTACCGTGGCGCGCTGAAAAGCATTCTGTCCGAGCTGGTACGTCAAGATCGTCTGATCGTTTTCGAAAAGTTCTCTGTAGAAGCGCCTAAAACTAAGCTGCTGGCACAGAAACTGAAAGAAATGGCGCTAGAAGATGTGCTGATCGTGACCGGTGAACTGGATGAGAATCTGTTCCTGGCTGCTCGCAACCTTTACAAGGTTGACGTGCGTGATGTAGCAGGCATCGATCCAGTTAGCCTGATCGCCTTCGACAAAGTGGTTATGACTGCTGATGCTGTGAAGCAAGCTGAGGAGATGCTGGCATGATCCGTGAAGAACGTTTGCTGAAAGTGCTGCGTGCACCGCACGTATCTGAAAAAGCATCCGCTGCGATGGAAAAAAGTAACACCATCGTTCTCAAAGTTGCCCTAGACGCGACCAAAGCAGAAATCAAAACCGCAGTGCAGAAACTGTTTGAAGTCGAGGTCGAAGACGTGAACACCCTGGTAGTTAAAGGGAAAGCAAAGCGTTACGGTCAGCGTGTTGGTCGTCGTAGCGACTGGAAAAAAGCTTACGTCACCCTGAAAGAAGGCCAGA
Organism: Serratia symbiotica (Periphyllus acericola); assembly: GCF_964019515.1. NCBI lineage: Bacteria > Pseudomonadati > Pseudomonadota > Gammaproteobacteria > Enterobacterales > Yersiniaceae > Serratia > Serratia symbiotica. The sequence continues at coordinate 183,363 of NZ_OZ026452.1, forward strand.
ATCTGGACTTCATCAGCGGCGCAGAGTAAGTCGGAGGAGTAAGAACAATGGCAATTGTTAAATGTAAACCTACATCTCCGGGTCGTCGCCATGTTGTTAAAGTGGTTAACCCTGAGCTGCACAAGGGTAAACCCTATGCTCCTCTGCTTGAGAAATTGAGCAAAAGCGGTGGACGTAACAACAATGGCCGCATCACTACCCGTCATATCGGTGGTGGTCACAAGCAACATTACCGTCTGGTCGACTTTAAGCGCCACAAAGACGGTATCCCTGCTGTGGTTGAGCGTCTGGAATACGATCCGAACCGTTCTGCAAACATCGCACTGGTTTTGTACAAAGACGGCGAACGCAGTTACATCCTGGCACCGAAAGGTCTGAAAGCTGGTGACCAGATTCAATCTGGCATTGATGCTGCAATCAACGTAGGTAACACCCTGCCAATGCGCAACATCCCAGTAGGCTCTACGGTTCACAACGTAGAAATGAAACCAAGTAAAGGCGGCCAGTTGGCGCGTTCTGCTGGGGCCTACGCTCAGATCATTGCTCGAGACGGTTCCTACGTAACTCTGCGTCTGCGCTCTGGCGAAATGCGTAAAATTCCAGTTGATTGCCGCGCCACCTTAGGTGAAGTGGGTAACGCTGAACATATGCTTCGTGTTTTGGGTAAAGCAGGTGCTGCACGTTGGCGTGGTGTTCGTCCTACCGTTCGCGGTACAGCGATGAACCCAGTCGATCACCCGCACGGTGGCGGTGAAGGTCGTAACTTTGGTAAGCACCCGGTAACTCCATGGGGCGTTCAGACCAAAGGTAAGAAGACTCGTAGCAACAAGCGTACTGATAAGTTCATCGTACGTCGCCGCAGTAAAAAATAATTAGAGGATAAGCCATGCCACGTTCTCTCAAGAAAGGTCCTTTTATTGACCTTCACTTGCTGAAGAAGGTAGAGAAAACGGTGGAAAGCGGTGACAAGAAGCCTTTGCGCACCTGGTCCCGCCGTTCAACGATCTTTCCTAACATGATCGGTTTGACCATCGCTGTCCATAATGGTCTTCAGCACGTACCAGTGTTCGTTTCCGATGAAATGGTCGGTCACAAACTGGGCGAATTTGCGCCGACTCGTACTTATCGCGGCCATGCGGCTGATAAAAAAGCTAAAAAGCGCTAAGGTAGGAGGAAGAGATGGAAACTATCGCTAAACATCGCCACGCTCATTCTTCTGCTCAGAAGGTTCGCCTTGTTGCAGACCTGATCCGCGGTAAGAAAGTGTCGCAAGCTCTGGAAACTCTAACCTACACCAACAAGAAAGCTTCTAGTTTGGTTAAGAAAGTACTGGAGTCTGCCATTGCTAACGCAGAACACAACGATGGCGCTGACATTGATGATCTGAAAGTCACGAAAATCTTCGTCGACGAAGGCCCAAGCATGAAGCGCATTATGCCGCGTGCAAAAGGTCGTGCAGATCGCATCCTGAAGCGCACCAGCCACATTACTGTGGCCGTGTCCGATCGCTGATACTCTGGAGACTAGCAATGGGTCAGAAAGTACATCCGAATGGTATTCGCCTGGGTATTGTGAAACCTTGGAACTCTACTTGGTATGCGAATACGAAAGAATTCGCTGACAACTTGGACAGCGATTTTAAAGTCCGTCAATTCCTGGCTAAGGAACTGGCTAAGGCTTCCGTTTCACGCATTGTTATCGAGCGTCCTGCTAAGAGCATTCGTGTGACTATTCACACTGCTCGTCCAGGTATCGTTATAGGTAAGAAAGGTGAAGATGTTGAAAAACTGCGTAAGGTCGTAGCGGATATCGCTGGTGTTCCTGCACAGATTAATATCGCCGAAGTCCGTAAACCGGAACTCGCCGCTAAATTGGTTGCTGACAGTATCACTTCTCAGTTGGAACGCCGTGTCATGTTCCGTCGTGCTATGAAGCGTGCTGTACAGAACGCAATGCGTCTTGGCGCTAAAGGTATCAAAGTTGAAGTAAGTGGACGTCTTGGCGGTGCTGAAATCGCGCGCACCGAATGGTACCGTGAAGGTCGCGTTCCGTTGCATACTCTGCGTGCGGATATCGATTACAACACATCTGAAGCGCACACCACTTATGGTGTAATCGGCGTTAAGGTATGGATCTTCAAAGGTGAGATCCTTGGTGGTATGGCTGCAGTTGAACAACCGGAACCGGCTGCTCAACTTAAAAAGCAGCAGCGTAAAGGCCGTAAGTAAGGAGATTCGCTGATGTTACAACCAAAGCGTACAAAATTCCGTAAGAGGCACAAAGGGCGCAACCGTGGTCTGGCGAACGGTACAGATGTTAACTTCGGCAATTTCGGCATGAAAGCTGTTGGCCGTGGCCATATGACTGCGCGTCAAATCGAAGCAGCTCGGCGTGCAATGACTCGTGCAATTAAGCGTCAAGGTCAAATCTGGATCCGTGTATTCCCAGACACCCCGGTCACCGAGAAGCCGCTTGAAGTGCGTATGGGTAACGGTAAGGGTAACGTGGAGTATTGGGTTTCCAAGATCCAGCCTGGTAAGGTCCTGTACGAAATGGATGGCGTGCCAGAAGAGGTTGCCCGCGAGGCATTTGAACTGGCAACATCGAAACTGCCGTTCAAAACCACCTTTGTAACCAAGACGGTGATGTAATGAAAGCACAAGAGCTGCGTGAAAAGAGCGTTGAAGAGCTGAATACTGAGCTTCTCAACCTGTTGCGTGAGCAATTCAACTTGCGCATGCAGGTGGCCAGTGGCCAACTGCAACAAACTCAACTGTTGAAACAAGTGCGTCGTAACGTCGCACGCGTTAAGACTTTACTGACCGAAAAGGCGGGTATGTAAATGATCGATGTTATCCGTACTCTGCAAGGGCGTGTTGTGAGTGACAAAATGGAGAAATCCATTGTTGTTGCTATTGAGCGCACGGTGAAACACCCAATCTATGGGAAATTCATCAAGCGTACAACCAAACTGCACGTACATGACGAGAACAACGAATGTGGTATCGGCGACGTGGTGGAAATCCGCGAATGCCGCCCACTGTCCAAGACTAAGTCCTGGACGTTGGCTCGCGTTGTAGATAAAGCAATTCTGTAATAGAGTGAGTAGCTGGTTATCATTTAATAAACGGTTCAGAAGGTGGGCCGCTTATTTTTTCTACCCATAATCTGGAAGCGGTGCTACAATGCTGCTCCCTCAGTTATGGGGCTTTTCAACGACCTGACTATTTATTGGGTCCTTTTCTTGGGTCCCTAAAGTAGTAGTTGACATTAGCGGAGCACTAAAATGATCCAAGAACAGACTATGCTGAACGTCGCCGACAACTCCGGTGCACGTCGCGTAATGTGTATCAAGGTTCTAGGTGGATCGCACCGTCGCTACGCAGGCGTCGGTGACATCATCAAAATTACCATCAAGGAAGCAATTCCTCGCGGTAAGGTGAAGAAAGGCGATGTACTAAAGGCGGTAGTGGTGCGCACCAAGAAGGGTGTACGTCGCCCAGACGGTTCTGTCATTCGCTTCGATGGGAATGCATGCGTTATTTTAAATAATAATAGCGAGCAGCCTATCGGTACGCGTATTTTTGGGCCGGTAACTCGTGAACTGCGTAATGAAAAGTTCATGAAAATTATCTCTTTGGCACCAGAAGTACTCTAAGGAGCGAACCATGGCAGCGAAAATCCGTCGTGAAGATGAAGTTATCGTTATTACCGGGAAAGACAAAGGTAAACGCGGTAAAGTAAGAAATGTCCTGTCCTCTGGCAAGGTCATCGTTGAAGGTATCAATCTGGTTAAGAAACACCAGAAGCCGGTTCCGGCTCTGAACCAACCAGGCGGTATTTTTGAAAAAGAGGCTGCAATTCAGGCTTCCAACATTGCCCTCTTCAACGCGGCTACCGGTAAGGCTGACCGTGTAGGTTTTAGATTCGAAGATGGCAAAAAAGTCCGTTTCTTCAAGTCTAACAGCGAAACTATCAAGTAATTTGGAGTAATACGATGGCGAAACTGCATGATTACTACAAAGACGAGGTAATCAAACAACTGATGTCTCAGTTTGATTACAACTCTGTCATGCAAGTCCCTCGGGTTGAGAAGATCACCCTGAATATGGGTGTTGGTGAAGCGATCTCTGACAAAAAACTGCTGGATAACGCAGCAGCGGATCTGACAGCAATCTCCGGCCAAAAGCCGCTGATCACCAAAGCCCGCAAATCTGTTGCAGGCTTCAAAATCCGCCAGGGCTATCCGATCGGCTGTAAAGTAACTCTGCGGGGCGAACGCATGTGGGAGTTCTTCGAGCGTCTGATTTCCATTGCTGTTCCGCGTATCCGTGACTTCCGTGGCCTGTCTGCCAAGTCATTCGATGGTCGTGGTAACTACAGCATGGGTGTGCGTGAGCAAATCATCTTCCCAGAAATCGACTATGACAAAGTCGATCGCGTGCGTGGTTTGGATATTACCATAACTACTACTGCGAAATCTGATGATGAAGGCCGCGCGCTGTTGGCTGCTTTTAACTTCCCGTTCCGCAAGTAAGGCAGGGTTGACTTATGGCTAAGCAATCAATGAAAGCACGCGAAGTCAAGCGCGTGAAATTAGCTGGCAAGTTCTTTGCAAAACGCGCTGAACTGAAAGCTATTATCTCTGATATGAACGCATCCGAAGAAGATCGTTGGAATGCAGTCCTCAAGCTGCAAACTCTGCCGCGTGATTCCAGCCCATCTCGTCAGCGCAATCGCTGCCGCCAAACTGGTCGTCCACATGGTTATGTGGGCAAATTCGGGTTGAGCCGTATCAAGCTGCGTGAAGCCGCTATGCGCGGTGAAGTACCAGGCTTGAATAAGGCTAGCTGGTAATTACCAATTGAATCACGGGAGTAAAGACAGATGAGCATGCAAGATCCGATCGCCGATATGCTAACCCGTATCCGTAACGGTCAAGCCGCGAACAAAGTTGCGGCCACCATGCCTTCCTCTAAGCTGAAAGTGGCAATTGCCAACGTGCTGAAGGAAGAAGGTTTTATTGAAGATTTCAAAATCGAAGGCGGCACCAAGCCTGCTCTGGAACTGGTACTGAAGTACTTCCAGGGCAACGCAGTGGTAGAAAGCATTCAGCGTATCAGTCGTCCAGGTTTGCGCATTTATAAGAAAAAAGATGAGCTGCCAAAAGTTATGGCCGGCTTGGGTATCGCTGTTGTTTCTACCTCTAAAGGTGTTATGACTGATCGTGCAGCTCGCCAAGCTGGTCTTGGTGGCGAGATTATCTGCTACGTAGCTTAAATCGGGAGGAAAGAATGTCTCGTGTTGCAAAAGCACCCGTCGTCATTCCTGTCGGCGTAGAGGTAAAACTCAACGGTCAGGTTATTTCGATTAAGGGTAAGAACGGCGAGCTGACTCGTACTGTCCACGACGCCGTTATCGTAAAGCAAGCAGCTAATGCGCTGAATTTTGCTCCGCGCGAAGGTTTTGCTAACGCTTGGGCCCAAGCGGGTACTACGCGTGCACTGCTGAACGCAATGGTGGTTGGTGTTACCGAAGGCTTCACCAAGAAGCTTCAACTGGTAGGTGTTGGTTATCGTGCTGCTGTAAAAGGCAACGTGGTGAATTTGGCTCTGGGCTTCTCTCACCCAATCGAACATCAGTTGCCAGCAGGTATCACTGCTGAATGCCCAAGCCAAACTGAAATCGTGCTGAAAGGCGTTGATAAGCAGGTTATTGGCCAGGCTGCTGCAGATCTGCGTGCCTACCGCCGTCCTGAGCCTTATAAAGGCAAGGGTGTCCGTTACGCCGACGAAGTCGTGCGTACCAAAGAGGCTAAGAAGAAGTAAGGTAACACTATGGATAAGAAATCTGCTCGTATCCGTCGTGCGACCCGCGCACGCCGTAAGCTCAAAGAACTCGGTACAACTCGCTTGGTGGTACACCGTACTCCTCGCCATATGTATGCACAGGTAATTGCTCCGAACGGTTCTGAAGTTCTGGTGGCGGCTTCTACTTTAGAAAAGGCTATCACTGAGCAATTAAAGTATTCCGGTAACAAAGACGCAGCAGCAGCCGTAGGTAAAGCTCTGGCTGAGCGCACGTTGGAAAAAGGGATTGCGAAAGTCTCCTTTGACCGTTCCGGTTTCCAATATCATGGTCGAGTCCAAGCACTGGCAGATGCTGCCCGTGAAGCTGGCCTTCAGTTCTAAGGAAGAGGTTTAAGATGGCTCACATCGAAAAACAAGCTGGCGAACTGCAGGAAAAGCTGATCGCGGTAAATCGCGTATCTAAAACCGTAAAAGGTGGCCGCATTTTCAGCTTTACCGCACTGACTGTCGTTGGTGATGGTAACGGTCGCGTTGGCTTTGGCTACGGCAAAGCACGCGAAGTTCCGGCAGCGATCCAGAAAGCGATGGAAAAAGCCCGTCGCAACATGATGAATGTTGCGCTGAATAGCTGCACCCTACAGCACCCTGTTAAAGGCGCTCATACGGGTTCCCGTGTCTTCATGCAGCCGGCTTCAGAAGGTACCGGTATTATCGCCGGTGGTGCAATGCGCGCTGTCCTTGATGTCGCTGGGGTGCACAACGTATTGGCTAAAGCTTATGGTTCCACCAACCCGATCAACGTGGTTCGTGCAACTATTGATGCTTTGGCAAATATGAAGTCTCCTGAGATGGTCGCTGCCAAGCGTGGTAAATCCGTTGCAGACATTCTGGGGTAATGACCGTGGCTAAGACTATAAAAGTAACACAAGTTCGCAGCTCTATTGGCCGTCTACCGAAGCATAAAGCTACACTGCTCGGTCTGGGTCTGCGTCGTATTGGTCACACCGTAGAGCGCGAGGATACTCCTTCTTTACGCGGTATGATCAACCTGGTTTCCTACATGGTTAAAGTTGAGGAGTAACAGATGCGTTTAAATACTCTGTCTCCGGCTGAAGGTGCCAAGCATGCGCCGAAACGCGTAGGTCGTGGTATTGGTTCTGGCCTGGGTAAAACCGGCGGCCGTGGTCACAAAGGTCAGAAGTCTCGTGCTGGTGGTGGCGTACGTCGTGGTTTTGAAGGTGGTCAGATACCTCTGTACCGTCGTTTGCCGAAATTCGGCTTCACTTCACGCAAAGCGATGATCACGGAAGAAGTTCGTCTGTCTGAACTGGCTCTAGTTGAAGTCGATGTTATCGACCTGAATACGTTGAAAGCCGCTAACGTTGTTGGTATCCAAATCGAGTTCGTGAAAATTATACTTTCTGGTGAAATAGCTCGTCCGGTTACCCTGCGTGGTCTGCGTGTCACCAAAGGCGCTCGTGCTGCTATCGAGGCTGCTGGCGGTAACATTGAGGAATAAGTGAGCTGATGGCTAAGCAACCAGGATTAGATTTTCAAAGTGCTAAAGGCGGGCTAGGTGAGCTGAAGCGCAGACTTTTGTTTGTCATTGGCGCGCTCATTGTCTTCCGTATCGGTTCTTTTATTCCGATTCCTGGTATTGATGCCACTGTGCTTGCAAAATTGCTTGAGCAGCAGAGAGGCACTATCATTGAAATGTTCAACATGTTCTCTGGTGGTGCCCTCAGCCGTGCTTCTATATTTGCATTGGGTATCATGCCGTATATTTCGGCGTCGATCATTATCCAACTGCTAACGGTGGTTCACCCAGCCTTGGCGGAAATCAAGAAAGAAGGGGAAGCTGGCCGTCGCAAGATTAGCAATTACACCCGTTACGGTACGCTGGTGTTGGCCATATTCCAGTCGATCGGTATTGCTACCGGTCTGCCTAATATGCCTGGCATGCAGGGCCTGGTAATGAATCCAGGCTTTGCATTCTACTTTACTGCGGTTGTGAGCCTGGTAACCGGGACGATGTTCCTGATGTGGCTGGGTGAGCAGATTACTGAGCGCGGTATCGGTAATGGTATCTCGATCATCATTTTCGCGGGTATTGTAGCGGGACTTCCGCCAGCAGTAGCCCATACTATTGAGCAAGCCAGGCAAGGTGACCTGCATTTCCTCTTGTTACTGCTGGTTGCAGTATTGATGTTTGTAGTAACCTTCTTCGTTGTTTTCATAGAGCGTGGTCAACGCCGTATCGTCATTAACTATGCGAAACGTCAACAAGGTCGTCGTGTTTATGCTGCACAGAGCACACACTTACCGTTGAAAGTGAACATGGCGGGCGTAATACCAGCAATTTTCGCTTCCAGCATTATTCTGTTCCCGGCCACGATTGCGTCTTGGTTTGGGGGCGGTACCGGTTGGAACTGGCTGACAACGGTCTCGTTGTATTTGCAGCCAGGGCAACCGCTTTATGTGTTACTCTATGCGTCTGCAATCATCTTCTTCTGTTTCTTTTACACGGCGTTGGTTTTCAACCCGCGCGAGACAGCAGATAACCTGAGTAAGTCCGGTGCCTTCGTACCAGGAATTCGTCCGGGAGAGCAAACGGCGAAGTACATCGATAAAGTTATGACGCGTTTAACATTTGTTGGCGCGATATATATTACCTTTGTCTGCCTAATCCCGGAGTTCATGCGTGATGCAATGAAAGTACCATTCTACTTTGGTGGTACCTCGCTACTGATTGTGGTTGTCGTCATAATGGACTTTATTGCTCAAGTGCAAACTCTGATTATGTCAAGTCAGTACCAGTCGGCATTGAAGAAAGCAAATCTGAAAGGTTATAACCGCTAGTCAGATTGGTTTGAGAAGTTACGGAGAGTAAAAATGAAAGTTCGCGCTTCCGTCAAGAAATTATGTCGTAGCTGCAAAATCGTTAAGCGTAACGGTGTCGTTCGTGTGATTTGCAGCGCCGAGCCGAAGCATAAGCAGCGTCAAGGCTGATTATCTCGCATATTTTTCTTGCAAAGTTAGGTTGAGCTGGCTAGATTGGCCGGCCAATCTTTTGTATGTAGCTGCAATGCTATTTTAGTATCCTGAAAACGGGCTTTTCAGAATGGTGTTGCTGTATAAGCTGTATAAATAGTAGGAGTGCATAGTGGCCCGTATAGCAGGCATTAACATTCCTGATCATAAACATACCGTAATCGCATTAACGTCGATCTTCGGAATCGGTAAAACCCGTTCACAGTCCATCTGTGCCTCTACGGGTACTGCTGAAAATGTTAAGATCAGTGAGCTGTCTGAAGAGCAAATTGAACAACTGCGCGAAGCAGTTGCCAAATTTACTGCTGAAGGTGATTTGCGTCGTGAAGTTACCCTGAGCATAAAGCGTCTGATGGATCTTGGTACATATCGTGGTTTGCGTCATCGTCGTGGTCTGCCAGTTCGCGGTCAGCGTACTAAGACCAACGCACGTACCCGTAAGGGTCCGCGTAAAACGATCAAGAAGTAATCGGGGTGATTGAATAATGGCAAAGGCACCTGTTCGTACACGTAAGCGTGTAAGAAAGCAAGTCTCTGATGGCGTGGCTCATGTCCATGCTTCTTTCAACAACACTATTGTAACTATTACCGATCGTCAGGGTAATGCTTTGGGTTGGGCAACTGCCGGTGGTTCCGGCTTCCGTGGTTCTCGTAAGTCTACTCCGTTCGCAGCACAGGTTGCCGCAGAACGTTGTGCTGACGCAGTAAAAGAATACGGTATCAAGAACCTGGAAGTTATGGTTAAAGGACCCGGTCCTGGTCGGGAGTCTACTATCCGCGCTCTGAATGCGGCAGGCTTTCGCATCACTAATATCACCGATGTGACTCCGATACCTCATAACGGTTGTCGTCCGCCGAAGAAGCGCCGCGTATAACGTCGCTGTTTTTCGGATTGTTGGAGAAAGAAAATGGCAAGATATTTGGGTCCTAAGCTCAAGCTTAGCCGCCGCGAGGGCACAGACCTGTTCCTGAAGTCTGGCGTTCGTGCGATCGATTCAAAATGTAAAATTGATCAACCTCCTGGTCAACATGGTGCGCGCAAGCAGCGTCTGTCTGACTATGGTGTACAGTTACGTGAGAAGCAGAAAGTTCGTCGTATGTACGGTGTTCTGGAGCGTCAGTTCCGTAACTATTATAAAGAAGCAGCACGCTTGAAGGGAAACACCGGTGCAAACCTGCTGCAGCTGCTGGAAGGTCGTCTGGACAACGTTGTCTACCGTATGGGCTTCGGCGCTACGCGTGCAGAGTCACGTCAGTTGGTTAGCCACAAAGCAATTATGGTAAACAGTCGTGCTGTTAACATCGCTTCTTATCAGGTATCTCCGAATGACGTAGTCAGCATCCGCGAGAAGGCTAAAAAGCAATCTCGTGTTAAAGCTTCTTTGGAGCTGGCTGAGCAGCGCGAAAAGCCGACTTGGCTGGAAGTTGATGCGCTCAAGATGGAAGGTGTGTTCAAACGTATTCCTGAACGTACTGATCTGTCTGCGGACATTAACGAACACCTGATCGTCGAGCTTTACTCCAAGTAAAGCTTGAGTTTCAAAGAGAGGACACAATGCAGGGTTCTGTGACAGAGTTTCTAAAACCGCGCCTGGTAGATATCGAGCAAATTAGTTCGACGCACGCCAAGGTGACCCTTGAGCCTTTAGAGCGTGGCTTTGGCCATACTCTTGGCAACGCACTGCGCCGTATTCTGCTTTCATCTATGCCGGGTTGCGCGGTGACCGAGGTTGAGATTGATGGTGTACTGCATGAGTACAGCACAAAAGAAGGAGTACAGGAAGATATCCTGGAGATCCTGCTCAACCTGAAAGGGCTGGCGGTGAGAGTTCAAGGAAAAGACGAAGTTATTCTTACCCTGAATAAATCTGGCATTGGCCCTGTGACCGCTGCCGATATCACCCATGATGGTGATGTCGAAATCGTCAAGCCGCAGCATATAATCTGCCATTTGACCGATGAAAACGCTGCTATCAGTATGCGTATCAAAGTTCAGCGTGGCCGTGGTTATGTGCCGGCCTCTGCCCGAATTCATTCGGAAGAAGATGAGCATCCGATTGGTCGTCTGTTGGTTGATGCCTGCTTTAGCCCTGTAGAGCGTATTGCCTACAATGTTAAAGCAGCGCGTGTAGAACAGCGTACTGACTTGGACAAGCTGGTAATCGAGATGGAAACCAATGGCGCGATCGATCCTGAAGAGTCGATCCGCCGTGCGGCTACCATTCTGGCTGAACAACTTGAAGCTTTCGTTGATCTGCGTGATGTACGTCACCCGGAAGTAAAAGAAGAGAAACCAGAGTTCGATCCAATCCTGCTGCGTCCTGTTGACGATCTGGAATTGACTGTCCGCTCTGCTAACTGCCTCAAGGCAGAAGCTATCCACTACATCGGTGATCTGGTACAGCGTACCGAGGTTGAGTTGCTGAAAACGCCGAACCTGGGTAAAAAGTCTCTCACTGAGATTAAAGACGTGCTGGCCTCACGGGGTTTGTCTCTGGGCATGCGCCTGGAAAACTGGCCGCCGGCAAGCATTGCTGACGAGTAACCGGCGGATCACAGGTTAAGGTTTTACTGATAAGGATAAGGTCATGCGCCATCGTAAGAGTGGTCGTCAATTGAACCGTAAAAGCAGCCATCGACAGGCTATGTTCCGTAACATGGTCGGCTCTTTGGTTCGTCATGAAATCATTAAGACGACCCTGCCAAAAGCGAAAGAGCTGCGTCGCGTTGTTGAGCCGCTGATTACTCTTGCTAAGACCGACAGCGTAGCTAATCGTCGTCTGGCATTCGCCCGCACCCGTGATAACGAGATCGTGTCAAAACTGTTTAATGAGCTGGGCCCGCCTTTTTCGAGCCGTGCTGGAGGCTACACTCGTATTCTAAAGTGTGGCTTCCGTGCGGGCGACAACGCACCGATGGCATACATCGAGCTGGTTGATCGTGCTGAGTCTCAAGCAGAAGTAGCAACTGCAGAGTAATCTGTAGACGCGTAAAAAAACCGGGCAAGCCTGGTTTTTTTACGCCTAAATTCCCATTGATCTTAAGCTACCCATCCCTTTAACTAAGTCGACATGATATCTAAGTGTGTTGCAGGGTAAATTTATCTGGGAGGAAAAGTGATGTTCAAAATCGGTCAATTGGCGAAGCTCGCTGACATAACTCCGGATACGATACGCTACTATGAGAAGTAAGGCATGATGGATCATAATGTCCGTACAGCAGGAGGCTATCGGCTGTATAGCAATCAGGATCTGCAACGTCTACGTTTTATCCGCTATGCCAAACAATTAAGTGTTACGCTAGAGATGATCGCCGAACTGTTGTCAATCCGCATCGACCCAGAGCATCATACCTCCAAGGAGTCGAAGTCTATCGTTGATGCTCGCTTGAATGATGTTGAAAACAAGTTGGCTGAGTTAACCCGGATGTATGGATCCCTGAAGCGGTTGAGCGATGCCTGTTGCTGTGCCGCCCACTCCAGTAACTATTGTTCTATCCTTGAGGCGCTGGAACAGGGTGCCAGAGATGAAAAGTGCGAAAAAGACCACTGAGGAGCCTTTAATTTTTACATGGACGACAATATCAACGGCACACTTTATAATGATACTTTTAATATGGTTATTGCCGTGACGAAATACCGCCATACCAAAGGTCAGATTCAGGATAACGCCATTGAGGCGCTGCTGTATGATCCATTATTCCACCAACGTGTGGAGAGGAAAATCAAAGCGAAAGGCAGCTAACGGCGTAAAGACAAACACGCATGGGAGGCAGGTGGAAAGTAGAGACTGTGATTTAAATTGTTTAATTGCCTGTTTTTGATATGTTCACTCCAGTAACGGATACAGGAAAATGTAGTGGATCACAAAATAAGGTGTGTGATTCATAGACATCGTTTCAATTTTTTCAGCTCAAGTTCAAGCTTGTAATTCCGTTCCTGTATTGCCCATGTGACTGACAGACGCGCGTTATTTTGAGCCTCGGCGCTGGTGCTTGCACGATAATATGGGCGTTGTTGAATAAATCAGATTTAGAATAAAGAGTCCCCTTAATGGGCATCTTTCTGGCAAGGCGTACACTTTCTGGCATACCGGCGAGCGGCATCTTGTTTAATGCACAGATTATGGCCAGTGCCTCTGCAACTTGCCCATCATAATCTCGCAGCGACAGGTGACCACCAAATAGCTGTTTTACTCTGTACCTCGCTGTTGCCGCTATCGAACGTCGGTGGTAGCCTGTGATACTTTTCCACCGTGTGTTTTCTCCGGTAAGGCGCTGGTTCGCCACCGCTTGATTTTGCTCTGCATAGTCTGCCGACCAATAACGGGCTCCGCTTCTGGGCGGTATTAACGCCTTGAGCTTCTTGCCCCTTAACTCATCATCACACACTCGCGTATCCTAAGCCCGATCCGCCGAGGCGACTTTGATTTTACGGTACCTCTGACGGATGAGACCTGGGAAGGCTTCGGTATCGGTGACATTGCTCAAAGAAAGGTCAGCACAGATGACCTCATGTGTTTCTGTATCTACGGCCAAATGCAGTTTTCGCCAGATCCGCCGTTTTTCCTGACCGTATTTTTTTGCCATCCACTCGCCTTCACCCAACACGTTAAGCCCGCTAGAGTCGATAACGAGGTGCGCAATTTCACCCGGCGTTGGGGTTTTAAACGGGACATGGCCGGACTTTGCCCGCTTACTGATGCAGGTGTCGTCCGGGCAGTTCAACGGCACTTTGATCAGTGTGACAATGGAGTCGACAAAGCCCTGTAGGGCGCGAAGTGTCAGGCCGAAAATCCGTTTCAGCATCAATACGCTGGTGATTGCCATATCGGAATAATGTGGTGGGCGACCACGCAGAGAAGGTTTTGCCTCGCAGTACCAGGCGTGAAGTGCCGTTTCATCCCCCCAGCAAGTGAGTCAACCCCGAGTGATAAGGGCGTTGTTGTAAGCCTTCCAGTTGGTGATGTTGAACTTTTTCTGGGCCACGGAATGTCGCTATTTTGACAGAAGGAGAGTGATATGATGACAGCAAGGAGAGTTATCTGATCCTCGTGCCGGCCAAATATTCAATTTATTCAACAACGCCGTTATGAATATCAAAAAGGGTTTATCTGTCGGGTCAAGGGAAGGAAAGAAGGCGCTGGACGAGTTTCAGCGACATAGACCGATTAGGTTAGAGTTGCGCGGTGGCAAGTACACGCCGCGCTGTTATCAGAGTGTATCTTTGAGCAATACCTGCTGATGATAATGTAACGGTCGCAGCTTGCTGTAAAGCAAAGCGATGACGAACAGCATGGCTTGAACGATCACGATGCAGGGGCCGGTAGCGCCGTCGATATAGAAACTGATCAGGGTGCCGAGCACGCAGGAAAATACCGAAACCAGCGTTGCGACGATCAGCATGCTGTCAAAAATACGGCACAACATAAAGGCAATGATGCCTGGTGCAATCAGCATTGCGATCACTAAAATCACCCCGACTGCCTGCAACGATGCGACAATGGTCAGCGCCAGTAGGCACAGTAGTCCGTAGTGCAGCAGCTTCACCGGCAGGCCAATCACCCATGCATGATGTGGGTCAAAGCAGTAAAGCATGAAGTCTTTGCGCTTTAGCACCATTATCACCAGGGTGGCACCAGCGATCAACAGCGTTTGCTTCAATTCACCGTCGGTAATACCCAGCATATCGCCGAACAAAATATGGCTCAGGTGCTGATTGGTGTCGATACGTGAAAATAGCACCAGCCCAAAGGCGAACATGCCAGAGAAGACGATGCCCATTACTGTATCTTCCTTCACCCGGCTGTGCTCTTTCAGGTAGCCAGTAGCCACCGCGCAGAAAATACCGGAAAGAAAGGCACCGATCGCGAGTGGAATACTGAGTACGAACGCTATCACAATGCCTGGCAGCACCGCGTGAGAAATAGCATCTCCCATCAGTGACCAGCCCTTTAGCACCAGATAGCAGGACAGTACTGCGCAGATCACGCCAGTGGCGATGGCGGCGATAATCGCCCGCTGTATAAACGGGTAAGCGAAAGGTTCACTGAACAGTTGATACAAGTTTTCCATCAGTGTCCCCCAGGGTATTCACGTGCCATACGGCGTTTTGACGCTAGCAAACCGTGCTTGGGGGCAAAGAAGAAAGCCACCAGGAACACTAGCGTTTGCAAGGTCACGATCACACCACCAGTGGCACCGTCTAGGAAAAAGCTCAGGTAGGCACCAATACCGCTGGTCAACGCGCCTATAGTGATGGCGAGGAGCACCAACCGGCTGAAACGGTCAGTCAGTAGATAAGCGGTGGCTCCCGGCGTAATCACCATAGCGATCACCAAGATGGCACCGACGGTTTGCAGTGCGGCTACGGTACAGGCGCTGAGCAGGCTGAAGAACAAGATCTTAAGGCGCAATGGAGACAGGCCGATCGAAACCGCGTGATTTTCATCAAAGAATACCGCCAGCAGGTCTTTCCACAGTAAGCACAGGATCAATAGCGATATGCCGATGATGATTTCAACCTGCTGTACATCTTTGTCGGCGATGCCAAGAATGTTGCCGAAGATAATTGACTGAACATTAACCGAAGTCGGATTGAGTGAAACGATCAACAGGCCAACTGCAAAGAAGGTGGAAAAGATAAAGCCGATGATCGCATCTTCACGCAGGCGGGTGATGTGGCGGACCAGCGTCATCGCCAGCGCCGCCAGCATGCCAGTAAAGAATGCGCCGACGGCGTAGGGAAGGCCAAGGGCATAGGCACCGGCCACGCCAGGCATCACCGAATGCGACAACGCATCACCCATCAGCGACCAGCCTTTCAGCATCAGGTAGGCCGAGAGGAACGCGCAAGCAGCACCGACGATGGCGCTGACCCAGATGGCTTTTACCATGTAGTTGTAGCTGAAAGGTTGCATTAGGAGTTCCATCATCTGGGGTGTTTCTCCTTTTGCTGGCTTTGTGATGGCGGGTCGTTTTTGGTATGGCCGTAGAATACTGCTGGCCGTTCTTCATCGGTCAACATAGTCACGGTACGCGGAATCGTTATCCTCATGCAGATCCGTCCCAGACAGATTGATATGGCGTAGTACACCGCCAAATGCTTGTTCCAGATTGCTTTGGGTAAAGGTGGTTGCTGTCGGCCCGGCGGCCAGCACCGTGCGGTTAATCAGGATCACCTGGTCACAGAACTCCGGTACACTGCCGAGGTTGTGGGTGGAAACCAGGATCAGGTGGCCTTCGTCACGCAACGCACGCAGCAGTTCGATAATTGTGTTTTCAGTTTTGACATCAACGCCGGTGAACGGTTCGTCGAGCAGCAGCACTGTACCCTGTTGAGCCAGCGCCCGCGCCAGGAATACGCGCTTCTTTTGGCCACCGGATAGCTCACCAATTTGCCGGGTGCGCAATTCGCTTAACCCAACGCGCTCCAGTGCTTTGTCAACCCGCAACCGATCCTCCTGCGCAGGGATACGCAGGAAGTTCATCTTGCCGTAACGGCCCATCATTACTACGTATTCTACCAGCACCGGGAAGTTCCAGTCTACCTCCTCGGTTTGCGGTACGTAGGCGATAAGGTTTTTTTTCAAGGCGTCTGACACTGGCTTTTCACTTAATAGCACCCGTCCAGCAATAGGCCTGACTAGGCCCATGATGCTTTTGAACAACGTGGATTTGCCACTGCCATTAGCACCGACCAGTGCGCAAATGGAACCACCTCTAAGGGTAAAGTTGGCACTGTGGATCGCGGTATGGCCATTGTTGTAGGTTACCGTCACATTGTCCACGCTCAACTCAGGGCGGACAAAAACCTCGCTGGTCATTGATTAAATCCTTTGGCGATGGTTTCTACTGTGACCCTAAGCAGGTCAATATAGGTAGGCACTGGCCCATCTTGGGTAGACAATGAATCAACATACAGCACGCCGCCGTATTTGGCACCAGTCCCTTTCGCCACTTGCTTGGCTGGCTTGTCTGAAATGGTGCTTTCGCTGAACACTACCGGAATATGGTGGGTGCGCACTGCATCCACTACGCGGCGAACCTGCTGCGGTGACCCCTGCTCATCGGCATTGATCGGCCACAGGTAAAACTCTTTTAATTGGTAGTCCTTCGCCAGATAGCTGAAAGCACCCTCACTGCTCACTAGCCAGCGCTGGGCTAGAGGAATGCGTGACAGGCGTGCGCGAAGTGGGGCATCGAGTGCGCTGATTTTAGCGGCGTAGGCTTTGGCGTTACGGTTATAGGTCGCTGCGTTGGCCGGATCGTATTGAACCAGTGCCTTACGGATGTTTTCGATATACACCAGCGCGTTGCTTGGCGACATCCAGGCATGCGGGTTTGGGATACCGTTGTAAGGGCCTTCTCGGATCGGCAGCGGGGTAATACCTTTGGTCACGAACGCCGCTGGCACTTGTTTAATGTTCTCGAAAAAGCGCTGGAACCAACGTTCCAGATCCATGCCATTCCACAGGATCAGATCGGCATGCTGCGCTTTGACGATATCGCGGGGCGTTGGTTGGTAATCGTGGATTTCTGCGCCCGGCTTGGTGATGGATTCCACTACTGCGGCGTCACCTGCCACATTCTGTGCAATGTCCTGAATAATGGTGAAAGTTGTCACCACGCGGAACTTTTTCTCCGCCAAAGAGGTTTGGCTAAACAGACTGGCGCTTAGCAATAGACATAGTGGGCTGAACGGTCGGAAAAAAGCGGCTGCCTGGCGCAGACAGTTACGAGTATAAGCAATGTTTTTCAACAGCATAATAGCACCTAATCTGGGTATTGTTATAAATGCAATTGATTATTAATATCATTCATAACAAAGTCAAGCAGCAACCACGGATAGAAGGTAAATTATTTCCGCTACTAAGAAAATAATACCAGTTAGTGACTTATAATATTTTATATTTCAATATGTAACCTGTTAATCTGGTCACTCCAAGTGTAGGCTATATCCGGCAATGGCTGGTGGGCACTGCTGCAGGGCTTTCACAGGATATATGTTTGCTCAACTGGACCAACATATATTCTGCCACGCAGTAGCAAAAGTTACCACAAAGCATGTAGGGACAGGTTGATTGATAAATCACCTCTTGCTATGGCGTTGTTGAATAAATCGGATTTGGAATAAAGAGTCCCGTGAATGGGCAGCCTTCAGGCAAGGCGTACACTTTCTGGCATACCGGCGAGCGTCATCTTGTTTAGTGAACAGATCATGGCCAGCGCCTCTGCAACTTGCCCATCATAATCTCGCAGCGACAGGTGACCACCAAATAGCTGTTTTACTCTGTACCTCGCTGTTGCCGCTATCGAACCTCGGTGGTAGCCTGTGATACTTTTCCACCGTGTGTTGTCTCGGGTAAGGCGCTGGTTCGCCACTGCTTGATTTCGCTCTGCATAGTCTGCCGACCAATAACGGGCTCCGCTGCTGGGCGGTATTAACGCCTTGAGCTTCTTGCCCCTTAACGCATCATCACACACTCGCGTATCCTAAGCCCGATCCGCCGAGGCGACTTTGATGTTACGGTACCTCTGGCGGATAAGACCTGGGAAAGCTTCGGTATCGGTGACATTGCTCAAGGAAAGGTCAGCACAGATGACATCATGTGTTTCTGTATCTACGGCCAAATGCAGTTTTCGCCAGATCCGCCATTTTTCCTGACCGTGTTTTTTTGCCATCCACTCCCCTTCACCCAACACGTTGAGCCCGCTAGAGTCGATAAAGAGGTGCGCAATTTCACCTGGCGTTGGTGTTTTAAACGGGACATGGCCGGACTTCGCCCGCTTACTGATGCAGGTGTCGTCCGGGCAGTTCAACGGCACTTTGATCAGTGTGACAATGGAGTCGCCGAAGCCCTGTAGGGCGCGAAGTGTCAGGCCGAAAATCCGTTTCAGCATCAATACGCTGGTGATTGCCATATCAGAATAATGTGGTGGGCGACCACGCAGAGAAGGTTTTGCCTCGCAGTACCAGGCGTGAAGTGCCGTTTCATCCACCGAGAAAGTGAGTAAACCCCGAGTGATAAGGGCGTTGTTGTAAGCCTTCCAGTTGGTGATGTTGAACTTTTGCTGGGCACGGCATGTCGCTATTTTGACAGAAGGAGAGTGATCTGATCCGCATGCCGGCCAAATGTTCGATTTATTCAACAACGCCCTTGCTCAGGCGAATTTCACCAGCAGCCTGGCAGCATCTGCATTTCCTTGGGCACTACGCCTTCAGGGATAAGCAAAAACCAATTGATTTATATGCCATTTTGGCAGGGATTGACTGAAGGTAAATTGTTAATTTGAGCATTTCTAAAAATTTCGTGGATTAGGGGGGGCTTATAACCCCATATAATCGACAAAGGCCAACGCCAGGCGCAGGTTGGAGACGGCGGTTACTCTAATCATTTCACTTCCGTTTAAAAAAGAAACCCGCCAGTGTTCGGCTGACGTGCTGTGGATACTGGCGCACACAGGCTTCAAAGCCGCCGTCAATGCTGCAGACCGCGTCAAATCCATGATGCAACAAGTATTGCGCCACGCTGCGGCTGGTGTTAGTGAGGTGGAAGGCACCCGGCGTATGCCCGCATCAAAACTCTGCGTATCGCGAATATCAACCAGAGCGGCACTGCCATCTTTCCAACGGGTGTAAGCTTGCTCAACGTTGATCGCTTTAAACTATTCCATACTGCTGACTGCCTCATAATAAGAATATAGCGCCATTCTAGTCAATTATGCAGCCGTTTAGACCAGATTAACACTGTGGTTTTATCATACCAGCAGCACGTCGCCTCCCTGATTTCACCCGGCTAGCAAAGCTGCGACGACGTACATTTTCTTGTCTAGATGCTGGGTTTGGTAAATATTGAGCGGCGTCCATGCGGGTTATAGAGTCTACGTGGCTTCAGCGCCTTTGCAGACCTGGCGCCACTTGCCAATTTCATTCGGCTTATTGATGTCGCGGAGCGTGTGGTAGTGGGAGAGATATTAAACACTGCTATCACGTCTGCCATGGAAATTTGCCCGTGACGCGGTAAGAGATTGATAATGGCATTGTGGCGCTGGCACTCAGTCACGCAGGCTCCATCGGGAGATGGCGGATTGGTCGATGCTAGACCGCCGTTGATGCAGGAACCGAGCCTGTGCATCTCACCTTTGCGATCCTGCTGACAATACAACAGGTTGCGCTTGATAACGCTCATCATACACAGCCAGCTGGGATTATCGATCAACTCATCCAACACTACTGACAATCTGCCTACGCTGTGCGGTTATATAATATACAAGCCGCCAACAACGCTGCAAGTTCAAGTAAGAAGGGCATCAGTAGTAAGAGTGCTCACCGCGCTGATGCTCGGTCAGATCTCGCACGCCTTTCAACTCCGGGAACTGCAGCAACAGCTCTTTCTCGATCCCTTCCTTCAGCGTCACGTCAACCATGGAGCAGCCGTTACAGCCGCCGCCAAATTGCAGGATCGCCAGATTGTCATCTGTGATCTCCATCAACGTCACGCGGCCACCGTGGCCAGCCAGTTGCAGGTTGATCTGCGATTGCAGCAGGTATTTAACGCGTTCCATTAGCGGCGCATTATCGTCCACCTTGCGCATTTTTGCATTTGGCGCTTTTAACGTCAGTTGTAAACCCAACTTGTCGGTGACGAAGTCGATTTCGGCATCGTCCAAATACGGTGCGCTCAGTTCATCGACAAAGGCAGATAATTTTTCGAACTGTAGTTCGGTGTCCGTGGCTTCTACTGCGTCTGGTGGGCAATAAGAGACACCACATTCCGCTGTTGGCGTGCCGGGGTTGATCACGAATACACGGATTTGGGTGCCTTTTTCTTGATTTGCAAGCAGTTTGGCAAAGTGTTCCTGTGCAGCATCTGTTATATGGATCATAGCATTAGCTCAATAGTTGACTTCTACAGCAGGTTATAATACGCCCATCGCCATGGCACTACAACGTGCGGCAGATTTACCATATTTGTAGTGATGCGGCACCCTACCGATGCAACAGTGTAGCGATTTCCGCCACCGTACTGCCCGTGGTGACCACATCATCTAACAGGGCGACATGCCGTCCTGCGACTTGCTCATCGCAATCAAAGGCGTTGCGCCGCAGCGCCCACCGGCACTGAGTTGCTGCTGTAAGAGAGTTTTGCCTATCCGGCGCAATGCCGCTGGTCGATAGGTACAACTCAGACAATATGCTAGCGGCCAGGCTAATAGATTGCTCTGATTATAGCCGCGATGCCAGCAGCGTTTTGCTTGTAAGGGGACAGCCAAAATCAGATCGGGTTTGTTCAGATACAGCTCTCTGCGTGCTTGCGACCAGCTTAATAGCATCATGCGCGCCAGTATGGGTGCTAGCTCGGGGGCGTGCTGAAACTTGAACCTCTTAACCAACTGGCTTAGTGGGTTAATAATAGTCACTGGCGAACACCAACCGTTGCCATAGTGGCGGCTGTTGCAGGTAGCGGCCACAGGGGGGTAGCGGACTCACAGCAGGCAGCGCACAGCGCGGGCAGCACAGTGGTTTGTGCCGGTAGATTACGCAGGAAGTAGCTACAGATGCCGTGTTTGATAAGCTGTAATGGTTGCCGACATAGCCAACACCGGCTGCGGATTGATAGCATAGGTTCCTGGTAACGAACGAACTTACAAGGACATTAACCGATGACAGCGTTGTATCGGCAAATAATAGGTGAAGGTGGACGCGATCTTGTACTGCTGCACGGTTGGGGTTTGAATGCCGAGGTATGGGGCTGCATGCTGGCTCGTCTGACGCCGCATTTTCGCCTATATTTGGTCGATCTGCCCGGCTATGGCCGCAGCCAAGGGTTTGGCGCGATGTCGCTAGAGCAGATGGCTGAGAGGGCGCTCACCGCCGCGCCGCCACAGGCTTGGTGGCTCGGCTGGTCACTTGGTGGGCTGGTGGCCAGCCAGGCAGCGCTGATGCAGCCGCAGCGAGTACGCGGGTTGATCACCGTCGCGTCCTCGCCGTGCTTTGCCATGCTAGGCGATTGGCCAGGTATCCGCCCGGACGTGTTGAGTGATTTTCAGCATCAGTTGAGCCAGGATTTCCAACGCACCGTCGAGCGTTTTTTGGCCTTACAGACGTTGGGTACTAATAGCGCGCGTCAGGATGCCCGCCTGCTAAAATCGGTGGTGCTCAATCAGCCGATGCCCACAGTTGAGGTGTTGAACGGAGGCCTTGAGATATTGCGTACCGCTGATCTACGCCAGACGCTGGCGGGATTAGCTTTGCCGTTGCTGCGTGTCTATGGCTATATCGATGGATTGGTGCCGCGCAAGGTTGCCGAACGGCTCGACATTAGTTGGCCGCATTCAGTCTCTGTGATGGTGCCTAAAGCTGCCCACGCGCCTTTTATTTCTCATCCTGACGAGTTCGCGTCGCTTATTGTGTCTTTTAGCGCAGCACATTAAGAACCTATCCGAGTAGGCGTGAAATTAGTTGCCGCTAATTTGGATCAGGACAGCGCGCAATTACCGCAGCGCACAGGGCGTCCGTAAGGAAGGTGAGCACAGCCCAGGGCCAAAATGGCAAATAAAATAGCCTTATTTGATGGGTTATAAATATTGATGAAAAAGGCAGGATAGGGCGGCACTCATGAGATCACTTCAATCGATACACCACCGTACTGCACCCTTGCCCTTGCGGGCAGCTTTTGCAACTGCCACTCAGGCAGGTGTTGTTATCCTGCTTAATGCGCATCACCTTACCCATGGCCGTTAAACGTTCAAGCATCGCCTGTACCAGCGGTGTCGGCGCACCTAACAGACGGCTGAGCTGTTGCGCCTGCACGTTACCGTGTAGCGCAAGCGCATCACGTACTTTCAGCAGACTGGTCATCAGTGGCAGTTCCCCTGGGAGCACTTGCAGCAGGAGGCCGGTGTGGCGTTGCCCAGACGCACCGTGACGCGGCTGCGCGCCCGGCGTAGGCTACACAGGATCAACAGATTAACCAGCACTACCACCAGGATAACCGTCAGGCTGTACTGTGGATGCTGATTGAAAGTCGCCACCTGATAGAACAACGTCGCCAGCGAGTAAGCGATGTTCAGTCCCCACAGAATGGAGAACGTCATCCAGCCACGGCTTGATTCACGGGCGATTGCACCCATTACCGACGCGCAAGGTACATACAGCAGCACGAAAATCAAGTAGCTGTAGGCGGAGATGTTCGAACCAAACTTGCTGCTCATCACCCCTACCGAACTGACCTCCATCTCCCCTTCGCCCTTATTGGCTTCGATAGGATTGGCCAGCACGCTCAGGCTGAAGGTGTTTTTCAGCCCTTGCCAGGTTTTCCGCAGCGCGCCGTCCAGCTCATCCAGCAGATTGAAGCTGGCGGCGTCGAATTCCTGGTTGCTGATACGTTCGGCGGTATAAAGGGTATTCAGCGTGCCGACCACCACTTCTTTCGCTATGGCACCGGCCACCAAGCCGACTGTGGCCGGCCAGTTATCGTTGTGCACGCCCATCGGTTGTAGCAGCGGCGTCATAATTTTTGACACCGACGCCAGCGCGGAATCGTTGATGTTGTCGACCGGTTTGCCGCTGAACGTGAAGCTGTTTAGGCCACCGATAAAGATGCTGGCTATCACGATCACTTTGCCAGCGCGTAGCACGAAGTCTTTCAATCGTTGCCAGGTTTGCAGCAGCAGGCTTTTAAGGTGCGGTACGTGGTAGACCGGCAACTCCATGACGAATGGTGAGGCTTCGCCGCGCATGAGGGTGTATTTCAGCACCAGGCCGGTGAGGATCGCGACCACGATGCCGAGCATATATAGCGAAAACACCACCTCCGTGCCGTCCTGTCCGAAGAAGGCGGCGGCAAACACCGCGAAGATCGCCAGGCGGGCACCGCAGGACATGAAAGGTGCCATCATGATGGTGATCAGTCGTTCACGCTGGGCGTCCAGCGTTCTGGCACCCATGATCGAAGGCACGTTGCAGCCGAAGCCGACGATCAGGGGCACAAAAGATTTGCCCGGCAGCCCAAGTGCCTGCATCAGACGATCCATGACGAACGCTGCACGAGCCATGTAACCTGAGTCTTCAAGGAAAGATAGGAACAGATACATCATACCGATCTGCGGCACTAGCGGTAGCACGGTATGGATGCCGCCGCTGACCCCTTGTGCCAGGAACAGGGTCAGCCATTCAGGGAAGTGTAAGGTATAACCGAGCCACTGAATGCCCTGAATGAATATGGCCTCCGACCCGATATCGAAAATCGGCTGTAGCGCGCCACCGATGTTGATCGCCAGCAGGAACATCAGGTACATCACCAACAGGAAGATCGGCACCCCCAGCCAGCGGTTGAGGATCACTTTGTCCAGCAGTTCGGTCAGGCGGTTCGGCATCGCCTGCTGCGAGTTGCTGACCTCATCGCATAGGGTGGTGATCGACTGGTAACGGGCATCGGCGATCACCAGCGCCGGATCTTCCTGCTGTTGCAGCGCCAGCTTGGCCGCCGGCAGCAGCGTAGTGGCGGGGCCAGCCAGGCTGTGGCTGTAGATATCACCTTCAAGCATCTGCAACGCCAGCCAGCGGCGTTGCTCCGTCGGCAGGTGCTCCGGCATGGCGTCGCTTAGCGTGGCGACCTCTTTCAGCAAAAGCGATGGGTAGCTCACCAGCGCTTTCAATTCGTTAAACTGATGATTGTCGATCATCTGCTTCAGCACGCCGATGCCATCGGCCTTGGTAGAAACCATTGGAACCACCGGGCAGCCCAGTCGCGACGACAGCGCGGCGATATCGGTATTGATGTGCTGACTTTTGGCGATATCCAGCATGTTCAGTGCGATGATGCACGGGATGCCCAACTCCAAAAGTTGCAGCGTCAGGTAGAGATTGCGCTCCAGGTTGGAGGCGTCGATCACGTTGATCAGCAGATCGGCATCGCCACTGAGGATGTAGTAGCAGGCGATCTGTTCGTCGAGCGAGGTTTGCTCCGAGATGGTGGTCAGGGAATAGGTACCTGGCAGGTCGACCAGCTTAGCTTCAGACTGTGGTGTAGTGAACTGACCTTCCTTGCGTTCGACGGTGACGCCCGCCCAGTTGCCAACCCGCTGCTTGGCTCCGGTCAGTTGATTGAACAGTGTAGTTTTACCGGAGTTCGGATTACCTACTAAGCCGATGTTGAGTTTTTTCATAATCAAAGATTATACGAGTTAGTGAAAACAACGCCGACGCAATGGAAAAGCGGCAATCGAACCCAATGACGACGGCTCAGGGTTGCTCGTCAAGCAGCAATAGGGCTAGATCTTTTCTGCGCAGCACCAGGTTGACGCGGTGGGTCTTGATTGCTATCGGATCGCCGAGCGGAGCAACGCGCAATATCTCGAATGAGGAGCCGGGCAGCATACCGAGCGATAGCAATTTCTGGCGATAGGCAGGCCCAATTTCGCTGGAGAAGCCGACGATCTTATAAGTGTGTTTGGGCAGAAGAGGCATGTCATTAACCTTCCGGGAGTTGGGGGAGTAGTGCTGATGATTATTGCGCGTTGTCGGCGAACAAGATGCGCCATCGGCGTTACTCACCCATAAATCTGCGCATAAAAAAACCAATAATAGTGAGAATCGTTATTGCTTGCAATGCGAAAAGAAAGGGAATTGGTAACCAATTGTTATTGTGGTAATCGCAACCGCCAGCAACATTGCTTTGATGAAAGCTGTATGACTAACGGCACAGATGAGAATGATGAGCAATCAGTTGCGTAGTTGTGATTGATTTCATAGCTTTGAAAATTATGGCGACAGTTCTGTCGCCTTTTATTTTCACCGTGGGGAATTTAATAATATTTTAATGGGGGAATACGGGCGGTAACCATAGGTGTTTCGCCCATATAGCCCATATAAAGGCTTTGTTGAATAAAATAGCCTAATGGCATAGATGCTTAATGCCACGGGCTGCTTTTACCGCTATTACCGCCGTACAGTGCTGTGACATCACTTGGATCAAAGAGATAATGATTACCGCAGTAATCGCAATGCATATCAATATTGCCGTCTTGCTCCAACATTTCCGCCACTTCTTCGGTGGGTAGTGTCAGCAGCGCATCGGTACAACGTTGGCGCGAACAGGTGCAACGGAACAGCACATCCTGCGGCTCATATAGGGTAACCTTTTCTTGATGGTACAGGCGATACAGCACTTCGTTAGCTGGCAGGCCGAACAGCTCTGCGCTTTTCACTGTGTTGGTCAGTTGCACCAAATGGTCGAAATCGTTGGCGTTGCCCTCCTGCGCCGGTAACGCCTGCAATAGCATACCAGCCGCTACTTTTTCATCTATGTGGATGAACAGGCGGGTTGTCAGTTGTTCTGATTGGCGAAAATAGGCTTCCAGACATTCTGTCAGGGTTTCACCCTCCAGACCGACCACCCCCTGATAACGCTCACCTTCCGTTGGCGAAATAGTGATGACCATGACGCCATTGCCGATGAGCTGATGCAGGGTGCTATCTTCGGTAACGGGGGCTTGTACGCGCGCCACGCCACGCATTTCCTGGCGGTTGTTGCCATTGATCACAGCCAGCTTCAGCGGGCCATCACCTTGTAACTGGACGGTGATGTCGCCATCGAATTTCAAGGTGGCGGTCAACAGGCTGGTCGCGACTAGCAGTTCGCCCAACAGTTTCTGTACCGGTGCTGAATAGTCGTGATTGCTAAGTACCTGCTGATAGGTTTCGCTGACGGTAACCAGCTCACCGCGAACCGCATAATTTTCAAACAGGTAACGGTACAATTGGTTAGGGTTAGACATAATTTTCTCTCATTGAGGTGAGTGATTATTCCGGCTCACCAAATTTGAATTTTATCAGGTTGCGTCGCTCCTTTGTTATCAGGACGGCGATCTGGATGCGGCATAGTCAAGGCGTTCATCTTGCGTGCGAGCGCCATTTTTTCGCGCTTGGCGATACTGGCATCGGTTTCCTGATATGCCTGCTGCGCCTCACATGCACTGCGTCGCTGGTTAGTCAGTGACAGTACGATCACTATGCGCTCTTCGTTGCCTTGGCGCAGTGTGATCTCGGCATTGAGCTCAACCAACTTGCTTGGCTTACCGCGCTGCCCATTTTAGTTCACTTTACCACCGTCAATCATCTCCCGCGCTAACGCACGGGTTTTGTGGAAACGTGCCGCCCACAACCATTTATCCAGCCGAATCGCCTGGTTGCGTGTTTCCTGTTCTTTAATGTTTATCCCCCTGAGAGCTGCTGGTATCAACAGCCGGAACGCAGGGTGCTGAAAGGTTTTTCCGCACCATGTCACAAAAGCTGATCTGTTTTCAGATAACCCGATATGTGGGTGGAAAATGATAAATCAAGTTATTTATCCAAAGCCTGAGCCGGGTATGGCGGCCAAACTTGGCCACCTTGGCACCTCTGGGATAGGCTCTAAGCTCTGTTTACCCATATTGAGATAGAAATGGGGGGCGTGTAGGCTAAGCTGATTAAAAAAGTCAATATACCCGTCATGCTCCGAGTTGCCTGTGTGTGAGCTTTCCTCGCTCATTCCAGTCATTGACTGGGATGAGCACCTGGGGATTGCTGCGTTGCCGCCATCCTACAACTCGAGTTGTTTTGGGTATAGTTTTATGTGCGTTAACGCACAATGTGACTAATATTAAATTTGGTCAACGTTTGAACACTGACGAAGCCTGTGCTGTACCGATCATTATTTTGGCTATCCCTCTGCGCGCCTGATATTGCCGCTGGCTGACGGGTAACCCCTGTGAGGCAATCATGAATAAACACCCGCAACAACCTAAAATTCTGAAAGTGGTCACGGTTGCGTGTTTACGTCTATTTCACGTTGAGTCGGTCGATTTGGAATTCAGTAACGAGGAACGGCGAGTGTATGAGCGCATGCGACCTTCACTGCGTGAGGCGGTGATAATTGTGCCTGTGATCGGTGACCACCTGTTGTTGATCCGCGAGTATGCGGTGGGTACCGAGTCCCATGAACTAGGTTTTCCGAAAGGCTTGATCGATCTGGGTAAAAAGATATTGGAGGCGGCCAACCGCGAATTAATGGAAGAGGTGGGATTTGGGGCCAAACGCTTTGATTTCCTCAGCAAGCTGAAGATGGCACTATCGTACTTTTCCAGCACAATGAATACCACAGAGCCTGATAGGGGATGAACCAGAGCTGTTTCCGCAGGTACGTTGGCCGATTGCCAACATGATGGCACTGCTGGCGGAGCCGGACTTCCGCAAAGCGCGCAACGTCTGCGCACTGTTCCTCAGCGAAGCATTTTTACGCAGCTCGCGCTAAGCGTTATCCCACTGCTGAATCAAAAAGGCCAGAGATCGCTCTGGCCTTTTTGATCAGAACAGCTCGCGTCTTTCGCCAGCGGGAGCCATCAACGTGATTCTAGTATCGCGCGATGGATAGTCCGTAGGTTGAGTGCCTTAGATGAAATACTCAGAACGGCTACTATTGCCTTGCCACCATCAGAGAGCTTGCCGCTGCTCTTGTCGATGATGACCCTGATAATGCCCGCAGGCGGGGTGACCTCCTGCTCTGGAATACCTTCCAGCGCAATTTTCATGAAATCATTCCATGCCGGTTGTGCGCTCTTGGCACCGCCTTCACCGCCGGAAATTTGATCTGGGATGGCTCCTGAGGCCGTTGAACGGCCCAAATCACGGCGATGATCATCGAAACCGATCCATACAGATGTCACGGTATCCGGGCCATAGCCGGAAAACCAAGCGTCTTTCGAGCTGTTGGTAGCGGTTTTACCGCCAATATCATAACGTTTCAAATCACGCCCTGAACGCCATGCAGTGCCCATCCAGATTTGTTCACGATAGATATTGCTTGTTAATGCATCGTGGAGCAGGAACGCCAATTGGCTGCTGATGACGTGCGGCGCATACTGCTGATCGCCCTCCTTCTGAACTTGGGCAGGGGTAACTTGCTCTAACTGAGGCATCGGTACGTTACTGTTATTGCTTTCCTGCGACATGGCAACGTTTTCGACGTTATCGTCGGAAAGCAGCATTGAACGTTGGGTATCACCGTAAATCACTGGCAGGTCACACTGACTACAAACCTCCTTAGGCTTGGTTACGAATGGCGTGTTACCGCTATCATCTTCGATTTTGGTGATGAAGTACGGCTCCACCAGATAACCACCGTTTGCCAACACCGCATGGCTGCGCACTAACTGCATGGGGGTGAAGGATGCTGAGCCTAGCGCCAATGATTCGGTGTGCAAATATTCTGCGCTGGGAAACCGAAACGTTGTAGGTATTCCGCTGCGTAGTCAACGCCCATGGCACGCATCACGCGTACCATCACCACGTTCTTGGATTGGCCCAGCCCTTGGCGCAAGCGAATCGGGCCAGCGTAGGTGGGAGGTGAGTTCTTTGGTCGCCAGTAGGTGACAGCACCGGCATCCCAGCGGGTGATCGGCAGGTCGTTCAGAATGGTGGCCAGTGTCATCCCCTTATCAAACGCAGCGGTATACAGGAACGGTTTGATATTCGAACCGACCTGACGCAGCGCTTGAGTTATGCGGTTGAATTTGCTCTGATTGAAATCAAAACCGCCGACCAGCGCTTTTACCGCGCCATCGTTCGGGTTAATCGACACCAGCGCCGAGTTGACGTCCGGATTGCTGCCTTCTGCCAACATTGCTGTATCTTCCTGAGCGTTGGCGGCGGTGATCACCGCTGGCACCAGCGGGCCGTAGTGGGGCAGGTTTTTTAGTGTGTCAACGATCTGGTTTTGATCCCAGGCTGCGGCACCGAATCTCCACAGCACCTTGGACGGGCCACGGTAACCGTGGCGCATATCGTAAGCCAGCACGTTGTTGCGCACTGCCTTCTGCGCCGCCAGTTGCAGCCGC
Organism: Serratia symbiotica (Periphyllus acericola); assembly: GCF_964019515.1. Taxonomy (NCBI): domain Bacteria; kingdom Pseudomonadati; phylum Pseudomonadota; class Gammaproteobacteria; order Enterobacterales; family Yersiniaceae; genus Serratia; species Serratia symbiotica. The sequence continues at coordinate 213,101 of NZ_OZ026452.1, forward strand.
TTAGTGATTGTAGTGTAGACCTTGTAGCCATCGGTATAGGCGCTGTCACCATAGCGGGTAATCATTTTCTGACGCATCATCTCGGAGAGATAAGGGGCGGAGAAGCTGATTTCTTGCGTATGGTAGCGGGCCACCAGATGTTCAGTAGGGGCCTGATCATACTGCGCCTGTGTAACGTAATTCTCATCCAGTATACGCGTCAGCACCACGTTGCTGCAGGCGACGGCACGACGGTTGACGGTTAGAGTAGAGCGGGTTGAAGATGGAGCGGGCTTTCAGCAGACCAGCTATAGTCGCCATTTCGCTTAAGCTAAGCTGGTTGACGTTTTTACCTAAGTATACTTGTGCAGCGGCACCCACGCCGTAGGCGCGGTAACCTAAATAGATCTTGTTCAGATACAGTTCAAGGATATCGTACTTAGACAACATTCGCTCGATGCGCACCGCCAGGAAAGCTTCCTTGATCTTACGCATCAGGGTACGTTCCGGGCTCAAGAAGAAGTTTCGCGCAAACTGTTGGGTGATGGTACTTGCCCCTTGCGACGCGTGGCAAGAGATCAGCGCAATAGAGGCAGCGCGGAAGATGCCGACTGGATCGACGCCATGGTGCTCATAGAAACGGCTGTCTTCGGTAGCGATAAATGCGTGCACCATCACCGATGGGATCTGATCCAGCTTCAGCGGGATCCGGCGTTTCTAGCCGAACTGAGCGATCAGTTCGCCATCAGTACTGAAAACATGCATCGGTATCTGTAGCCGTATGTCTTTCAGTGTTGTAACATCATGTAGCTGTGGCTCGATGTATTTGTACAAGCTAAAAATCGAGGCTGCTCCCAGCACAATGCAACACACTGCGAAGATTAAAAAATACTTTACGAACTTCACCTGAGATTTCCCATTTTCATGTCATTGGGCAGTCTAGAAACAACCGCGCGGTAGTATAAAGGCAAGCCTGCAACATGGATATGTTCTTTAATTTAAATTTATCATCATCGGATGGGGGCTTGGCGAAAAATATGTTCTATCAATCATGGCAAGTGGGGCTGGATATACAAAACCAAAGTGTGCGAGCCTTGGCCGTTCAACGTCTCCGCGATGGATGGCAACTACGCCACTGGTGGCAGCATAAGTTGTCGCAGGCGGTATTGTGCGACGGTTGCCTGGAACATTCCAATGCCCTGATCCAGGAGCTACGACAGTGGAGTGTCCAGTTACCAAAATATATTTCCCGATGCATTGCATTGCCAGCTCAAAGGGTTTTGCAACAGAGAATGCCGCAGCCGGATGCGCTGCTGAAAGAACCGCAGCGCAACGATTATATTAGTATCCAAGTGGGCGTTGTTGAATAAATCGAACATTTGGCTGGCACGCGGATCAGATCACTCTCCTTCTGTCAAAATAGCGACATTCCGTGGCCCAGCAAAAGTGCAACATCACCAACTGGAAGGCTTACAACAACGCCCTTATCACTCGGGGCTCACTCACTTGCTGGGGGGATGAAACGGCACTTCACGCCTGGTACTGCGAGGCAACACCTTCTCTGCGTGGTCGCACACCACATTATTCCGATATGGCAATGACCAGCGGGCAATGACCAGCGTATTGATGCTGAAACGGATTTTAGGCCTGACACTTCGCGCCCTTCAGGGCTTTGTCTACTCCATTGTCACACTGATCAAAGTGCCGTTGAACTGCCCGGACGACACCTGCATCAGTAAGCGGGCGAAGTCCGACCATGTCCCGTTTAAAACACCAACGCCAGGTGAAATTGCGCACCTCGTTATCGACTCTAGCGGGATCAACGTGTTGGGTGAAGGCGAGTGGAAGGTAAAAAAACACGGTCAGGAAAAACGGCGGATCTGGCGAAGACTGCATTTGGCCGTAGATACAGAAACACATGAGGTCATCTGTGCTGACCTTTCCTTGAGCAATGTCACCGATACCGAAGCCTTCCCAGGTCTCATCCGTCAGAGGTACCGTAAAATCAAAGTCGCCTCGGCGTATCGGGCTTAGGATACGCGAGTGTGTGATGATGAGTTAAGGGGCAAGAAGCTCGAGGCGTTAATACCGCCCAGCAGCGGAGCCCGTTATTGGTCGGCAGACTATGCAGAGCGAAATCAAGCGGTGGCGAACCAGCGCCTTACCGGAGACAACACACGGTGAAAAAGTATCACAGGCTACCACCGACGTTCGATAGCGGCAACAGCGAGGTACAGAGTAAAACAGCTATTTGGTGGTCACCTGTCGCTGCGATATTATGATGGGCAAGTTGCAGAGGCGCTGGCCATGATCTGTGCATTAAACAAGATGACGCTCGCCGGTATGCCTGAAAGCTGCCCATTCAGGGGACTCTTTATTCCAAATCTGATTTATTCAACAAAGCCTGTTTATGATCTAAAAATGATGCACATCGCCTCCTTGGAATCAACGGATTTAATCTGGTTGTTGCAACAAACAGGCGATGAAATTCTCGATTACAAGCAAGCAGTGGCCTATTATTATACTGACTTCCCCAGATTTTGGATTGTTTAGGTCTATAACTCGTCTACAATGTCAAGTAAGAAAAGTATGCATAGCAGACCCAATGGATTGCAAGTTGAGGATAGGCGGAAAGCTCATTAACCTCTTGGAGCTTAGATAGGTAAGCGCTTGAGGTGCGCGGGTGCAGCCAACAGCGCGGCGGCTTGCAAGACTAAGGGGATAAAAGCCTGCTAAGCTAATGGTTCCGGCATCTTCCGCTCACCACGAAAAATAATTAACGATGACACACACCAGCTATAACGCTGATGCTATTGAAGTACTCAGCGGTCTAGAACCAGTACGCCGTCGTCCCGGTATGTATACCGACACAACGCGTCCCAATCACCTCGGCCAAGAAGTGATAGATAACAGCGTTGATGAAGCCTTGGCTAACCACGCTAAGCACATTGAGGTGATTCTGCACGTTGATCAGTCGCTGGAAGTGATTGATGACGGCCGTGGCATGCCGGTGGACATCCACCCCGAAGAGGGCGTACCAGCGATTGAGCTGATCCTGTGCCGCCTGCATGTCGGCGGCAAGTTCTCGAATAAAAACTACCAATTCTCCGGTGGCCTGCATGGAGTGGGGATCTCGGTGGTCAACGCCCTGTCTAAGCGGGTAGAAGTCAACGTTAAGCGTAATGGCAATGTCTACGGCATCGCCTTCGAAAACGGCGCCAAGGTGCAGGATCTGACGGTGACCAGTACATGCGGCAAACGCAATACCGGCACCAGCGTCCATTTCTGGCCCGACGAGCAGTTCTTCGATAGCCCGCGCTTTTCGGTTTCACGCTTGAACCACCTGCTTAAAGCCAAAGCAGTACTGTGCCCAGGCGTCAAAATCGACTTCATCGACCAGGTGAACAACACCGAGCAGCGCTGGTGTTACCAAGACGGCCTGACCGATTACCTGTTGGAAGCGGTCAACGGCCTGATGACCTTACCGACAGCGCCGTTTGTCGGTAACTACGCCGGTGATACAGAAGCCGTCGACTGGGCGCTGCTGTGGTTACCGGAAGTAGGCGAGCTACTGACCGAAAGCTATGTTAACCTGATCCCTACCATTCAGGGTGGTACCCATGTCAACGGGCTGCGTCAGGGGCTGCTGGACGCAATGCGCGAGTTCTGCGAATTTCGTAACATCTTGCCACGTGGCGTAAAGCTATCAGCGGAAGATATTTGGGATCGCTGCGCTTACGTGTTGTCGGTGAAAATGCAAGATCCGCAGTTCGCTGGGCAGACCAAGGAGCGGCTGTCGTCACGCCAGTGTGCGGCCTTTGTTTCCTGCGTGGTGAAAGACGCTTTTAGCCTGTGGCTGAACCAGAACGTTCAGGCGGCGGAACAATTGGCTGAACTGACGATCTTCAGTGCTCAGCGCCGTCTGCGTGCTGCCAAGAAGGTGGTGCGTAAGAAACTGACCAGTGGGCCAGCGCTACCGGGGAAACTGGCAGACTGCACTTCGCAGGATCTGAGCATGACCGAACTATTCTTAGTGGAGGGGGACTCTGCAGGTGGCTCTGCCAAGCAGGCGCGTGACCGTGAATATCAGGCGATCATGCCGTTGAAAGGCAAGATCCTCAACACCTGGGAAATTTCCTCCGACGAAGTGCTGGCCTCGCAAGAAGTACACGATATTTCCGTGGCGATCGGCATCGACCCGGACAACGAAGATCTCAGCCAATTGCGCTACGGTAAAATCTGTATCCTGGCGGATGCGGACTCGGACGGTTTACACATCGCCACGCTGCTGTGTGCATTGTTCGTCCGCCACTTTAGTTCGCTGGTGAAGGGTGGCCATGTGTATGTGGCGAAGCCACCGCTGTATCGTATCGATATCGGCAAAGAGGTGTTCTACGTCCTGGATGAAAAAGAGAAAGCTGGCGTGCTGGAACAACTTAAGCGTAAGAAGGGAAAACCGAACGTCCAGCGCTTTAAAGGGCTGGGTGAGATGAACCCACTCCAACTGCGAGAAACCACGTTAGATCCGAACACACGCCGTCTGGTGCAGTTGACGGTAAACGCCGACAATGTGGTTCAAACGCTGGCAGTGATGGACATGCTGCTCGCCAAGAAGCGTTCAGAAGATCGCCGTAATTGGTTGCAAGACAAAGGCGATATGGCCGAACTGTCGGTTTGAACCGTTCTCAGGCCTGGCGCTGCCTGCAACGCCAGATAACTCAGGGTAGAATGCTCTAGAAGCATGGCTGGCGCTGACCGATGAGGGGCAAAGCTCGCCCAACCATGCGTGTCAAATCATCCGCTCGGTGGAAAATGCCGACGAGCAGAGGGGACAAATGATGCATAAACATACCGACCTATTAGCTTCCAGCCAGCAATCATGGCACCTACTGTGACAGCCACCACGCAGATAGGTTACTATTACCAGAAGAATATCCCCTTTGTCGTCTTTGTCGTCCAAGAGTTACTGCCATGCCAAGGTCTGAGGATAATTGAGTAATGAGTGATCTAACTCATGACGGTGTAGAGCGTTTACCGCTGCACACCTTCACTGAAAACGCCTATCTGAATTATTCCATGTACGTCATCATGGATCGAGCGTTGCCGTACATTGGCGATGGGTTGAAGCCAGTACAACGCCGCATTATTTACGCGATGTCCGAGCTGGGGCTGAGCAACAGAGCCAAATTCAAGAAATCGGCCCGTACCGTGGGTGACGTGCTGGGCAAATATCATCCGCACGGTGACAGTGCCTGTTATGAAGCCATGGTGTTGATGGCACAGCCGTTCTCATATCGCTATCCGCTGGTAGATAGTCAAGGAAACTGGGGTGCACCGGATGATCCCAAGTCCTTTGCCGCCATGCGTTATACCGAATCGCGGCTGTCCAAATATGCAGAAGTCCTGTTAGCTGAACTGGGCCAAGGCACTGTCGACTGGGTGCCAAATTTTGACGGCACCCTCCAGGAGCCGAAGATATTGTCGGCGCGTCTGCCAAACATTTTACTCAACGGCACCACGGGTATCGCCGTCGGCATGGCAACCGATATCCCACCACACAATGTGCATGAAGTAGCCACCGCCGCAGTGGCACTGATCGACAAGCCGGGCGCTTTTCTCGATGATCTGCTCGTATTCGTTCAAGGGCCGGATTTTCCCACTGAAGCCGAGATCATCACCCCGCGTGATGAAATTCGCAAAATTTACCAGAATGGTCGCGGTTCGGTGCGCATGCGAGCCGTGTGGAACAAGGAAGACAACAATGCAGTGATCACTGCACTGCCACACCAGGTTTCCGGTGCCAAAGTGCTGGAACAGATCGCCAATCAGATGCGTGCCAAAAAGCTGCCGATGGTCGAAGATCTGCGTGATGAGTCCGATCACCAGAACCCGACGCGTCTGGTTGTTGTGCCGCGCTCCAACCGCATCTATCTGGATCAAGTGATGAACCACCTGTTCGCTACCACCGATCTGGAACGCAGCTATCGCGTCAACATGAATATGATCGGTTTAGATAATCGCCCACAGGTAAAAGGGTTGGTGGAAATCTTAACCGAGTGGCTGACGTACCGTCGTGATACGGTACGCCGTCGGCTTAACTATCGCCTTGAGAAAGTGCTGAAACGCCTGCACATTCTTGAAGGTTTGCTGGTGGCGTTCCTCAACATCGATCAGGTGATCCACATCATCCGCAGCGAAGACGAACCTAAACCGGTGCTGATGCAGAGTTTCGGTATCTCCGACACCCAGGCGGAAGCGATCCTAGAGCTGAAGCTGCGCCATTTGGCCAAGTTGGAAGAGTTCAAGATTCGCGGTGAGCAGGATGCGTTGGCCAAAGAACGCGGTCAACTGCAAGCACTGTTGGCCTCTGAGCGCAAACTGAACACCCTGCTCAAGAAAGAGATCCAGGCTGATGCGCAGGCTTATGGCGACGACCGCCGTTCCCCCATTATCGAGCGCGCAGAAGCCAAGGCGATGAACGAGCACGATTTCGTGCCGTCCGAACCAGTGACTATTGTGTTATCCGAGATGGGCTGGGTACGTAGTGCCAAGGGGCACGATATCGAACCAGGCGGATTAAGCTATAAGGCTGGTGACAGCTTCCGTAGCGCGGCGCGCGGCAAGAGCAACCAGCCGGTGGTGCTTATCGACTCTACTGGGCGCAGCTATGCGCTCGATCCACTGACGCTGCCTTCGGCACGCGGCCAAGGCGAGCCACTAACCGGCAAGCTGACGCTACCACCGGGCGCTACCATCGAACAGGTACTGATGGCACCAGACGATCAGAAACTACTGATGGCATCCGATGCTGGCTACGGTTTCATTTGCACCTTCAATGATTTGGTGGCGTGCCACCGCGCTGGCAAGGTGATGATTACCTTGCCGGATGACGCCAAAGTATTACCGCCAATAGAGATCCACGGCGAAAACAACATGCTGCTATCGATCACCGCCGCTGGGCGCATTCTGATGTTCCCGGTCACCGACCTGTCACAACTATCGAAGGGCAAGGGCAAAAAGATTGTCTCCATTCCGGCGACGCAGGCGGCAACCGGTGAAGATAAACTGGCTTGGCTGTTGGTGCTACCGCCACAAACTTCCATAACCCTGCATGTAGGAAAACGTAAGCTGACGCTGAGCCCAGAAGATCTGCAAAAATTCCGTGCCGAGCGTGGCCGCAAAGGCACCCAACTGCCACGCGGCTTGCGGCGCATCGACTGCATAGATGTGAATGCGCCACAGCGTGCTGCGATAGTAGGTGACCAAGAATAAGCAATAACAGGATGATAAACAGGTGGGTGCCACTTGTCAGCCCTTAGCGGTTTTGCACGCGCCGTCATTATTCATCTTTCACACGCTCAATTTTCGCCCCCAGTGCGCGCAGTTTGTCTTCAATACACTCATAACCGCGATCAATATGATAGATACGATCGACGATGGTTATACCGTCGGCGATACAGCCCGCCACTACCAGGCTGGCAGAAGCGCGCAGATCGGTCGCCATCACCTGAGCGCCGGAAAGCTGCGCAACACCATGACAAATCACGGTGTTGCTCTCCACTTCCGCCTGTGCGCCCATACGGATCAGTTCCGGCACGTGCATGAAGCGGTTTTCGAAAATGGTCTCGGTGATCACACCAGTGCCCTCTGCCACCAGGTTCAATAGACTGAACTGAGCTTGCATATCGGTCGGGAAGCCCGGATGCGGCGCAGTACGCACGGTGACTGCTTTCGGGCGCTTGCCGTGCATGTCCAAACTGATCCAGTCCTCACCTACTTCGATATCCGCACCTGCTTCGCGCATCTTGGCCAGCACAGCATCCAGTGTGTCCGGGCGGGTATCGCGGCACAGTACTTTGCCACTAGAAACTGCAGCAGCGATAAGGAAGGTACCGGTTTCGATACGGTCAGGTAGCACGCGGTACACACCGCCACCCAGACGATCCACGCCTTCGATGGTGATTTTATCGCTGCCAGCGCCGCTGATTTTCGCCCCCAACGTATTAAGGAAGTTGGCGGTATCGACAATTTCCGGCTCGCGCGCTGCGTTCTCAATAATGGTAGTGCCGGTCGCTAAGGTAGCAGCACTCATGATGGTCACGGTCGCACCAACACTCACCTTGTCCATCACGATGTGTGCGCCTTTCAGGCGGCCTGCCACAGAAGCTGTGACGTAACCTTCTTCAAGTTTTATCTCAGCACCCAGTTGTTCAAGACCCGTGATGTGCAAATCAACCGGACGTGCACCGATAGCACAGCCGCCCGGCAGGGAAACCTGGCCACGACCGAAACGCGCCACCAGCGGCCCCAGCGCCCAAATGGACGCGCGCATGGTTTTCACTAGATCGTAAGGCGCGCAGAACTCATTCACACCGCTGGCGTCAACATACACCGAACCGTTACTTTCAATCTTGGTGCCCAACTGGCTGAGTAGCTTAATGGTGGTATCGATATCCTTCAATTTGGGGAGATTTTGTAGCTCGACTGGCTCTTCTGCCAACAGGGTGGCGAACAATATTGGCAGGGCAGCATTTTTAGCCCCGGAAATAGACACTTCACCGCTCAGGCGAGTCCGCCCCTGCACACGAAATTTATCCATTTGATACTCTCTGTTATCTAACCTTACGCTGTCCCCCGCAGGGCAAACCGCCTTAAAATCCGTTGAGTTTGCGGTCTCGCTGCCACTCTTCAGGGGTATATGCTTTGATCGACAAAGCGTGAATGCGGTTGTCCGCGATGTATTCCATCAGCGGTGCATAAACCGTCTGTTGTTTTTTGACGCGGCTCATGGAGGCAAAAAGTTCGCCAACCACAATCACCTGAAAGTGGCTACCATCTCCTGTGACATACGCTTCTTCCAGTGCCAATGCCTGCATCAGCACGTCTTTTATCTCTTTATTTTCCATAGTATCCAGTTCTGCAACTCTCCCCTTAATACTGCAAGTTGCGGGCGAGTGTTGGCTTGCTCCATTGACCCCAGTCACTGACTTAAGTAAGCTTCTGAGGCTCCGTTGCGTCGCCGCTTTCCTGTAACTCAAATTATCTTGGGTATAAAGGACGGTAAACAGCCTGGTATCTTAGCGGGATAACCGGTTTTCTTAAACTAAGAACCTATCCCATTAGGCTATTTTATTTACCATTTTGGATCTAGGCAGTGCTGACCCTCCTTAACGGACTCTCTGTACGCGCCGGTTGTTGCGTACTGTCCTGGTTCAAACGGGCTGCAACAATGTACGCTTACCGGGATAGGCTCTAAAGCAAAAGCCCCTGTTCAACAGAGGCTTGGCGTAAATTCATCGTATTAAAACAGCGAAAAATGCCGCTAACCGGCATCGACAGGCATTATTGTTTGCAGGTTGTACAGTGCCACCAACGTTCTCAGCCGATCGGTCGCGCCGGAAATTTTTAGCTCCACGCCGCGCTGATGTTGATGCGCACGTAGATGCACCAGCAACGCCAACCCAGCAGAGTCCACGCGCTGCAATTGTGCCACATCAATCTCGGTTTTATCCGCCAATAATGCGCCCTGTTGTTGCCACAGTGGCAACAGCGTTTCCCGATCCAACACCCCGCGTAAGATCAACGTCTGGAGCTGAGATTCATAGCTGAGAGCCGCCGACATCAGTTTTTTCGATCCAAGGTAATCGGCTGCGCTGCAGCAACCTGCAACTGCTTGGTCAGACCGTCGATACCCTGAGTTCGAAGCGTGGCAGCCCACTCGTTCTGCTTAGTGGTGATCATGCTGACGCCCTCAGCGATCATATCATACGCCTGCCAATAACCGGTTTTGGTATTCTTGCGCCACTGGAAATCCAGACGTATCGGCGGGCGACCGTCGTTGTCAATGATAGTCACACGGATTGCCACGATATTAGCATCGTCCACTGGTCGCTCAGGAGCAATATGGTAACTTTGGCCGTGGTACATCGCCAGCGCCTGGCCATAGGCCTGCTCCAGGTAGGACTGGAAGGCGGTAAAATAAACTTCACGTTGTGCTGGCGTCGCATCTTTGTAATAGCGGCCCAGCACCAGCGCGCCAGCGTATTTGACCTGTACGAACGGCATCAACTCCTGATGCACAATGGTGTGCAGGTAGTTGGGATCCTGCTGAATTTTCGGCTGCTCGGTTTTCAGGCGGCTAAAGGTCTTCTGCGCCGCGTCTTGCATCATACTATACGGGTTGGTCTTATCGGCCGCCATCGCCAAGGGCGCAATCGCAAGCAGGGCGACCATCAATAAACGTTTAAACATGCAGGTTTCCTCTCTTAATGACTCGGTACAGTGGATTGCGATGCTACTGTGTCGGCAGCCACATCTCCCGGTTTAGCGCTGTCGCTTTTATACAGGAACTGGCCTACCAGATCTTCTAGAATTATGGCTGACTTGGTGTCCTGAATGGTGTCGCCGTCTTTCAGAATAGCGGTGCCCATATCTGGATCTTCAAAACCGACGTTCAGCGCCAGATACTGCTCCCCCAACAGACCGGCGGTACGGATCGCCAGGGAGCTGGTGTTCGGGATCTTGTGGTACTTTTCCTGGATATCCAGCACCACGCGCGGCGTATAAGTTTTCGTATCAAGCTCAATATTGGCCACGCGACCAATCACCACGCCACCGACTTTCACCGGCGAACGCATTTTCAGCCCGCCGATGTTATCAAAAGCAGCATAGATGCGGTAAGTTGGCTCACTGCCGATCGATTTAATATTCGCTACCTCTAGGCAGATAAACACCATGGCGCACAGCGCAATCAGCATAAATGCCCCAATCCAGATTTCACTTTTCTTCGTTTGCATCGAATCAATTCCCAAACATCAGTGCTGTTAGCACAAAATCCAATCCCAATACCGCCAGTGACGAATGTACCACGGTACGGGTCGTTGCCTGGCTAATCCCCGTAGAGGTCGGTACAGCGTCATACCCGTTGAAGATAGCAATCCATATGACAATAATGGCGAATACTACGCTTTTGAGTAGGCAGTTGAGCAGATCTCTTTTCCATTCCACGGCACCTTGCATCTCCGACCAGAAGAAACCGCTGTCGATGCCCTTCCAATCCACACCGACGATAGCACCGCCCAAGATGCCGAGTGCAACGAAGATAATCGTCAACAGTGGCAAACTGATCAAACCGGCCCAAAAACGCGGTGCCACGATGCGCCGCAACGGATCGACGGCCATCATTTCCAAGCTGGAGATTTGCTCGGTCGCCTTCATCAGGCCGATTTCTGCGGTAAGCGCAGAACCGGCGCGGCCAGCGAATAGCAACGCGGTCACCACTGGCCCCAACTCTCGCATAAGCGATAACGCCACCATCATACCCAGACTGGCCTCGGCACTGTAAGTGGTGAGCACGATATACCCTTGCAGCCCTAACACCATGCCGATAAACAGGCCAGAAACCATGATGATCAGCAATGACTGCACGCCAATACTGTACATTTGCTTCAACAACAGCGGCCACTGCTTGCGCGGTTCTGGCTCCCCGACCAGCGCGTTGAACAACATCAGCCCGGCGCTGCCAAAGCTGGCGCTAGTGTCAATGCATCGGCGTCCTAACGACGCTAACGCCTGTAATAACATAAGGTTATTCACTCCCTAAGCCTAATAGTTCGGTCTGATAGTCACCGGCCGGATAACGGAACGGCACTGGCCCATCGGCAATTCCATCCAAGAACTGGCGCACACGCGCATCAGGATTGTCCTGTAATTGCTGCGCCGTGCCTTCAGCGATCACCCGATGATCGGCCACGAAATAAGCATAATCGGCGATGCTCAACACCTCCGGCACGTCATGCGACACCACAATACAGGTGATGCCCAGCGCATGATTCAGTTCGTCGATCAGTTTAACCAGCACGCCCATGGTGATCGGATCTTGGCCGACGAAAGGTTCGTCGAACATGATCAACTGCGGATCCAACGCAATCGCCCGTGCCAGCGCCGCGCGCCGCGCCATACCACCGGATAATTCATTAGGCATCAGTGCAGCCGCATCGCGCAACCCCACTGCCTCCAACTTCATCAGTACCGTGCTACGCAGGAGAGGCTCTGGCAGCTTGCTGTGCTCGCGCAACGGGAAAGCGACGTTTTCAAATACCGTCAGATCGGTGAACAGCGCGCCCGACTGAAACAGCATGCTCATTTTCTTGCGCGCGTCGTACAATGGGTGGCGGGACAATGCGGGAATATTGACATCATCAAACCAGATTTCCCCACTATCCGGCGTCAGTTGACCACCGATTAGGCGCAGCAGCGTCGTTTTACCGATGCCGGACGGCCCCATGATCGCCGTTACCTTACCACGGGGAACCGTCAGGTTAATGTCTTCGAATATTAGTCGATTGCCGCGTGAGAAGCTCATGTCGCGCACGTCGACCAAATTCTTTACTTGGTGGTGCATGTTAATGCTCCTTTAGGTACGGCACATTTTTGCCAAAGCTACCTATGATGTGAAAGCAATAAGCACAATGCGTATCATCTTGACAAAACCTAGCCGCCATTTTGCTACCATTTGCTACCAATGGTGCCATTGATTTTACTTTTACGCGCCACACGGTCAAAATTGGTACCATCCATAAAGAAAAAAATAAAAGTGTGCATATTTTAGTCCATTAACCGGGAAAACCCATCACGTCGGATTTATGAGCCTATCCTAGGCGTACATTGTTGCCGCCAGTTTGCACACGGATAGAGCTCAACAACCTGAGTGTACATGCAGTACGTGAGGATGGTGAGCACTGCACAGGGCTAAAATGGCAAATAAAATAGCCTAATGGGATAGATTTCTTAGTCTGCGCAGCGGTGAGCAAAGCAAGCTAGCCGAATGACAGCTGTTAACCAACTAACTACAATAATACCCGACTAAAGGACCCTGCATGTTTCTCGCGATAGTATTATTAATCGTTGGTTTATTTTTACTGGTGTATGGCGCAGACCTCTTAGTTTACGGTGCAGCGGTGATTTCATATTCGCTCGGCGTGCAGCCGCTGATTATCAGCATGATCATCGTCGGGATCGGCACCTCGCTACCAAAGTTGGTTGATCATCTCGATCACCGCCGCGCTAAACGGGCAAATTGACATAGCATTATGAAACGTCTTAGGTTCCAACATCGCCAATATTTTACATCGCCAATATTTTACTGGTCCTGGGGGGATATACGCTGATCCAGCCGCTGGTAGCGCACTTAGAAGTGCTGCGGCGCGAACTGCCGTTGATGTTGGCAGTCACCGTATTATGCAGTTTCGTGTTGTTGATGGAAGGCCCCCTAAGCCAGTTGGACGGTGTGATGCTGTTGGCCACCGCTGCCAGGTTTATTCTGCTGATGCTGAAAATCTCCAGGCTGGCGAAGCGCGAAGGTAGAGACAGCCTGCCTGTGGAGCAAATCGCCAAGCTACCGCAAGATAGTAGCAATACAGTTGCGGTGTTGTGGCTGGTACTAGCGTTTATCATTCTGCCGCTATCATCCAAAATGGTGGTCGATAACGCCACAGTGATCGCGCACCATTTCGGTATGAGCGAGTTTATGGTCGGGTTGACCATCATTGCCATCGGCACCAGCCTACCTGAGTTGTCCACTTCCATTGCTGGTGCACTTAAAAGCGAAGGTAACATGGCGATTGGTAATATCATAGGCTCCAATATTTTTAACACGGTGATCGTGCTGGGCGTTTCCGCTTTGCTGTCTCCAGGCAGCGTTGACCCCGCCGCCTTTCAACGCGATTAATGGGTGATGCTGGCCGCCAGTATCCTGCTTAGCGCCCTGTGCATTGGCCGCAAACATCGCATCGGGCATCTAGCGGGCGATCTGTTATTATGTGGTTTTATTGCGTATCTTGCGCTGTTGTTCTTTAACCCTTTCAGTACATTCGGTTAAACCCAGGGAAGTATGTATGTCGAGTTTTCAATTGCAACCGGGCTTCGATTTTCAACAGGCCGGGAAAGAAGTGCTCCAGATAGAGTGTCAAGGGTTAGCTCAGCTCGATCGCTATATTGATGCGGACTTCACCCGCGCCTGCGAAACTATCACCGCCTGCTGTGGCAAAGTGGTGGTGATGGGCATAGGCAAGTCCGGGCACATCGGTTGCAAGATCGCCGCCACTTTCGCCAGCACTGGCACCTCCTCATTCTTCGTCCACCCGGCTGAAGCCAGCCATGGCGATCTCGGCATGGTCACCGCGCAAGACATCGTGCTCGCCATCTCCAACTCAGGCGAGTCCAATGAAATTCTGGCGCTGATCCCAGTATTAAAGCGCCAGCAAATCCCGCTTATCTGCATGACCAACAACGCGGAAAGTACGATGGGCAAGGCAGCGGATATCCACCTGTGCATCAAGGTGCCGCAGGAAGCTTGCCCAATGGGGCTAGCACCGACCACCAGTACCACCGCTACCCTGGTGATGGGCGATGCGCTGGCCGTTGCGTTGCTAAAAGTACGCGGCTTCACCCCGCAAGATTTTGCGCTGTCGCACCCAGGCGGCGCACTCGGCCGCCGACTGCTGCTGCGGGTGAACGACATCATGCACAGCGGTGATAAAATCCCACACGTCAGCACTGAGGCTTCGCTACGCGATGCGCTGCTGGAAATCACCCGCAAAAACCTGGGCATGACGGTCATTTGTAACGATACAATGAATATTGCTGGCATCTTTACCGATGGTGACCTGCGCCGGATATTTGATATCGGCATCAATCTCAACGATGCCAAGATCATCGACATCATGACACCGGGCGGCGTGCGAGTGCACCCAAGTATGCTAGCGGTCGACGCGCTGAACCTGATGCAACAACGCCACATTACTGCGCTGCTGGTTGCCGATGGCGACCAGTTGCTGGGTGTGGTACATATGCATGACATGCTGCGCGTCGGCGTTGTTTAATTAGGAAATAGAACGGAATGCGTATGGTAGACACCTGCTACGGGCCAGTAGAGCAAGACGTGATAGCGCGTGCCAACAATATCCGCCTGCTGATTTGTGATGTTGATGGCGTGCTGTCCGATGGCCTGATTTTTATGGGCAACAATGGTGAAGAGTTAAAAGCGTTTAACGTGCGCGACGGCTACGGCATCCGCTGCCTGAAAACCTCAGACATTGAGGTGGCGATCATCACTGGCCGCTCCGCCAAACTGCTGGAAGACCGGGCGAAAACGCTCTGTATCAGCCACCTGTATCAGGGGCAATCCGATAAGTGCTTAGCTTTCCACGACCTGTTGGAAAAGCTCTCGCTAACGGCGGCTCAGGTAGCCTATATCGGCGATGATCTGATCGACTGGCCAGTAATGGTGCAGGTGGGTTTAGCGGTCGCCGTGGCGGACGCGCACCCCTTGCTGACACCAAAAGCTCACTATGTGACCCGCATTGTCGGTGGTCACGGTGCGGTGCGCGAACTGTGTGACATAATTCTTTTGGCTCAAAATAAGCTGGAGGGGGACAAAGGGCTATCGATATGAGCAAAACCAAATTGTGGATCACCCTCCTGCTGGCCGTAATCGCGTTCGCACTGATCGGCTGGAATATGGTGGATTTCAGCGATGACACTGCACCGCAGCTGGTCAACGATCAGGCACCAACGTATCAGAGCGAGCACACAGTCACCGTGGTATACAACCCAGTCGGCAAGCTGAGCTACAAGCTGGTATCGGATGACGTGAAATATTATACCACAGATGAACTGAGCTGGTTTACCCAGCCAGTAATGACGCTGTTCGATAAATATGGGCTGGCAACCTGGTCAGTGCGTGCCGATCGCGCAAAACTGACTAAAAACCGGATACTGTATCTTTACGGCAATGTCGAAGTGGACAGCCTGACCGACACCTCGCAGGTGGAAAAAATTAAAACCGACAATGCTCGGGTGGATCTGATAACCCAGGATGTGTCTTCCGATGAAGTAGTGACGCTTTACGGAACAAATTTTACCTCTAACTGCATGAAAATGCGTGGAAATCTGCGGGACAAAACCGCTGAGTTGATTGATAAGGTTAAGACCAACTATGAAATTCAGAATCAAAAAACCACTCCGTAATCTGTTGATCTCAAGCGTAGTTTTGGCCACCAGCGCGCCGGTCCTGGCGCTTAAATCCGACGCCAATCAGCCAGTCGCCATCGACTCGCTCAAACAATCTCTGGATATGCAAAAAAACGTCAGCACCTTCACTGATAACGTAGTGATCAAACAAGGCACCATAGATATCTGTGCGGACAAGGTGGTCGTCACCCACCCTGGCGGCGATCAGAAAAAAACCTATATTGAAGCGTTTGGCGACCCAGTCACCTTCCATCAGATGCAGGACAGTGGCAAGCCGGTAAAAGGTCACGCGCAGAAAGTGCGTTATGACGTTGCGACGCAGTTGGTAACCCTAACGGGCAATGCCTATCTAGAGCAACTCGATAGCAATGTGAAAAGCAATCGCATCACCTATTTTGTACAACAGCAGCAAATGCAGGCGGTTAGCGATAAAGGCAAACGTGTGACCACGGTTCTGGTGCCGTCACAGTTGCAAGACAAAAATAGGCAAAATAAGAGTAACTAATCATTTATGGCTACACTTATCGCAGAAAACCTGGCAAAAGCCTACAAATGCCGAAAAGTTGTTGAAGATGTCAGCCTTAAGGTGAAATCCGGTGAAATCGTCGGCTTGCTGGGGCCGAACGGTGCTGGAAAAACCACAACCTTTTATATGGTGGTCGGTATCGTGCAACGTGATGCCGGGCGTATTGTGATCGACGAAGAAGACATAAGCCTGCTGCCGCTACACGCCCGGGCGCGCCGTGGCATCGGTTATCTGCCGCAGGAGGCGTCGATTTTCCGTTGCCTGAGCGTATATAAAAACCTAATGGCGGTGCTGGAGATCCGTTCCGATCTCACCAGCGAGCAGCGCGAAGACCGCGCCAAAGAACTGATGGAAGAGTTTCACGTCACCCACCTGCGCGACAGCCTGGGCCAAGCGCTGTCCGGAGGGGAACGCCGCCGCGTCGAGATCGCCCGCGCGCTGGCTGCCAACCCGAAATTCATCCTGTTGGATGAACCTTTCGCCGGAGTTGACCCGATTTCCGTTATCGACATCAAGAAGATCATCGAGCACTTACGTGATAGTGGCCTGGGCGTGCTGATCACCGACCACAACGTGCGCGAGACCCTGGATGTGTGTGAACGCGCCTATATCGTCAGTGAGGGCAAACTGATTGCCCACGGCACGCCGGATGCTATTCTGGCTGATGAGCAGGTGAAACGCGTTTATTTAGGCGAAGCATTCCGCCTCTGAGTACCAGCACGTCATGAAGCACAACTGGTTAACGGAAGTAAACTGAAGATTATGAAGCAAGGCTTGCAACTTAGGTTCAGCCAACAACTGGCCATGACCCCACAATTGCAACAGGCTATCCGCCTGCTGCAATTGTCCGCACTGGAGCTTCAACAAGAAATACAGTTGGCGTTGGAGAGTAATCCCCTGCTTGAGCAGAGCGATCTGCACGATGAAATCGATACCACAGCATCCAACGACCTCGAAGGTCCGGATACTCGCGAGGCACTGGAACAGAAGGAAATAGCTAAAGAGTTACCATTGGACGCCACCTGGGATGTGTTCTACACCACCAGTTATTCTTCCGGCACTAGCACCGACTACAGCGACGACGAACGGCTACTGTATCAGGGGGAAACCACCCAGACATTGCAAGATCACCTGATGTGGCAACTGGGGCTCACGCCATTTTCCGATACCGATAGCGCCATCGCCACCTCGATCATTGATGCAGTCAACAGCACCGGCTATCTCACCGTGCCGCTGGAAGAGATCCTAGAGAGCATAGGTGACGAAACTGTGACCATGGCCGAAGTCGAAGCGGTATTGAAGCGTGTACAGCGTTTTGATCCGGTCGGCATTGCCGCCCGCGATCTACGCGACTGCTTGCTGGTACAGCTTTCCCAATACGCCAAAGATACGCCGTATCTGGCAGAAGCTCAGTTGGTCATCAGCGAACATCTTGATTTGTTAGCCAACCACGACTTTCGCAGTTTGATGCGGTCAACCCGGCTAAAAGAAAATACACTAAAAGAGGTGATAGTGCTGATTCAGTCGCTCGATCCACGCCCAGGGCAGTCGATCATTACCGATGAATCGGAATACATCATTCCAGACGTGCTAGTGCGCAAAGCGCAGGATAAATGGATAGTTGAACTTAACGCCGATAGCGTTCCGCATCTGAAGATCAACCAGCAATACGCCGCGCTGGGCAACAGTTCACGCAATGAAGCAGATGGCCAGTTTATTCGCAGTAACCTACAGGAAGCCAAGTGGCTGATTAAAAGTCTGGAAAGCCGCAATGAAACCCTGCTAAAGGTCACCCGCTGCATTGTCGATCAGCAGCAGGCATTCTTTAAACAGGGCGAAGAACTGATGAAGCCCATGGTACTAGCAGATATAGCCCAAGCCGTGGAGATGCATGAATCGACAATTTCGCGCGTCACTACGCAGAAGTTTTTGCACAGCCCACGCGGTATTTTTGAGTTGAAATATTTCTTCTCTAGCCATGTGAATACCGACAGCGGTGGCGAAGCCTCCTCAACGGCGATCCGCGCACTGGTTAAGAAATTGATTGGGGCGGAAAACCCCGCCAAACCACTTAGCGATAGTAAACTGGTCACCCTGCTTTCCGCACAGGGGATCATCGTGGCGCGGCGTACCGTCGCCAAATACCGAGAGTCTTTATCCATCCCGCCATCTAACCAGCGTAAACAGTTAGTTTGACCTCTATTAGATAAGGAAGACACTTGCAGCTCAACATTACTGGACATCACATTGATATCACCGAACCATTGCGCGAGTTCGTCACCAACAAGTTTGCCAAACTCGAACACTATTTCGACCGCATAAATCAGGTGTATGTTGTCTGAAGTGTGGAAAAAATGCAGCAAATCGCGGAAGCGCAGATGCATGTGAATGGCGGCGAGTTGCACGCCTCTTCGGAAGACGAGAATATGTATGCAGCAATTGATACACTGATGGATAAATTGGCACGCCAATTGAGTAAACATAAAGATAAACTGAAGCAACACTGACATTTTGACCCCTTTTCTATCTGGGATCATGCTTAAGGCAACTTCAGTGATCAGCGCGTTACCTGTTGAGTAACGAGCCATATGGTAACCAGGGTTAAAACAGGCGAAAAATCACCTTGCTGGGCAATGCCCTGACACGTGGTTTTAAGTGAAGATGAGATGAACAACGAATATAGGCAATTAAGCTCGGTGCTAAACATCGAGTGCACTAAAAGCGCGGTATACTGCACTAGTAAAAAGCGGGCTTTGGAGATTATCAGCGAACTGGCGGCCACTCAGTTCAACCTACCGCCGCTGGTGGTGTTTGACGCGGTGCTCACCCGGGAGCGCATGGGCAGCACCGGCATAGGCAACGGTATCGCAATTCCCCATGGCAAACTGGAAGAGGATACATCGCAGGCCGTTGGCGTGTTTATTCGTCTCGACCAACCTATTGCCTTTGATGCCATAGACAACCAACCGGTTGATCTGCTGTTCGCTTTGTTAGTGCCAGCTAATCAGTGCAAAACACATTTGCATACCTTATCGCTAGTCGCCAAACGCCTGGCCGATAAAAGCGTATGCCGCCGTCTGCGTGCGGCGCAGAGTGACGAAGAACTTTACCAAATCATCACTGAGTGATACCTCGCTAACGTGACTTACCGTCAGGGTAGTGGCTACTGTTTCACCATGATGGATCCCGGCTCTTGCCGAAATTAATAATGTTTCTAGCAGTGGTAATGGATGCCACCAAAATAGCAGAGGAGTGACTACATGGTGCTGATGATTGTCAGCGGACGTTCCGGTTCAGGGAAATCCGTCGCCTTGCGGGCGCTGGAGGACATGGGGTTTTACTGCGTCGATAACTTGCCCGTGGTGTTGCTGCCGCACCTTGCTAATACACTAGCGGAACGCAACAGCTCCGCCGCAGTGAGCATCGACGTACGCAACATGCCGGAATCACAGGAGGTATTCGAATACGCCATGACTCAACTGCCGCAAAGCTTCTTACCACAGCTACTGTTCCTCGACGCTGACAGCAATACGCTGATTCGCCGCTACAGTTATACCCGCCGCCTACATCCACTCTCCAGCAAAAAACTGTCATTGGAAAGCGCTATTGATAAAGAAAGCGACTTACTTGAGCAGTTGCGCTCACGGGCCGATTTGATCATCGATACCTCGGAAATGTCAGTACATGAACTGGCCGAAATGCTACGCAACCGCCTGCTGGGCAAACGCGAGCGCGAGCTGAGCATGGTGTTTGAATCCTTCGGCTTCAAGCACGGCATCCCGATCGATGCCGACTACGTGTTCGACGTGCGCTTCCTACCGAATCCGCACTGGGATCCTAAGCTGCGGCCGATGACAGGTCTAGACAAACCGGTGGCATCTTTCCTCGATCGCCACACCGAAGTGCACAACTTTATCTACCAGACGCGCAGCTATTTGGAGCAGTGGCTACCGATGCTGGAGACCAACAACCGCAGTTACCTAACAGTAGCGATAGGCTGTACCGGCGGCAAACAGCGTTCGGTCTACGTAGCGGAACAGTTGGCCGATTACTTCCGCTCACGCGGCAAGAACGTGCAATCGCGCCACCGCACGCTGGAAAAACGCAAACAGTGACGGTCAGGCAAACGGTTAAAATTAAAAACAAGCTGGGCATACATGCCTGCCCGGCAATAAAGCTGTTCGAGCTGATGCAAAGTTTCGACGCCGAGGTAATGTTGTGCAACGACAGCGGCATCGAGGCCGAGGCCAGCAGCGTCATCGCACTGCTGATGCTGGATTCCTCCCAGAGGCGGCATATAGAAGTCGAAGCGACCGGCCCGGACGAAGTGAAAGCGTTAGCCGCCGTGGTCGAGCTGTTCAACTCTGGCTTTGATGAAGACTGATCTTTAGAAAAAACGCATCAACGTGCCACCATGGTGCGTTCGTCCTTTTTAAGATCTGCCCACTTCCGCAATTGCATACCCAAAAAATCTTTGTTAAGCACATTTTCAGCCACGCCAAGTACGACAAGCTTATCCGTTCGTACCGAATGAGCCAGGAATGATCACAGATGCGATTAAGGCCACTCAGGAACTCCTGCGAAACAGCAGCGCACGAAGGTGATAAAAAACTCGTAGATCGCCATCGCCTCTTCATAGCCGCTTTTGCTGATCGCCAGCAGGAAGATCACCTGGGTGATCTCACCCCACACCGCGCCCTACGGCACCACCACAATTTTTTTGCCAGCAGCCCCAATGAATGCGGCAGCGCAATGCCCTCCCCAAACAGAAGATCATGCCGTTCAGAAACATGGCATATATAACCACGGAAATACCTTCAGTATTACGAGTGCGTAACGTTTTAATGGTTTTGCGGGGCAAATGCAGGCAAGCGTCGTGAAAAAGGCCTCAAAGAGGCAGATAAACGGAGTTGTATCCATGTTATTCCTCAGAATGCTTCCATGACTGCCTGGATATGTAAGCCAGTAGAAATTGCGAGCAACGATGTTGTATGTGTCTTGTCCTGCAACGCTAAGCACCAGTCTTGTAAAAGATGGTAGAAAGAGTCCGACCACGAGGGGAGTTCTCGGGGCGGATCAAGCAACATTATGGTTTTTGCTAAAGTAATCTCTTCCACACCAATTTGATCAAATAGCGTCAGGAAAAAGCGATTTTCATTCTGGGTCGAATAGCATATTTCGCCTTTTTCAAAGACAATATTGATGTGTAGTCCCAGATCATCTGCCTAATCCGACTTACTGGCCCTGATACGAAAGAAAACTCCACCACAGGAGTGACCAAAGACACAACCGTTATCATAAACCTCTACCTGACCCCCGTCTTTAACCTCCACACGAGTACCCTTTACAACCCTAAGATCGTTCGTGTCGATGGTGTCAGTACTGTGCGAGCAAAATAAATCCAGCAAATGGCAGTAGATATCACCCAATGTACCGCTGCTTTTACTCTGCTGAGCCGAATCCCGCCAAGTGAGGTGATTGCGAGTCAGGGCTGAGTTTTTATTACACTCAGTAGAAAAAAATGTAGTTTGCCCAATTCCCGGTCATCTTTTACCTGAACCAAATTTTGAATGATCCGGTTATAGCGATAGTTAAAAGACATTATACTGTTTCGTGGTGCTAGCTTTACCAGCCGGTGGGCAGAAGCCAAGTCGGTGGACAGCGGTTTTTCGCAAATGAATGGGATTTGCTTATACTTCAGGACTTCTTCGGCAAGGCTTACATGTAGATTATTTGGCGTACAGATAATACAACCGTCGCTTTAACAGGACGATGAGATAACTCACTGATCTTGCTCATTTTTAATTAATAACATCGTAAAATGCCAGCTCTGTTACCGATTCAATCAGTGAAAGAGCACGCACGTGTTCCTGTGCAAAATACCACCGCAACCAACAATCCCGATGATCATGATCAAATCCCTTCTATTATGCTGAGAATTCCATGGCAGTATGGTTTATCAATACTGCTGCCAAGCACTTTAATGGCTGTAATGTCGGCATTGGCAACCAAATAAAGAAACAGCCTCATCTTTGCCGCAACAACAGGGAATAAATTCAACGTCGTAGCTGTCGGACGGATCTCCAGCGGCAGGGTTACATTTGGTGAATAGCATGCGAACTTGAAATTTACGGCTGAGGGTATCTATCCAATCAAAATCCAGCTGCATATCTTCCCGAATCCGGTAGTAGAAACATCTCTTATACTGACTTTGGTAATCATCCGGCTGTTTTACAAGCACAATGCCGCGATCATGTATAGTCTTTACAATTTCATCTACATTTTCATAACGATATCCAGATTTCCCTATTCTTTCTGCCCAAGAATCTGGCATAACCAGCTTTCCCTCTCTGATCCAATACAATTCCGGGCCCAAGCTGTAACAGAGAAAGTTCGGACTGTGCGAGATGTAGCCATCAGCCTTACGTAATGCGGAACACAGGTTGGTTCCGGTTATCAAACCAAGCAATATTACCCTCTTTTCACCTTCAACAGGGCGTTGTTGAATAAATCGAACTTTTGGCCGGCACGCGGATCAGATCACTCTCCTTCTGTCAACATAGCGACATTCCGTGGCCCAGCAAAAGTTCAAAATCACCAACTGGAAGGCTTACAACAACGCCCTTATCACTCGGGGTTCACTCACTTTCTCCGTGGATGAAACGGCACTTCACGCCTGGTACTGCGAGGCAAAACCTTCTCGGCGTGGTCGCCCACCACATTATTCCGATATGGCAATCACCAGCGTATTGATGCTGAAACGGATTTTCGGCCTGACACTTCGCGCCCTCCAGGGCTTCATCGACTCCAGTGTCACACTGATCAAAGTGCCGTTGAATTGCCCGGACGACACCTGCATCAGTAAGCGGGCGAAGTCCGGCCATGTCCCGTTTAAAACCGCAACGCCAGGTGAAATTGCGCACCTCGTTATCGACTCTAGCGGGCTCAATGTGTTGGGTGAAGGGGAGTGGATAGCAAAAAAACACGGTCAGGAAAAACGGCTTATCTGGCGAAAATTACATTTGGCCGTAGATATAGAAACACATGAGGTCATCTGTGCTGACCTTTCCTTGAGCAATGTCACCGATACCGAAGCTTTCCCAGGTCTTATCCGCCAGAGGTACAGTAACATCAAAGTCGCCTCGGCGGATCGGGCTTAGGATACGCGAGTGTGTGATGATGAGTTAAGGGGCAAGAAGCTCAAGGCGTTAATACCGCCCAGCAGCGGAGCCCGTTATTGGTCGGCAGACTATGCAGAGCAAAATCAAGCGGTGGCGAACCAGCGCCTTACCGGAGACAACACACGGTGGAAAAATATCACAGGCTACCACCGACGTTCGATAGCGGCACCAGCGAGGTACAGAGTAAAACAGCTATTTGGTAGTCACCTGTCGCTGCGAGATTATGATGGGCAAGTTGCAGAGGCGCTGGCCATGATCTGTGCACTAAACAAGATGACGCTCGCCGGTATGCCAGAAAGTGTACGCCTTGCCTGAAAGCTGCCCATTCAGGGGACTCTTTATTCCAAATCCGATTTATTCAACAAAGCCTGCTATACCCTGAATAATTCCAGTTATAGGAAGGCAGCAACGCAGCGACAAATTGATCGGGAATCGATTTGAACAGCGCTTGCGCTGAGCCGCAGGCTGAACCTAAGGGATAAGGTTCATTAACCCCTAGGAGCTTACATCAGTAATGTGACTGCGGTGAGTGAGGAAAGCTAACGCACAGGCAACTTAAATATGACGGGGATAAAACCAGATAGTGAGATGGCAAAGTACGTAGCGTTCTCCACCACCAGTGACTCGAAAGTGTTGCAATAGGTTAATTTTATTTCACTACGTATGGCAGATGTGAAGTGCAGATCGAGAACATTACGCCATTTCGTTGCGCGGTTAGCGCACCCAATCCAGCGCTTGTTCCACCACTTGAACATCAGCTCCCGGCTTATGGGCGTTTTCGCTCAGGTGGTGACGCCACTGCCGTGCGCCCGGCACCCCCTGAAACAGGCCAAGAACATGGCGGGTAATATGGCCCAGATAAGTACCATTGGATAGCTCACGCTCAATGTATGGGTACAACAATTCAATGATCGCCACACTGTCCTTGACTGCACCCTGAACGCCAAATAGCTCGTTGTCAACCCGCGCCAAAATACCGGGGTTCTGGTAGGCTGCGCGACCCATCATCACACCATCCAAATGCTGTAGGTGCTGCTGTGCCTCTTCCAGCGTCTTCACACCGCCATTGATGGCGATGGTCAATGCTGGGAAGTCTCGCTTCAGTTGATACACCCGTGGATAGTCCAGCGGCGGCACTTCGCGGTTTTCTTTCGGACTGAGGCCAGATAGCCAAGCCTTGCGCGCATGGATGGTGAACATAGCGCATTCACCACGGCCAGCAACGGTGGCGATGAAGTCACACAAAAATTCGTAGCTATCCTGATCGTCGATGCCAATACGTGTCTTGACCGTCACTGGAATTGACACCACGTCACGCATCGCCTTGATGCCATCGGCGACCCGTGCCGCCTGTGCCATCAAGCAGGCACCGAACATGCCATTCTGCACCCGATCAGATGGGCAACCGACATTGAGGTTGATTTCATTATAGCCGCGCTGTTCTGCCAGCTTGGCGCACTGCGCCAGAGCAGCAGGATCGCTGCTACCCAGTTGCAACGCCACCGGATGTTCTTCTTTGTTGTGGGCTAAATAATCGCCCTTACCGTGGATAATCGCGCCAGTAGTCACCATCTCGGTATAAAGCAGCGTTTCCTTGGTCAGCAAACGGTGAAAGTAACGGCAATGACGATCAGTCCAATCGAGCATCGGGGCAATGGAAAATCGTGAAGGGCTGTATTTCGGCGCTACACCAATATTTTTGATGCTCTGGTGGGAATTCGGGGTTTCTTTGTTTTCGTGCATTTTTTGTCTTTATGATGTCGTATTTTTTATTTATCAGGACACCACTGAGGACACCCTAGACCTGGTGTCCTCAGTGCCTAAATCTGACATGGGACATACTTAAGATGGCATACTATACCATAGACAAAAGAGCGAAAGCAGATGGCATGGTTAGATACCGCTGATCCGTTAGCATCAAGAAAGATGGTAAGAGGGTCTATAACGAAAGTAAAACCTTCACAAAGCAAGCCCATGCAAAAACATGGGGTTCTAAACGTGCAATTGAAATCGAGCAGTCAGGGATACGTAACCCTAACTACTTAACCAAAATGAAAGTTGGCGACCTGCTAAAAAGCTACATCAACGATCTCAACCTCGGTGGCAAAGCAGGACGCACCAAACGTTATGTACTGGATATGTTGCTGGACTGCGACATAGCCGAAATCACCCTTACAGACCTATCAACCAGCCATGTTATTGAACACTGCCGCCAGAGAAAAGGCGCTGGCCATTCCACTATTAAGTTATCTCTCTTCCGTTCTAGCGTCTGCCAAACCTGTCTACGGTATCGACTACACAAGCAACCCTGCAACCGATGCAAGACCGCTACTGCTCCAGATGGGGCTAATTGGCAAATCTAAACGCCGCAGCAGCCGCACGGCAAGCGACGAGTTGGATAGGTTACTGGCAAGGCTTGGGGCCAGAAGCGATCACGTCGTGGTAAAAACCCCCTTCGTTGATATTCTGAACTTTTTAATCCTCAGTTGCATGAGGTGGGCGAAGTGTGCAAAATCCGTTGGGAGGACGTGGACGAAAAACAAAGGGCCGTACTGGTCAGAGACAGAAAAGATCCGCGCAAAAAATTAGGTAACCATATGCTGGTACCACTTCTCGGCGATGCCTGGAACATAGTGCAACAACAGCCTAAAACAAGCGAGTTAATTTTCCTCTACAACTCCCCCCCTACAACTCCCGTTCCGTAACGGCGGGTTTTCAACGTGTAAGGAATGCTCTGGGTATCGAAGACTTACGCTATCACGATCTGCGCCGGGAGGGAGCAAGCCGTTTATTTGAGGCCGGATGCAGTTGCCCAAGTTACCGGCCATCGCTCGCTGAACGTTTTATGGCAGGTTTATACAGAGCTATATCCCAAATCCCTGCATGAAAAATGCGAATCTATTAGTAAAAAATAACCCCTATAACCCCGAAAGAGGTCGACCGTTAAATTAATAAGAGTTATTATAACCCCATAAAAAAATACAGAGAGCCGGAGTATGGATAGCAGGAATGCAATAGCAATGATAGAAGCTGATGGGTGGGATCTGGTGAGAGTAAAAGGTCGTCATCACCAGTTCAAACACCCAACGAAAAGGGGCTGGGTAAAACATCCTCAAAAGGACATACCGCTACCGACACTGAAAAGTATCAAGAAACAGGCGGGGCTTTAGGCGCCACCTCTTGGAGGTTTACATGTTGTATCCAGTTGCTATTGATAAAGGCCATTCATCCTTCGGCGTTCGCGTACCTGATATTCCCGGCTGCTTTTCTGGCGGCGACAACTATCAGGATGTGCTTGAAAGCGTACGTGAGGCTATCGACGCACATATAGAATTACTGGTGGAAGATGGTGAAGCGGTGCCGGAAGCGACAAGCGTGGAAAATTGGCTGACCGATCCAGATTATACAGGCGTAGTGTGGGTGCTGGTTGATGTAGACGTTACCCGGTTGATGGGTAAAGCGGAAAAAATCAACGTTACACTCCCCTCGTTGCTGATCCGCCGTATCGATAAATTTGTCGCTGCAAATCCTGAGTACGGTAGCCGTTCCGGCTTCCTGTCACGCGTGGCGGCTGATAAAGTGATTGGACGATAAAAACGTTAAGCCTTGCAAGAGGCTTTTGGTTGGAAAACACAAGGCTAATACAATTGGACTCAAAAATCCCTGAAAAAATCTACTCTCTTGATGTGCTACGGAGACTGTAATTTAAATTGTGTAATTGCTTGTTTTTGATATGTTCTTCCTGACAACGGAGACAGGAAAATTATGGACGAAAAGAAACTTAAAGCACTTGCTGCTGAATTGGCCAAAGGCCTTAAAACTGAAGCTGACCTCAACGCGTTTTCTCGTATGCTGACCAAGCTCACCGTCTAAACCGCCTTGAATGCTGAGCTTACCGAGCACCTCAGTCACGAAAAAAATGCCTCTAAAACAGGTTAGAATACCCGCAACGGTTACTCGTCTAAAACGTTGTTCACTGATGATGGTGAGATCGAGCTGAATACACCCCGTGACCGTTAAGGCTCCTTTGAACCCCAGTTGATAAAGAAAAATCAGACGCGTATCACGCAGATGGACAGCCAGATTTTATACTTGTATGCCAAAGGGATGACCACAAGGGAAATCGTTCGTGTGTTGTCTCCGGTAAGACGCTGGTTCGCCACCGCTTGATTTCGCTCTGCATACATAGTCTGCCGACCAATAACGGTCTCAGCTTCTGGGCGGTATTAACGCCTTGAGCTTATTGCGCCTTAACTCATCATCACACACTCGCGTATCCTAAGCCCGATCCGCCGAGGCGACTTTGATTTTACGGTACCTCTGGCGGATGAGACCTGGGAAGGCTTCGGTATCGGTGACATTGCTCAAGGAAAAGTCAGCACAGATGACCTCATGTATTTCTGTATCTACGGCCAAATGCAGTTTTCGCCAGATCCGCCGTTTTTCCTGACCGTGTTTTTTTACCTTACACTCCCCTTCACCCAACACGTTGAGCCCGCTAGAGTCGATAACGAGGTGCGCAATTTCACCCAGCGTTGGGGTTTTAAACGGGACATGGCCGGACTTTGCCCGCTTACTGATGCAGGTGTCGTCCGGGCAGTTCAACGGCACTTTAATCAGTGTGACAATGGAGTCGACGAAGCCCTGGAGGGCGCGCAGTGTCAGGCCGAAAATCCGTTTCAGCATCAATACGCTGGTGATTGCCATATCGGAATAATGTTGTCGGCGACCACGCAGAGAAGGTTTTGCCTCGCAGTACCAGGAGTGAAGTGCCGTTTCATCCACCGAGAAAGTGAGTGAACCCCGAGTGATAAGGGCGTTGTTGTAAGCCTTCCAGTTGGTGATCTTGAACTTTTGCTGGGCCACGGAATATTGCTATTTTGACAGAAGGAGAGTGATCGGATCCTCGTGCCGGCCAAATGTTCGATTTATTCAACAACGCCACACCGAGGTTGTCAGTTATTCGCTGTTTTGTTGCTTTAGCGTCAACATCAACCCTTTGCGCCGCTTCATCCGAGCGATGCAGTTTTTCAAGCGTATCACCCAGCCAAGCATAGTCGTAGACGTATGGCCGCTGTTTCAGCGCTTCGAGGAAGGCGTCAGTCGCCTGCTGCCATTCGCCGTGCTTCATCAGCAATTGCCCCAACGTACTATTTAGTAGCGGTGTTGCACCATACTGTTTGACCTGCTGATGCAGCGCTTTCTCCAACCGCTCCAGGTTGCCAGATTTCAGCAGTGGGATCAGCAGGACTAAATGTTCGTCATAGTGGCGTTTTAAGCTGTCCAACACAATCTCCTGTGTCATTTCGTGGTCGTTGCATTCGATCAGGTGTTCCACCATGGCGATTTGCAATGGCACTTCATGGCGGGTTTTGCGGCTTTGATCTTTCCACCAGCGCTTCAGCCCGTCACTACCCCCCGCTCTGCGGCCATCGCCTGATTCATCAGCCCAATATAAGCTTTCTGCTGCAACGCCTGTAGCTCGTTTTCGCTTTGCAGTTCAATCTTGTGCATCGATGGCAGGATCTCCAGCAGCGAATTGTAGGCACCCGTGCGCAGGTAAGCCTGCTCGGCTAGCCGTAGTACTTCCGGATGGCACGGAGCTTGGTTCAGCAGGCGATCAACGCCATTACGCGCGGCATGATCCTCGCCTTGTGCTAGCTGAATGCGCACTCTAGTGATGTCCACGGGTAACTGATCGGTGTCTGCGACCTCGGCGGCTCGCTCCAGATATTGATTAGTGCGGAAGTCATCGCCGCGCTGTTGGGCAGCTTCGGCAGCCAGCAGGTAGTTCACCATCGGCTGTTCAGCATGATCGGCATTACGCGTCAGCAGGCTCTCAACTTGCTTATAGTCGCCTTCCGCTAACTTGATGAGTGCGGCCTTGGTCTGAGCACGGGCACGGCTACGTTTACGGCCAATAAAACAGCTGCGAGTGCGCGCACCCGTGCGGAAGATGTGGCGCAGCACCCATTCGATCGCCATCAGCATTACTACTAGCAGCAGCACCATGATCATCAGACCGGTGACGCTGGTTTCAATGTTGTAGTTATCAGTCTGAATCAGTACGTAGCCTTGATGCCCAGCTAACATTGGCCCGAACACTACACTGACAATCAGCACCAGGAACAAAAATAGCACGCGTAACATGGCTTATCCCTCGTGGTGGACGGCAGGGGAATGAGAAAGCAGATTGCGCAGCCGTGTCTGCATGACTTTTTCCAATAGAGGCTGGCTTTTAAACCGTTCTGGCAGATCCATAGAGATCGACTGCTGGCTCAGTGTATCCAGTTCTTCGAGGAAAGCCTTGGCGGCTGGATCAGTGGTGTTAAAGTAAGCGCGTACCCAGGTGGAAATGGTTTCCAGCAATTGTTTGTAGGTCTCGTTTTGGTGACGAGGGATCGCTTGTGCAGCCACCAGTAGGCGTGAACGGATGTTTTCACGCAGATAGATATCCTCATTCGGGGCTAGCAGCGGTTCGGCGCTAGCATCGCGGCGGCGGAGGGTAATAAAGTCGGCCATAAAGTTGTGCCAGCTTTTGCTCAGATTCTGCCGCCATTCGCCGATCGAGCTGGAAAGCTCATCGCTGTCTTGATCCATTGGTGCTTCGTCGGTTTTGTTCTCCACCAGACGCAGAGTATCGACTTGATTGGACAACTGATTGACCCTGAGGATAATACCATCGAAATCCACTTGAGTTAGGTTGGACAGGGTATTGATGTCTTCAAAGATGGCGCGGCGCACCTCAAGCAGGCTTGGGTCATTCATGTCTGCCAGGCTGGTATCGGCACTCTTCATCAGTGTCGCCGCACTGGTGACGTCCTGATCGCTCCACAGTTTGCGGCCGGCCATTTTTACCAGAAAGTCCGCTTGTGCTAACAGCCAGGTTTTGGCATCGCTGCCGGAAAGGGTGGCAACTTTTCCCTGCAATTCATTCAACTGGCGCGCCAAGGTCGCTTGTTCTCGGTCAGCGGCGTCCAGCCTTTTGCTCCGTTGCCGCAGTAAGCCTTCCAGCACGCTTCTTTCCTGTTGCAAGCTCTGTTTTAGCACATCCAACTGTTGCTGCATTGCCTGGTTAGTGGAGAGAAACAGCTGTGCCTGCTGGCGTGTATGGTAATAGCCGCCCGCACCTAGTGCGATAACCAGCATGATAGCGACCGCACCGAGCATCGTACCAGTATTTTTGCCTTTACGGCGATCATCGTCTGGCTGTTGGAGCTTCTCAGCCGCTGGGGTTGGTTCTTCAACCGGTGTAGATGGGGTATTTTGTTCCGTCATCATGGCACATCCCATAGTCAGGTTTATTTTAACACACGGATCAACGCGTCATTGTCGGCGCTATCGGCTACGCGAATGGTGCTCCAGCCCAAGTCTTGGGCGAGGGTAGCCAAACGTTCACTTACTACGACCAGGCAGCAACGCAACAACCACGAGGAACGATAGTAATCAGGCACTAGAGTATAGAGCTGCTGTAACATTTCACCGCTGGTAACCACTAGCGTATAGACACCAGCACGCTGCCAGTGGGCGCTTTGCTCATTGCCATCGTAATATACCGGGCTGCGTTGATAACATTCATAATAGCTTACGGCGGCACCTCGCTCGCGTAATGTATCGCCGAGCAGCCTACGCCCACCGTTGCCGCGCAGGATCAACACCTGTTTGCCGTCCAATTTCTGTAGCGCTGGCAGCATCAGCAGCGTTTCACTGATTTCGCACCCGTGCGGGTATACCACCGGCAGACTGCTACTGCTGATGCGGTGTAACGCCAACCCGCTGGCCCGACCTATCGCATAATAGGCCAAATGGGTCGGCCATGTCAGCCCGGCGCTACCCATGACCGAGTCGGCATAGTTCACTGAGTGCTGTGACAAAACAAACACCAGATCACCGATGTTGAGTTGCAGCAAGGTCTGTGGCAGCTTCGGCAAGTCGCAACCGGGGGTGAAATCGATCAGCGGCGCATGATAGGCAACCCGGCCGAGTGCGCGCAACCGGTTTACCAGACATTCTCCCGCAGGAGTAGGGCGCGTAACCAGAATCGTCATACCAGCGGATTTCCCTGATAAACATCATGCAGGATTTTACGCGCGCCGCGTGCCAGTAGTTCCTCCGCCAGTTCGACGCCCATTTTTTCGGCGCTGGCAACCGGGCCACGGCATTCGCCACGTAACATTTGGCTACCATCCGGGGAACCAACCAGCGCGCGCAGCCATAGGCTATCGCCGACTAGTTCGGCATAGCTGCCTATCGGCACTTGGCAACCGCCTTCCAGACGGGTGTTCACCGCCCGTTCGGCACGCACTCGAATTTTAGTGGTGGCATGGTTCAACGGTGCCAACAGTGTGCGGGTGGTTTCATCGTCGAGACGGCATTCAATGCCTACCGCGCCTTGACCAACCGCTGGTAGACACTCTTCGGCGCTCAGTGGGCAGCAGATACGCTGTTCCAACCCCAAGCGCTTCAGGCCAGCCACTGCCAGAATAACAGCATCGTAGTCGCCGTTATGCAGCTTTGCCAGGCGGGTGCCAACATTGCCGCGTAGATCGCGCACTATCAGGTCTTGCCGACGTTCTTGTAGCTGGCACTGACGGCGCAAGCTGGAAGTACCGACAACGCTGCCCTGCGGCAGTTGATCAATCGAAGAGAAGCGATGAGATACCAATGCATCGCGCGGATCATCACGCTCACAAATAGTAGTCACCCCTAGGCCAAGTGGGAAACTCACTGGTACGTCTTTCATCGAGTGAACGGCGATGTCTGCACGCTCTTCCAACAGCGCCAGTTCCAGTTCTTTAACAAACAGCCCTTTACCGCCGACTTTCGCCAGTGGCGTATCCAGAATAATGTCGCCACGCGTCACTATCGGCACTAGTTCAACCTGTAAACCAGGGTGGGTGGCTATCAGACGTTGCTGAACATAATGTGCTTGCCAAAGAGCCAGCGGGCTTTGCCGGGTAGCAATTCGAATAATGTTATCTAACATGCTGGTTACCGTTTTTATAATTTTCCCGCCATCCTACCACTGAGCGTCAACACTGTCAGTGTAAGAAGCCACATGTGCTAAAGGTAAAGAAGGGGTAGTTAACATTACAGATATACCCTAAATAATTAGAGTTGCAGGAAGGCAGTAACGCTGGGCTACAGGCTTAACATCTGGGATCAGGTTCATTAATCCCAAGGCATTTACATCATTCAGTGACTAGATTGAGCGAGGAAAACTATCGCACAGGCAATCTGAAGTATGACGGGTATAAGAGCCTCTCGCATTAAACTCAAAATCGTTTTGAGAGGCGGTGACTTAAACAGCGAAGCGTTACATCCTTTACGGTCAATCATCAAAGTGTTAAATTGGTCACGTTTCCGCCAAATATTCTCATAACACTCATGGCGCAATGGAATGCGCATTTTTTCTAAACACTGGGATGATCAGGTGAGACATCTTGTACCTTTACATCGAGACACTGAAGCAAAGACTGGATGCGATCAATCAATTACACATCGATCGCGCCTTAGCAGCCATGAGGCCATTGTTTCAACGGGTATACCGTCTACAACCTGCCCTATTGCACCACTATCATCCCCTAATTCCGGGTTACCTGCACGGTAATGTTCCCCATGGCGTTTGCCTCTACACCCCTGATCAACCCCAACAAGATTACCTTGATGACTTAGCAGATAGCAGATAAATGGGAAAGCCCGTTTGCCAAACCAGCCAGTGATGAACTACGGATTGCCAGCATTTACTCGATGGGTAGCACCTCTTCGATCGGCCAGAGTTGCAGTTCGGATCTCGACATCTGGGTCTGCCACCAGTCCTGGCTAGATAACGAAGAACGCCACCTTTTGCAGCAGAAATGCAGCCTGCTGGAAAAGTGGGCAGCGTCGTTGGGGGTGGAAGTCAGCTTTTTTCTGATCGATGAAAATCGCTTCCGCCATAACGAAAGTGGCAGCCTAGACAGTGAAAACTGCGGCTCTACTCAACATATCCTGTTGCTAGATGAGTTTTACTGCACTGCGGTGCGCTTGGCTGGCAAACGCATTCTGTGGAATATGGTGCCGGGCGAAGAAGAAACGCATTATGACTAATATGTGCTGTCGCTCTACGCACAAGGCGTGTTAACACCGAACGAATGGCTGGATCTCGGTGGCCTGAGCACGTTGTCGGCGGAAGAGTACTTTGGTGCCAGCCTATGGCAGCTATATAAGAGCATCGATTCGCCTTACAAGGCTGTGCTGAAAACCCTGCCACTGGAAGCCTATTCCTGGGAATACCCCAACACCCAACTGCTGGCGATGGATATCAAAAAGCGCCTGCACGCTGGCGAGATCGTCTGCTTCGGACTCAACGCTTACTGCATGATGCTCGAACGAGTCACCCACTACCTGACTGAAATCAACGACCCGACCCGCCTCGACCTGGTTCGCCGCTGTTTCTACCTGAAAGTCTGTGAAAAACTGTCGTTGGCCCAAGCCTGTATTGGCTGGCGGCGGAAAATCCTCAGCCAACTGGTGAGCGAATGGGGCTGGAGCGAAGAGCGACTGGCGATCCTGAACAACCGTGCCAACTGGAAGATAGAACGGGTGTGTGAAGCACATAACGAACTGCTGGATACGATGATGCAAAGTTATCGCAACCTGATCCGCTTTGGCAGCCGCAAGAACCTCAATGTCAGTGCCAGTCCGCAGGATATCGGCGTGCTGACCCGCAAGCTATAAGCCGCCTCTGAAGCCTTGCCCGGCAAAGTAACGCTGGTAAACCCCCAGATCTGTCGGAAAAAGATTTAACCTTTATTTATGTGCCGAATGGCCGCGCCAACCACAACGGCTGGTACTTGTACAACCAGGCACCATCGATAGATTCCATCGTTAGCAATCAACCGATGGAATATAACCGCTAATAGATTCCATCGTTAGCAATCAACCGATGGAATATAACCGCTATCTGAATAAACTGGTAGCCTGGGCCTATTTCAACGGCCTGCTAAGGCCGAAGACCAGACTGAATATTAAGAACAGTAACCGGTGTGATACCGTCAAATTGCAATAATTGGTGGCCGATGTCTCCCATCACTTCCCGCTGCGCCTGCCAGCACCCACGCCGAAAGCGCTGTACTAATTCAACGGTCTATGCACTCTGCATCCGAATAAAGCTAGCTTGGCTATTATACCCTAAAGAATTCGAGTTGCAGGAAGATGGGGAAGAGAGCGGTTCCGCCACCTTGTCGGTGGATGCGTCTTTTGCGCAGAACGACCTGTTTTACGCCAACCTTGACAAGGATTTGTTTCAACACGGGCCATTCGGAAACCGATCGCACACCCTGAACTACTTCTTCCCGCTGGGATATTGGGCATTTTCCGCCAACTACACCGACTACAGCTACCATCAGAACATCCCCAATGCCAACGCAGTACTGCATTACAGCAGCCAGAGCGACACTCTCCAACTGACAGTATCCCGGTTGCTGTATCGCGACCAGTCGCACAAGACCACGCTCAACCTGCGTGGCTACCGTAAGTATTCCACTAATGCGGTGAATGACATCAACATCGACCTGCAAAAACGCCGTACCGCTGGCTGGGAGTTAGGGCTAAACCAGCGCAGCTACCTTGGCCGTACCACGCTGGATGCGAACATCAACTTGCGGCGCGGCACTGGCGTACTTAATGCCTTTCCAGCCCAGGAAGAGGCGTCCCACAGCGGCAGCGCCCGCACAGGTATGCTGCTCGGTGACCTAAGCGGTCAATCAGCCCTTCGCCTGGTGTGAGCAGCCTTGGCGATACTACACCAGCGTACGTGGCCAGTGGAACCAGAGCGCGCTGACGCCTCAGCAGCGTATGGCCATTGCCGGGCGTTACACTCACTGTACGCGGCTTTGACGGCGAACAAATGCTGTCTGGCGAAAAAGGCCAACTGTGGCGCAACGAAATCGCCTGGAATGTGTTTTCACGCGGGCACGAGCTGTACCTGACCACCGACTGCGGCTGCGTAGACGTCCCCAGGCACTCGCGACCTAGTCGGCCATCAACTGGCGGGCAGTGCACTTGGCGTGCGGGGCATGCTGTGGGGACGGTTCAATTATGACCTGTCTGCCGGGTTGCCGCTCTACAAGCCGCAGGGCTTCCACACCTCAGGCGCGACGGCCAGCTTTAGCCTCAGCCTGGAAATCTGAGGCCCAAGCGCCATGATACCGACCCTTTTGCAGATACTGACCTGAACAGACTGACTTTTATCACGGATGTGACCCATGAACAAACATTGCTATTTCAGCCGCACCCACGGGGAGTTACGGGTGGTGTCCGAACTGGCTCGCAGCTACAGCACTGAACCGGGGCAAAGCCGGGATAGCGGCGGCATCCGCTTGTGGGTAACGGTGCGCCGTGCGGTGTAGCTGCTGGGGTTGGCGCTGTTTTCCGGGCCTGCCCTGGCCGATGGCATTGTGGCAGATGTCACCGCCGCGCCCGGCCAGCGGCCCGAAGTCATCGCCACCCAGAACGGTTTGCCACAGGTCAATATAACCGCCCCCAATCAGGCTGGGATATCGCACAACCAATACCAGCAGTTCGATGTCGACGCCAAAGGGGCCATCCTCAACAACTCGGCGGTGATAACCTCCACCCAAATGGCCGGGATGATCCAAAGTAACCCCAACCCCAACCTCAACCCCAATGCCGCCCAGGCGCGGGTTATCCTCAATAAAGTCAACAGCAATGATCCCAGCCAACTACGTAGTTTCTGGAGGTAGCCGGCGGGCATTGTCTGCAACGGCTGCGTCACCCTCAACGCCGGACGCATGACGCTGACCACCGGCAAGCCGCAGTTGAACGCCGACGGCAGCCTGGCAGGCTACCAGGTCGAGCGCGGTTTAGTGCGTGTTGAGGGCGGCGGACTCAATGGTGATACCCGTCATGACACCGAGTACGTAGATATCCTCGCGCGTGCGGTAGACATCAACGCCAGCGTCTGGGCCAAAACCGGGCTATTGGTGGTCGCTAGGCGCAACCGGATAGGTGCGGACGGCACCACAGCAACGCCGCTGGCGGACGACAGCAGCACCAAACACGAACTGGCGATAGACATTGTGCAGATAGGGTCAGGTATAGTGGCCAAATCCGCATGATAGGCACAGAAGCCGGCGTGGGGGTATGCAACCAGGGCGGACACCTGCAAGCGGGCAAAACCCTGACAATCAGCAGCGAGGGCAAACTCAGTTGGCAGTCGGCTGCGCAAGAGGCTGTCATCGAGGCTGGCGGGGATATCCGGCTGATGGCCCGTGACGATATCAACCACCACGACAGGCTGCACAGCGGCGGTACGCTGGTTATTGAGAGTCTGGCTGGCAAACTCAGCCATTCCGGCACCCTGGCGGCGACCGGCGATGTTCGCCTGAGCGCTGACAGCGGTATAGATAGAGAGCCACTTCACCCTGACTGGCAAGTTGGACAATACCGATGGCAGTATCGAGGCCCATAGCCTGACACTGACATCAGGAGCACTGACCAACCAACACGGACGTCTGGTATCACTCAACGACAGTGCACAGTACTGGCGGGTCAGCGGAATACTCGACAATAACAGCGGTGAGTTGGGCAGCAACGGCGACCTTCAGCTTGACGCTGGTCGCCTCGACAACCTGGGGGATACGGTAAAAACGCAGGCAGGTCTTACCCTCTATGCTAGCTGCAATATCAACAACACCCAGGGCAAGGTGCTGGCAGGTAATGCCCTGCGGCTTGATGCGCTGGGCGCATTCGACAATCAGCAGGGACAGGTCAATGGTGCGCAATTACTGCTGACGGCACAGCGTCTGAACAATGCTCAGGGACAGGTGGTCAGCCAGGGGGATATCACCCTTATGGCACGCAGAGGGCTAAACAACCAGGGCGGCCTTATCGGAGCTGGCAAAGCGTTGACCATTCTTACTGGCGATGATGGGGATAATGGCGCTGGCAGCGCGCAAAGTGAAACGCCACTGATGGCAACGGCGCGACTCGGTCGCGCTCCGGCCAGGCGTTGACATCAAACGCGGCGGGAGCAATAGACAATCGCGCGGGTGAAATCAGCGGCGAGTCGCTGGTGCTGACGGCACAGCAGATCAACAACACCCAGGGCAAAGTGATAGCCCAGCGTGATGCTAACCTGACATCCCAATAAGCACTGAGCAATGCCAACGGCCTGCTTGATGCGGGCGGCACACTCAGCATACGCACCGATGGCGACTGGGATAACCGCGACGGCACCGCGCTGGGCGGCCATCAGGTCACTGTCGCCACTCACACCCTCAATAACGCCAGTGGTCGGCTGCAATCCGGTGGAGACCTGACACTTGACAGCACAGGCGACATCTGGAACCAATGCGGCAAACTGACCGCCCAGCACACTCTCGACATCAAGGGGGCCACAACCGGCCTGTTTGATAACTACGGCGGACGCTACAAAGCGGCGGACTACTGTACAGCAAAAAATACCTGTATTTTAATTTGAAAGAACAGTTGGACAACCACCAGGGCAGGCTGCAGGGCGGCGAGGCACTCAAACTCGATGCCCAGACGCTGAACAATGCCAGCGGCACGATAGACGGCCAGCAACGGTTGGCGCTACGCATTATCGGCGGGTTGGATAATGCGGGCGGTGCCGTGCGGAGCAACGGTGACCAGCAAATAACTGCGGCAAGCATTGACAAACGCCAAGGGGTATTCAGCAGCCGTGGCGGACTGGCGCTTACGGCAGCACAGTTAGATAACAGCAACGGCACGCTTATCAGCGAGGGCAGCGGTATCTACCGCATCGAGATGCTCGATAACCGACAGGGCAAAGTGCACAGAGGCGAGGCGCTGACGCTCAACGGCAGGCAGGTAAACAACCAGCGCGGACAACCGGTCTCGAGCCAGGCATTGACGCTTAAGGCGAACCAACTCGACTACAGCAGCCAGTCCGCGCTTGAAGTGCAGACCGACCATCTGGACAACCGCTACGGTGGCCGGGTGCTCTGGGTACGACACACACCAGCGTGACCGCACGCGACATCGACAATATGGCCGGATGGCTACAAAGCGCCTGCTCCTTCTCCCTCACCGGCGTATCCACGCTGAATAACCGCCAGGGGCGCATCCTGGCCAATGACGCACTCAGTATCAATGCCGGACAATCGCAGACAGACTCGCCGCTATCCCTATTCAACCGCCCGAGCCATAACCTGCTGGCGAGTTTCGTTCCACTGGGGGCTTGTCAGGCAGCAATCAGAAGGAGCTACTTTTTTACAATAAGTTATTTTTCTTTATACCAATCTCTGAAAGAGAATTTATTTCTGAATTCTTTAAATCTTGAATGCTTTTAATATAAAGTGGTTGGCTTATTTCCGAAGTAATTTTATTAGATTGGTTTCTTAACAAGAAGAGCATGTTTTCCATCACTGATGAATATTTTTATGCCGTAGAAATTAGCTCATATTTTCTAAGTTCTTTCCAACTTGCTCTGCAACAAAGTCAGTAATGCCACGTATACGATTTCCAAAGTCTCTTTCCATATTTTTAAGCATATTATTTTTCAGCTCAGGAATACGAGCTTATGTCACATAATAAAAACTCCCTATTAAATTTTTGTCATGCTTCATGATCGAATAGCTTTATTTATTTTTTTGATTAAATCATTGCATAATTTAATATGGCACTGACATCAGGTTTGTTAGTGGATAAACTATAGCTCTTTAGTTTATTTTTATAATAGATGGTTTGTTTCTTGCCTTGTTTCTATCTTCTTTTGCATTATTTATTTTAGCAGATGAAGATGTGATTTTTGTTACTAAATTTTCTGTTTTTTTCCAAAATAAGTTCCGCTATTATCAATTAGTTCAGTACAAGGATCCGCTACGCGCAAGGCGGCTTTCCCTAATTCTTTCCATGACTTTGCCAAACCTTCTGAAGCTCCTGCTGAAAACTGCTTAGCAACTAACTGTGGCCGTTGTAATTTTTGAAGTTACTTCAGCAGCTGTCAATCCAACTCGAACCGCTTTGACAGCAGCACTTCCTCCGCGAATTGCCGTTCCTACTGCTTTAGCTCCAGCACCAATTACTGGTATTACTGTAAGAGCATCTGTAATAGCGCCGAATATTCTCCATCCTATGTTACCTTTCTGGAATTCACGGACAGTTCCATAAATAGGGATTATGCTTAGGGTTACGTCTTTCGCAATTTCACCTGTGGATACTCGATCAGTCACTTTTTCCTCCATCGGTAACTCTTGTGCGATATGGTTCTGCTTAATTTCCGGTTTTGTATAAACCATTGACCTAGACTTTCCGCAAATAGTAACGCTCACGCCACTATTGTCAATAGTGTTTTATTGTCAATAGTGTTTTTTCCTAAATTTTTATGTACGTCCTTGGTTGTAGTATTAGTATCTTTTCTTGCGTATGTGACTGTATTTGTATTTTTATCCTGGAGGTGCAGTGTTTCTGCCATGATTTTCATCATATCTCCAAATTTTAGTGTTATTGGAATTTACCTTGCATACGAGATACAGCAGTTTTCCTATGTGAGTTTACTGGATTTGATCCTATATTTCCAGACGTAAAATTACTCTTAAGTTAGCTATCGCTTTGCCTGTCAGCTATTTGTTGTCAGCGAAAGTTGCTACCGTTACCAGGCTAAACTGAGTAAAGAAAATGACGTTATTGCCGACTGATTGCTCCGCATCACCGACAGTCAGCACAACTGGGGGTTCGGCCTGTTTTTTTGTACCTGCGTAGGGCGTTATTCGTGGTGATACCTGAAACCCTCAGATTAATTCACCCAGTCTTCCAGCGTCAGAGCCAGCACCCGTGCAAACTCTCTTGTATTATTCGTCACCAGCACGGCGGCGATGGCATGCCAGGCGATCGCCGTATCGTTCGGGCCGATCGGCGTCCCGGCCGCGGCAAGTGCCGTCTTGATCTCCGTGGTGGTAGCGTCCACCGCCGCCCGGTCCCAGGCCAGCACGGTATCCAAGCGGGCGCAGAATGCGTCGACCAGCTGCACGTGGCGCGGCGAGGCCTTCTTGCCGATCACCACGATGCAGTGATTGCGCAGCACCGCCTGTTCAAGACGTTTGAACACGGCTTCCGGCCGCTCACGCATGATGAAAGAACAAATGTTGGTGTCCAGCATATAGGTCTTGTTCACAGGTCAAATTGTCTTTCATCTCTAACCACGTCCATGCGCTCCGTCATAAAGTCCGGGTTGGCCTTTTCCAGCTGCGCGAACGAGCCCCGGGTCGGCCGGACGGGGCGCATGATGAGTCTGTCCCCTTCACGGACGATCTCCAGCTCGCTCACCCCATCAAAATCCAGATTGCGGGGCAGACGGATAGCGCGTTTATTGCCGTTTTTAAAAATGGATACGGTTCCGCATGATGTCCTTCTAGTTTATGGCGTTATAGCCCATCTGCATAGGCTCAGTATAGGCAGATACGCAGCATATGCATAGTGCAGGCATGGCTTTGTTGAATAAATCGGATTTGGAATAAAGAGTCCCCTGAATGGGTATCTTTCTGGCATACCGTCGAGCGTCATCTTGTTTAATGCACAGATCATGGCCAGCGCCTCTGCAACTTGCCCATCATAATCTCGCAGCGACAGGTGACCACCAAATAGCTGTTTTACTCTGTACCTCGCTGTTGCCGCTATCGAACGTCGGTGGTAGCCTGTGATACTTTTCCACCGTGTGTTGTCTCCGGTAACGCGCTGGTTCGCCACCGCTTGATTTCGCTCTGCATAGTCTGCCGACCAATAACGTGCTCCGCTGCTGGGCGGTATTAACGCCTTGAGCTTCTTGCCCCTTAACTCATCATCACACACTCGCGTATCCTAAGCCCGATCCGCCGAGGCGACTTTGATGTTACGGTACCTCTGGCGGATAAGACCTGGGAAGGCTTCGGTGTCGGTGACATTGCTCAAGGAAAGGTCAGCACAGATGACCTCATGTGTTTCTGTATCTACGGCCAAATGCAGTTTTCGCCAGATCCGCCGTTTTTCCTGACCGTATTTTTTTGCCATCCACTCGCCTTCACCCAACACGTTGAGCCCGCTAGAGTCGATAACGAGGTGCGCAATTTCACCCGGCGTTGGGGTTTTAAATGGGACATGGCCGGACTTCGCCCGCTTACTGATACAGGTGTCGTCCGGGCAGTTCAACGCCACTTTAATCAGTGTGACAATGGAGTCGATGAAGCCCTGGATGGCGCGCAGTGTCAGGCCGAAAATCCGTTTCAGTATCAATACGCTGGTGATTGCCATATCGGAATAATAAAGTGGGTGATCCCCGAGTGAT
Organism: Serratia symbiotica (Periphyllus acericola); assembly: GCF_964019515.1. NCBI lineage: Bacteria > Pseudomonadati > Pseudomonadota > Gammaproteobacteria > Enterobacterales > Yersiniaceae > Serratia > Serratia symbiotica. The sequence continues at coordinate 255,126 of NZ_OZ026452.1, forward strand.
AAGGGCGTTGTTGTAAGCCTTCCAGTTGGTGATGTTGAACTTTTGCTGGGCCACGGAATGTCGCTATGTTGACAGAAGGAGAGTGATCTGATCCTCGTGCCGGCCAAATATTCGATTTATTCAACAACGTCCCCTATAGCCTGTAGATCGGCATGGTAGGATGAGCGAACAAACGGGCCACAAGCCACGTGGGTGAAACCCATGGCCTTGGCTTCTTCTTTCATCTCATCGAACTCGGCCTGGCTGACGTAGCGCTGAACTGGTAGGTGGTGGCGACTTGGTTGCAGATACTGGCCGAGCGTCAGCATAGTGACACCATGGTGGCGCAGATCGCGCATCACTTCAATGATTTCCGCATTGGTTTCACCTAGGCCGACCATCAGGCCAGATTTGGTGGGGGTATGCGGATGTGCTTCTTTAAAACGCTCCAGTAGCTTCAATGACCACGCGTAGTTGGCCCCGGGGCGAACCTGGCGGTAAACGCGTGGCACGTTCTCCAGGTTGTGGTTAAACACGTCCGGCGGCGTTTTGGTCAGGATATCCAACGCGCGATCCATACGGCCACGGAAGTCCGGTACCAGCGTTTCGATCTTGATGGAAGGATTTTTGGCACGGATAGCAGCGATGCAATCGGCAAAGTGTTGGGCACCGCCGTCGCGCAGATCATCACGATCAACCGAGGTGATCACGACGTAACGCAGGCCCATATCGGCGATGGTTTGTGCCAGTTTTTCCGGCTCGTTGGCATCCGGGATCATCGGGCGGCCATGGACCACATCACAAAATGGGCAACGGCGGGTACAGACGGCACCAAGGATCATAAAGGTGGCAGTCCCATGGTTGAAACATTCAGACAGGTTCGGGCAGGAGGCTTCCTCACAGACCGAATGCAGGCCGTTTTTACGCATGGCAGCTTTAATGCCTTGAATGCGCGTCGAGTCGGCTGGCAGTTTGATCCTCATCCAGTCGGGTTTACGCAACAGCTCCTGCCGTTCGGTGACCACTATTTTAACTGGGATCAGTGCCATTTTGTCTGCATCGCGGTATTTGACGCCGCGTTCCATCTGAATCGGTTTACTCATAATTGTGCAGGTTCCAGTTACGAAGCTCGAATTATTTTTTAATTATTTAAAATCAATTATTTAGAGATTATATATAAAATAGTGGTAAAACTCTAGTAATACTATACCACCTTTACGGTGATCCATTCAGCACCTCTAGTATTACGATTGAGGTCTTTTATAGCTGCAGTTTTGCGTCCCATGATAGCCTGTGCAACCTCTTTGCCGTAAAGGTTTGTATATAATAGACGTGCTGAGCTGATAGGCTGCTTATTTCGTGGAGGCTAGGCTAGGTTCGGTGCCTGGCCAACTTAAATTAGTTTTATCCCTCGCTGTGCTGAATCCCTTTGATAGAATACCAGGCTTTAATCCAACCCCTTTCTTTGCACCCCTAACGGTGTGAAGTAAATATTTGCTTACGACACCAGATGTGCGGCATCTCGAAATGACCTCCTCCAATATTAACCCCTCACCTGGAATAGAAAGGCTTAGCGGTAGAGAAACCCTGACCCCAGTTTTGATCTGCACTAGGCGTTGTTGAATAAATCGAGCTTTTGGCCGGGACGAGGATCAGATCACTCTCCTTCTGTCAAAATAGCGACATTCCGAGGCCCAGCAAAAGTTCAACATCACCAACTGGAAGGCTTACAACAACGCCCTGATCGCTCGGGGTTAACTCACTTTCTGGGTGGATGAAACGGCTCTTTACGCCTGGTACTGCGAGGCAAAACCTGATCTGCATGGTCGCCGACAACATTATTCCGATATGGCAATCACCAGCGTATTGATACTGAAACGGATTTTCGGCCTGACACTGCGCGCCCTCCAGGGCTTCGTCGACTCCATTATCACACTGATCAAAGTGCCGTTGAACTGCCCGGACGACACCTGCATCAGTAAGCGGGCGAAGTCCGGCCATGTCCCGTTTAAAACCCCAACGCCGGGTGAAATTGCGCACCTCGTTATCGACTCTAGCGGGCTCAACGTGTTGGGTAAAGGCGAGTGGAAGGTAAAAAAACACGGTCAGGAAAAACGGCGTATCTGGCGAAAACTGCATTTGGCCGTAGATACAGAAACACATGAGGTCATCTGTGCTGACCTTTCCTTGAGCAATGTCACCGATACCGAAGCCTTCCCAGGTCTTATCCGCCAGAGGTACCGTAAAATCAAAGTCGCCTCGGCGGATCGGGCTTACGATACGCGAGTGTGTGAGATCGCTGCCACCTGCCTGCATTACGGTGCTACATTAGCCACGCGCAATACTAAGGATTTCATCTGTAGCTGCGTCACCCTAGTCGACCCTTGGCTGATGAACAATAATACTCGGCACCTGCATGAAGATGCGGCGGATTACGATGTAATGAACAGGAAGTCCTGGCGGTTCGCGCTCCACGCAGCACGTTGTCAGAACCTTCAGGCGTTGTCCTTCTGGGGTTGATGCCCATTTTCCGATGCTCTTTTGTCGATTGGCAACACTGGCAGGGGAATATAAGCGCGGATCAGCAACCCGCCACTTTCGCTAGTGCCAATATCCAGCACGCCGTCATGCGAGTCAATAATGCGCTGCACAATCGCCAGACCTAGCCCGGTACCGCTGGTGCTACGCGCACTGTCGCCGCGCACAAAAGGTTGTAGAAGATGCTGCAACCTTTCTGGCTCAATACCTGGGCCATCGTCTTCAACCTGGAACCATCCGCGCAGCGGCTCGCGCCCACTGCTGACTTTGATCCAGCCATTACCGTAGCACGCCGCATTGACCACCATGTTCACCGCCGCACGCTTAATGGATAATGGGTGGACATTCACCATCAGTGTGCCTGGCAACATGGCGGTTTCAATCACCCGCTCATAGCCACTTTCTGCCGCCACTACTTCACCAAGGATAGCGTTCAGATCACTGGTTTCGATCGGCATTTCATGACCGGTACGCAAATAATCGATAAACTGCTCAATGATGGCGTTGCATTCTTCAATATCTTTATTAATTGATTCAGCTAGATAGCCATCCTCCATGCTCATCATTTCGGTTGCCAGACGAATGCGCGTCAGCGGGGTGCGCAGATCGTGACTGACCCCAGCCATCAGCAACGTACGGTCATCCGCCAATAACTTAACCCCTGACGCCATCTGGTTAAATGCCCTTGTAACCGAACGCACCTCAGAGGCCCCGTACTCACGCAACGGCGGCGGGATAATACCTCTACCCACCTGCAAAGCGGCATGTTCCAGCTCCACTAGCGACCGGTTTTGGATACGGATAAACAACCATGCCCCCCCTATCGCCAGCAGTATAATCGCCAGGGTATAGCGGAAAAGTGGCGAGAAATCGCCCTGATGGATTTCAGTCAGCGGAACACGCACCCAGATATCGGGCTGTAGCCAGGTTTTCAGCCACACCACCGGAGAGTTTTTGTCCACTTCTACCCGCACATCTGTCGGCCCGCCAAGCTGATGCGCCATCTGCTGGCTGAGGAAATGATAGTGCTGCGCCCAGCATAGGCCATTTTCCTCCGCCGCCGAGTTGGTATAGAGGGAAATACCTAGCTCGCGATAGATTTCACGACGGAACGCTGGCGGCACTGGCAGCAAGGCTCCATCTTCCAGTTGCAGCCGATCGGTCATCAGCATACGCACTTCGTAAGCCAATACCTTATTGAACTGTTGCAGGCTAGGCAGGATGGCGAAGTTCAGCACCACTAAATAAGTCGTAACCAGGCTGATAATCAGCAAGGTAATGATTAAAAGCAGGGTTCTGGCAAATGAACTGCACGGTGAAAAGCGCAATCGTCTCATGCCTTGCTGCCATCTGGAACAAAGACGTAGCCCAGCCCCCAGACAGTCTGGATATAGCGTGGATGCGCAGGATCTTCCTCAATCATGCGGCGCAAGCGGGAAATTTGTACATCGATGGAACGCTCCATCGCACTGTATTCACGGCCACGTGCCAGGTTCATCAGCTTGTCTCGTGACAGTGGTTCGCGCGGGTGACTTACCAACGCTTTCAGCACCGCAAACTCGCTACTGGTCAGCGACATAGGTTGATCTTCACGGAACATTTCGCGGGTGCCGAGGTTCAGTTTGAATCTGCCGAAGGCAATCACTGCTTCTTCTTGCGAAGGTGCGCCCGGCAGCTCATTGGCCTGTCGACGTAGTACAGCACGAATGCGAGCTAGCAGTTCACGTGGGTTAAATGGTTTTAGGATGTAGTCATCGGCACCGATCTCCAAGCCAACAATACGGTCAACTTCTTCACCTTTAGCAGTCACCATAATGATCGGCATAGGGTTACTTTGGCTACGCAAACGGCGACAGATGGAGAGACCATCTTCGCCTGGCAGCATCAGATCCAGCACCATCAGGTGAAAGGATTCACGCGTCAACAAGCGATCCATTTGCTCCGCGTTGGCAACGCTACGTACTTGAAAGCCCTGTTCGGTTAAATAACGCTCTAAAAGCGCGCGCAGTCGCATATCGTCGTCGACGACTAGGATCTTATGATTTTCTTGCATGTTATTACTCCCAAAGGCTTTATTGCCTAAGTCGACTATTGTTAAAAAACCCTACCAGTCTGGATAACTTTAAAAGATATATATTCAAGCCAGCATTGTTACAAATCATATTTTTTCCTAATTTATCAATACTTTTCATCAATTATCTCATTGGCTTCACCAAAATTCCGGCGCTTAATCAGCTAAATAGGGCATCCCTCCGTTAGAGAGCAGCCTCGCTATGCTGTCCAATAAGAATAAAAAACGCCACCGGCAGGAATTGCTCGGTGAGCATAGCATGGCTATCTTGTTTCAGGCGTCTGTAAAAAATGCGCAAGTTGGCGATGCAATCGCTGGTTCTCTTTCTGCAATTCACCAACCCTTTCAAGCAGCTTGAGCGCCATGGCAATCCCCGGCCAGTCCAGATCCAGCTCAGTACGCAACCGCCCTGCGCGTCTTAGATGGCTTAACGCAGGATAATCAAACTCCCAATGCACTTGTTCTGGTTGCAACGGCACAATCACACCCAGCTCTACAATCTCGACCAGTTCATCCTGTGAAATATCCACTGTCTGGCACAGTTCCACCAGGGTAAAGGTTATCTCTTTGCTCATCATTTTGGCTCCCATTCCGTCCGGGGATCAAACGCCACCTGCTCAGACAACTCTCGCCATAGGGCGCTGATTTTTTCATCCGGTTTCGGCGGCATCACTACCTTGAGAACGGCGTACAGATCGCCGGTTTCTTTCTTGCCAGCCAGCCCCTTACCTTTGAACCGCAGCCGCTTGCCGCTTTGGCTGCCGGAGGGAATGGTCAGTGCAATCTTACCGGTCAGCGTCGGCAATTCAATTCTGGTCCCCAGCGCGGCTTCCCATGGTGCTAGCGGCACCACGATATGTAAGTTGTGACCCTCAGCCTCAAATAACGGATGCGGCGCGAAGCGAATGATCAGGTAGAGGTCGCCATTCTGGCCGCCGCCCACGCCAGCTACTCCCTGACCCTTGAGGCGAATACGTTCACCATCAGCCACGCCCGCTGGGATTTTCACATTCAGCGTTTTGCTGGTTTCACTCACCTGTCGACCCAGTTCATCCACGACAGGTAGTTGATAAGAAATTGATCGGGTTTGGCCGTTGAGCGTTTCCTCAAGAAACAGCGGAACTTCCATCTCAAGATTCTGCCTATGGAAACCGTGCACGGCAGAGCGTCGACCTCTTGCGGCATGGCCACCGAACATGCTCTCGAAGAAGTCGGAAAAATCGTGTACGCCCGCGCTATATCCCGCTTCTCTCTGCCCGGCATAGCCGTGCGTCTGCTCAGAGAAACGAGGATCTTTGCGGTGCAGCCTGAACTGATCGTATTCGGCGCGGCGCTCTTCATCCTTCAGCTCCTCATACGCTTCCGCCAGTTCCTTGAACTTGCTTTCAGCATCCTTCTCGGTACTGACATCAGGATGGTACTGACGCGCCAGTCGGCGGTAGGCGGTTTTTATGGTTTTCAAGTCGGCGGCGGGATCGACTCCCATCGTCGCATAGTAGTCTTTAAATTCCATGCAGTAATACCTTCAATTTGATGGGTTATGCGCTCGAATTCCTTGTTTTTTGTTAAGATAATGCCACCTTTTCATCGCTCTCCTTTCCCGGTAATACGATGGAAGAATATCAAAAACCCTCATTATTCCGCTATTGCTAAGGATACTCCCGATTATTAAAGACTGCGCAGGCTGATAAAACAATGCAACAGCACAAAATATCCGGTTATCGTTTCACATTTACTGACCCTGTGGCAGTGACTCAATAAAGATAAATTACCATGAAAACTTAACTGATAACCCGCCAAGGCTAGAGTAAACTCAAGCAAAAACTGGACTATCTTTGGCGCGAGGAACGCCCAGAGGTGACTAAAAAAGTGGCCTGGGCCGCCTGTCTGGGAGACAGAAGTGAGAATGCCGATTACAAGTACAATAAGAAACGGCTACGCGAGATCGACCGTCGCGTCCATTATCTAGCCCAGTGCCTGGAGTAATGGAAGGTCATCGATTATGCTCCCCAACAGGAAGGTAAAGTATTATTTGGTGCCTGGGTTGAGGTCGAGAATGACAATGGTGATGTCAAACGCTTTCGTATCGTCAGTTATGACGAAATTTTCGGTCGCAAGGATTATATATCCATTGACGCGCCGATAGCTCGCGCCCTGCTGAAGAAAGAAAAGGGCGATAACGCCATCGTCAACACCCCGCAAGGTGAAGCATGGTAGTATATCAACAAGATCGAATACCCAAAGTAAAGTTTCGTTTTTTCCTAACAGCCACTAGGCCACTGGAATACGCCGGTTTACCCACTCCGGTGGCCTGCTCTATTGGCATTTCCCCCCATCAATCTGTATAACTGTTCCCTGTTTATTCACCGTTCTTAACACAGATAATAGACTTATGAATCACCCACTGAGCCGCATTATTGCAACAGAGCTTGAGGCACAGCCCCAGCAACCCAAGCAAGTTAACTCCGCCTGCTGGATGAGGGTAATACTGTGCCCTTTATTGCACGCTATTGTAAGGAAGCCACCGGGGGCTTGGATGACACCCAACTGCGCCAGTTGGAAACCAGTTTGGGGTATTTACGCGAGTTGGAAGATCGCCGTCAGACCATCCTTAAATCGATTGTAGAACAGGGCAAGCTGAGCGAGCTGTTGGCACAGGAGATTAAAGCAACGTTGAGCAAAACCGAACTCGAAGATCTTTACGGCGTTGTTGAATAAATCGGATTGGAATAAAGAATCCCGTGAATGGGCATCTTTCAGGCAAGGCGTACACTTTCTGGCATACCGGAGAGCGGCATCTTGTTTAATGCACAGATCATGGCCAGCGCCTCTGCAACTTGCCCATCATAATCTCGCAGCGACAGGTGACCACCAAATAGCTGTTTTACTCTGTACCTCGCTGTTGCCGCTATCGAACGTCGGTGGTAGCCTGTGATGCTTTTCCACCGTGTGTTGTCTCTGGTAACGCGCTGGTTCGCCACCGCTTGATTTCGCTCTGCATAGTCTGCCGACCAATAACAGGCTCCGCTGCTGGGCGGTATTAACGCCTTGAGCTTCTTGCCCCTTAACTTATCATCACACACTCGCGTATCCTAAGCCCGATCCGCCGAGGCGACTTTGATTTTACGGTACCTCTGACGGATGAGACCTGGGAAGGCTTCGGTATCGGTGACATTGCTCAAAGAAAGGTCAGCACAGATGACCTCATGTGTTTCTGTATCTACGGCCAAATGCAGTTTTCGCCAGATACGCCGTTTTTCCTGACCGTGTTTTTTTACCTTCTACTCCCCTTCACCCAACACGTTGAGCCGGGTAGAGTCGATAACGAGGTGCGCCATTTCACCCAGCGTTGGGGTTTTAAACGGGACATGGCCGGACTTCGCCCGCTTACTGATGCAGGTGTCGTCCGGGTAGTTCAACGGCACTTTGATCAGTGTGATAATGGAATCGACGAAGCCCTGGATGGCGCGAAGTGTCAGGCCGAAAATCCGTTTCAGCATCAATACGCTGGTGATTGCCATATCGGAATAATGTGGTGGGCGACCACGCAGAGAAGGTTTTGCCTCGCAGTACCAGGCGTGAAGTGCCGTTTCATCCCCCCAGTAAGTGAGTGAGCCCCGAGTGATAAAGGCGTTGTTGTAAGCCTTCCAGTTGGTGATGTTGAACTTTTGCTGGGCCACGGAATGTCGCTATGTTGACAGAAGGAGAGTGATCTGATCCTCGTCCCGGACAAATGTTCGATTTATTCAACAACGCCCAACGCCGGATACCGCTGCAAAATTGACATAAACTGCTGCCAATCGACAAATTTTCGAAAAAAGTCTACGCCAAATACGCAGCTATCTATAATATGCAGCTTGTTTATTATCTCGAGTTGGCGTCCTACGCCATTCCCAACCTGCGTTAATAGGCAGAATTTGGCTTATGATAAAAAGAGATCAATCTTTAGCGACGCCTTATCTTCAGTTCGATCGTACCCAGTGGGCTGCATTGCGAAATTCTGTGCCGCTGAAGTTGTCAGAAGAAGAGATCCTTAAACTGAAAGGGATTAACGAAGATCTCTCTTTGGATGAAGTGGTGCAGATTTATCTGCCGCTGTCGCGACTGCTGGAATTATATATCAGCTCTAACCTGCGCCGACAGGCGGTTATCGAACAATTCCTCAGCACCGACGGGCAAAAAATTCCCTATATAATTGGCATTGCTGGCAGCGTCGCCGTGGGTAAAAGCACCACCGCCCGCCTGTTGCAGGCGCTGCTCAGTAGTTGGCCGGAGCACCGCAGCGTAGAGCTGATCACTACCGACGGATTCTTGCATCCCAACAAGGTGCTGAATGAACGCGGACTAATGAAGAAAAAGGGGTTCCCGCAATCTTACGATATGCGTAGTATGGTAAAATTCGTTTCAGAAGTGAAATCTGGTGCCAAACGCGTAACGGCTCCGGTTTATTCGCATCTAATTTATGATTTAGTCCCTGATGGCAATCAGGTTATCGAACAACCGGATATTCTTATTCTGGAAGGACTCAACGTATTGCAGAGTGGGATGGATTATCCCCACGATCCGCACCGTGTATTTGTTTCAGACTTTGTTGATTTTTCAATCTACGTCGATGCGCCGGAAACATTACTGCAAAACTGGTATATCAACCGCTTCCTGAAATTCCGTCAGGGGGCGTTCTCCAACCATGATTCTTATTTCCATAACTACTCTAAACTACCGGAGCCTGAGGCAGTCAGTATCGCTACACAACTATGGAATGAGATTAATGGTTTGAATTTGCAGAAAAACATACTGCCGACGCGTGAGCGAGCAAGTCTGATTATGACCAAGAGCGCCAGCCATGCGGTAAATAGCGTACGCTTAAGAAAATAATCCAGAGAAATATGAGGGGACTTCTGTCCCCTTAATTAAAATCTTTATTCCGCGTGGCGCAGAGATATTTCCCCACCAATAAAGGGTTTAATCATCCCCTGTTGATCAAGCAATAAAGCCCCCTGCTGATCGATGCCTCTAGCAATGCCAAAGATTTGCTTTTTACCAATCAGCAACTTGACCGGCCGATCAATAAAGTTATCTAACGAGTGCCAACGCGCTACAAATGGCGTCAGTCCATCATTTTCAAACTGCTTCAGCGACTGTCGCAGCTCATTGAGCAGGGTAGCGGCAAGCTCATTGCGATCGATGCTAATCCCTGCCTCCTGTAGGTTGATCCATCCCTGATTAATGTCGTCAGCATTGGTACCGCACATCGCCAAGTTTATGCCAGCTCCCATTACCAGATGAGCCGCATCACCAGTTTTTCCTGTCAGTTCGACCAGGATGCCCGCCAATTTGCGATCGTTAAGATACAAATCATTCGGCCACTTAACCCGAACATCCTCCGCACCTAGACGCTGTAAGACTTCGGCCATCACAATACCAATCACCAGGCTGAGCCCCATAGCAGCAGCAGGCCCCTGTTCCAAATGCCAGAACATCGATAGATATAGGTTAGTGCCAAAAGGTGAGACCCACTGTCGCCCGCGGCGGCCGCGGCCAGCCTGCTGATACTCGGCAATACAGGCGTCACCGGACTGAAGCTTACAGATACGATCCAGCAAATATTGATTGGTTGAATCCACTAATGGCAACACAGTCACGCGTTTATCTTCCAGCAGCTTGAGAATACGATCGGCTTCCAGTAATTGAATAGGGTCTGGAAGACTGTATCCATTACCTGGCACGGTTAATACATCCACCCCCCACTCGCGGATAGTCTGAATATGCTTGTTAATCGCCGCCCGACTCATACCCAACGACTCACCGAGATGTTCCCCTGAATGGGAGCCGCCATCAGTTAACAGCGCAATCAGCTTCAACGGCACCTTGCTGTCTTTCATGACAACACCTCGACTGCATTCAACTCACCCATCACGCCGATAAAACGCACCTCAGGCTCCAGCCATACATCGAATCTGGATGCTACTGTGTTGCGCACATGGCGCGCCAGAGCGACGACATCCTGGCTGGTAGCATTATCCGCATTTACCAAAACTAATGCCTGATGGAGATGTACGGCAGCCCCACCTACCCGATATCCCTTCAACTCGCATTGATAGATTAGCCAGCCCGCAGCCAACTTAACCTGTCCATCTGCCTGCAGATAATGTGGCATACCCGGATACTGAGATATCAGTGATGCAGATTTCTCTGCGCTCACCAGCGGATTTTTGAAGAAGCTGCCAGCATTCCCGATCTTACGGGGATCAGGCAACTTACTTCGACGCATCGCACAAACGGAATCGAATATTTGACTTGGTGTCACAGTTACCGGATCCAGCTTAGTTAAATCTCCATACTCAAGCATTGGCCGCCACTTCTTGCTCAAGCACAAGCCAAGACCAACGATAATGTATCCAGTCTGAAATTGATGTTTAAAAATGCTCTCACGGTAACCAAAGCCGCACTCAGCTACCGGGATACGATCAATAGCGCCGGTAAATAAATCCAAGAGATCGACATATTCACAAACGTTTTTCAATTCGATGCCGTAAGCACCTATATTCTGAATCGGTGCAGACCCCACTAAACCGGGGATCAGCGCCAAGTTTTCCAACCCGGCAATACCAACTTGCAGAGTGTGACAAACCAGATCGTGCCAGTTCTCACCAGAGCCGACATGGAGGTGCCACGTATCCAGTTCCTCTCTGATATTTATGCCTTTTAATTGGTTGACCATCACCGTACCGGAAAAGTCTTCAAGAAACAGCACGTTGCTTCCCTCGCCGAGCACCAGCAGTGGCATCTGGCGCTTTTGTGTTTGTTGCCAGACTTTGAGCATTAATTCAATTCTATCTGCTAGGACCAGATGCGTTGCGTTGACCGTGAGCGCAAAAGTATTGTGATGTTTTAAAGACGCGCTTTCAATAGACATAATGTTCAATACCCATACGGAAATAATCTTCCACCTAAATACCTGCGCCTAATAGTAGATCACTGAGGCTTTGTTGAATAAATCGGATTTGGAATAAAGAGTCCCGTGAATGGGCATCTTTCAGGCAAGGCGTACACTTTCAGCATACCGGCGAGCGGCATCTTGTTTAATGCATAGATCATGGCCAGCGCCTCTGCAACTTGCCCATCATAATCTCGCAGCGACAGGTGACCACCAAATAGCTGTTTTACTCTGTACCTCGCTGTTGCCGCTGTCGAACCTCGGTGGTAGCCTGTGATACTTTTCCACCGTGTGTTGTCTCGGGTAAGGCGCTGGTTCGCCACTGCTTGATTTCGCTCTGCATAGTCTGCCGACCAATAACGGGCTCCGCTGCTGGGCGGTATTAACGCCTTGAGCTTCTTGCCCCTTAACTCATCATCACACACTCGCGTATCCTAAGCCCGATCCGCCGAGGCGACTTTGATTTTACGGTACCTCTGGCGGATGAGACCTGGGAAGGCTGCGGTATCGGTGACATTGCTCAAGGAAAGGTCAGCACAGATGACCTCATGTGTTTCTGTATCTACGGCCAAATGCAGTTTTCGCCAGATCCGCCGTTTTTCCTGACCGTGTTTTTTTACCTTACACTCGTCTTCACCCAACACGTTGAGCCCGTTAGAGTCGATAACGAGGTGCGCAATTTCACCCAGCGTTGGGGTTTTAAACGGGACATGGCCGGACTTTGCCCGCTTACTGATGCAGGTGTCGTCCGGGCAGTTCAACGGCACTTTGATCAGTGTGACAATGGAGTCGCCGAAGCCCTGGAGGGCGCGAAGTGTCAGGCAGAAAATCCGTTTCAGCATCAATACGCTGGTGATTGCCATATCGGAATAATGTGGTGGGCGACCACGCAGAGAAGGTTTTGCCTCGCAGTACCAGGCGTGAAGTACCGTTTCATCCACCGAGAAAGTGAGTGAATCCCGAGTGATAAGGGCGTTGTTGTAAGCCTTTCCAGTTGGTGATGTTGAACTTTTGCTGGGCCACGGAATGTCGCTATGTTGACAGAAGGAGAGTGATCTGATCCTCGTCCCGGCAAAATGTTCGATTTATTTAACAACGCCTCCGACACCTGCCATGTCACCTTCACCTGGTTGCTCCGTTGGATAAAGACTTCGTTCAGCCAGCCTTGGCCGCAGAACACGCCAGCTTCACGGGTGATGATGGTAGCATCAGCCTGTTTGTAAACCGGTAACAATTGCGCGGTAAGATCGCGCTCGGTGTTGACTATACCGCCCAGATCTTCGCCTAGATCCTGGGCGACGGCATAGGGAATATCACTGTCAATTCGTTCAAGAAGCTCGGTGCGGTGGCGGTGGGCACTGTAGCGGCGTGTCGGCATGGGAAACTCCGAAATGGACGGTGGGATTACAGGGGAACATGCTACCCGGTTACAGAAATAAGTACCACCATCGTGCGGTGTCTGATGCAGTGGGAAATGGCTTGATGATGGAGTAACCAGCGCGGGCTGACTGCACAGCGTTAGGCCGTTAGGCGAATTTGGCAGTTTACCAGTACGCGCGATACAGCAAGGTATCCTTATTATTTTTTTGACATTCCGCCATGGTGGTGTGACCTAGCCTGGTGGGTGTTTGACGGGCACCTCTGGAACAACGCTATGCTTAAGAGCTTGAGAGTAGGAAAAAGGAGAGGAGTCGCTAATGACGTTGTTTACGCTAGTACTGGTTTTGGCATGGGAACGCCTGTTTAAGCTGGGTGAACACTGGCAGTTGGAGCACCGCCTGGAGGTGGTGTTCCAGCGGCTGCATCGGGTGTCGCTGGCGCAGACGCTGCTATTGACCCTCGCTTGGATGGGGGGAATGTGGGGTATGCTGTGGCTAATACAAGGGGTATTCTTTGGCATGGTGACACTACTGCTGTGGATTATTATCGGCTTACTGTGCATCGGTGCTGGCATTCAACGCCAGCATTACCACGCCTATTTGCAGGCCGTGCTGCAGGGGGATAGCCAAGCCAGCAACCAGATGGCGGAAGAACTGGCGCTGATCCACGGTTTGCCGATAGATTGTAGCGAATTGCTGCGCCTGCGCGCACTGCAAAATGCGCTATTATGGATTAACTTCCGCTACTATCTGACACCGATATTCTGGTTTGTGGTCTGTGGAGCCTATGGGCCGATAGCACTGGCGGGATATGCTTTCCTGCGCGCCTATCAAACCTGGAGGGCGCGCCACCGTACGCCGCTGGAGCGTTCGCATTCGGGTATTGATCTGTTGCTGAATTGGCTGGACTGGCTCCCGGTTCGGGTGGCGGGAGTGGCTTATGCGCTGCAAGCTTACAGCTTGGCGAAGCAGCGTTGCGCTGCGTCGATAGTGCGCTGAATATCTGCCTTACTGTGTGCCACGGACATGAAGCCCGCTTCAAACGCCGAGGGTGCCAGATAGATGCCTTCTTCCAGCATCAGGTGGAAAAAGCGCTTGAAGCGCTCCACGTTGCATTGCATGACTTGCTGATAGCAGGTGACCGATGGGACGTCAGTAAATAACAAGCCGAACATGCCGCCGACATGGTTGACCACCAGTGGGATGTGTTCTTCTTTCGCCGCGTGTCGCAGACCTTCCGCCAACCTATCGGTCAGTTCGGTCAGTGCCTGGTGTACGCCTACTTGCGACACTGCGGTCAGGCAGGCGTAGCCCGCTGCCATAGTGATCGGGTTGCCGGACAGGGTTCCTGCTTGGTAAACCGGGCCGGTTGGTGCCAGCACTTCCATCACTTCACGGCGTCCACCGAAGGCTCCTACCGGCATGCCACCGCTAATGATTTTACCCAGGCAGGTCAGATCCGGTTCGACGTGATAATAGGACTGCGCCCCAGCCAGCGCTACGCGGAAGCCGGTCATCACTTCATCGATGATCAGCAGTGCGCCATATTCGTCGCATAGTGTGCGCAGGCCCGGCAGGAACTCCGGTAGTGGGGGTACGCAGTTCATGTTGCCGGCCACGGGTTCGACGATGATGCAGGCGATTTCTGAAGGGTATTGCTCGAACGCCGTGCGCACTGAGTCCAAATCGTTATAGGTGCAGGTAAGGGTATGCTTAGCAAAGTCCGCGGGTACGCCCGGCGAGTTTGGCTGGCCGAGGGTCAATGCGCCGGAACCGGCTTTCACCAGTAGGCAGTCGGCGTGACCGTGGTAGCAACCTTCAAACTTGATGATTTTATCGCGGTGGGTGTAGCCACGCGCCAGACGAATGGCACTCATGGTGGCCTCGGTGCCTGAATTAACCATGCGCACCTTATCCATGGTCGGCACCAGTTCGGTGACTAACTGCGCCATACTGATTTCTATCTCGGTTGGCGCACCAAAGCTTAGGCCGCGCTGTGCCGCTTCGATTACCGCGTTGCGGATCGCCGGGTGATTGTGCCCCAGCACCATCGGCCCCCAGGAGCCGACATAATCGATGTAGGCTTTGCCATCGACGTCGAACAGGTATGCTCCCTCTGCCCGCTCGATAAACAGTGGCACACCGCCGACACCCGTGAAGGCGCGTACTGGAGAGTTAACCCCACCGGGGATCACCTGTTGCGCCTGGGCATACAGACTTGCGGATTTGCTGGGTAAACTCATAAATCAGCTCCTGGATTTTTTTGAATGATTTGACCGCGCTATTCTAGAGGAGAGTGTCGCGTTATGAAATGTTCATCGACAAAGAGTGATTAGTCGTAGCGGGTGGCTAAGAACCTACTGGGATAGGCTCTTAGCCGGTGGTGAGGTGACGGAGAAACGGGGTACAGAAAATGGGGTCAATACTTGAACGCAATACTTAGGTATCGGATAATCGTCAGTATTAATCAGGCAGCTAGTGTAGCGATCTGATGCTGAACAAGGTTGGGAGTAAAGAGTATGAATGATGAAACTGCATTGCCCCTGCAATTTACTGAGGCAGCAGCAAACAAGGTTAAATTCCTGATCGCTGATGAAGAAAACCCGAACCTCAAGTTACGGGTTTACATTACCGGCGGCGGCTGTAGTGGGTTTCAGTACGGCTTCAAATTTGACGACAAAATCAATGATGGCGACATGACCATTGAGAAGAAAGGTGTGGCGCTGGTGGTCGATCCGATGAGCCTGCAATATCTGGTGGGGGGGGCGGTGGATTATACTGAAGGGCTGGAAGGCTCACGTTTTGTGGTAGCCAACCCGAATGCTAAAACGACCTGTGGCTGTGGTTCCTCATTCAGTATCTGACTTTTCCCCACCAGGGTATTGACCCGTCTTCACCTCATGGCTAGCGCGTTAATGCTCCTGTCATTCACTAAGCGACAGTCTGTTCTGTGATCGGCGCTTGGCTGTACCTCAACCGCGTTTGGCCAGGGCTTGCAGCATGGCGTTAATCATCATCGTGGTCTGTTTGGCCACCACCGTGAGGAATTCGTCAAAGCTGATGTGGGATACTCTGTCGGCGACGTCGGAGATAGCGCGCACCACCACAAACGGCGTGCCGAACAGATGGCAGACGTGGCCGATCGCTGCAGCTTCCATTTCAACTGCCACAACGTTTGGGACGGTGGCGCGAATACGTGCCAACGGTTCTGCACCGTTGATAAACGCATCGCCGCTGCAAATCAGGCCGCGCACTGCGTTCAGGTTCAACTGTTTGATGCCACTTTCCGCCAGAGCGATCAGGGCGCCATCAGCTACGAACGCTGCTGGGCAACCAGCCATCTGGCCTGGCTCATAGCCAAAGGCGGTTACGTCGGCATCGTGGTAACACACTTCTTCGGACACCACGATGTCGCCAACCTTCAGCGTGCTGGCAAGGCCGCCGGCGGAACCGGTATTGATCACCATGTCCGGCTGGCAATGTTGCAGCAACAGGGTGGTGCCTATTGCCGCAGAGACTTTGCCGATACCGGATTTCAGCAGGGCAACGTCGACGCTGCCGATCTGGCCGGTATAGATTTCACTGCCCGCGCGTTGAAGGGTCTGACGGTTTTCGATTTGATCGCGCAGTAGGGCGACTTCTTGCTCCATTGCGCCGATGATGGCTACTTTCATAAATAACACTCGCTGATTAGGTGGGGAATTGCACCATAGTCTATCATGGCTGTCAGAGAGATAATTCATTGCATCTGCTGGCGGGAATTGTTATCATAGAAGTGGGTGCAACTGAGGATAAACAGATGTCCGGGATCGACTTCAAGTAAAAAATTAGCTTTCTGCGGCCATTCGGCAAACCTATTGAGGCCAAAGACGAGTACGACATTGTGCGGCAGTTTGAGAGCGATCGCAGGCGCATTATCAATTCTGCCGCCATCCGCCGTTTGCAGCAAAAAACCCAGGTCTTTGCGTTGGAGCGTAATGCGGCTGTGCGTAGCCACCTGACCTATTCGATGGAAGTGCAGCAGGTCGGGCGGCATATCGCCAAAGAGATCCTCAACCGCTTCAAACTGGCTGGGCGCATTGATGAGCTTGGCCTGACCCGGTTGCTCGCTCCCTTTGAAAGTATCATCGAAACGGCCTGTTTGATGCATGATATCTACAATCCGCTTTTCGGCCACTTCGGCGAGTCGGCGATCAACGACTGGTTCACCCAGCGGCTCGATCCCGCCAGTTGCGGCAGCTGGCCGGGTAGCCACGATAGGTGTCGGGTTGAGCTGCTACGCCTGCATCAGGGAGAAAGCGAACTTAACCGGCTGCGCAGCCGCATTCGTCAAGATCTCAGCCATTTTGAAGGCAATGCTCAGGTGAGCCGCATGGTCTATACCCTGCTGAAGCTCAACCTAACTTACGCGCAGGTGGGTTGCATTTTGAAATATACCCGCCCGGCCTATTGGGCGAGCGAGATCCCAGCTAGCCACAGCTACCTGATGAAAAAACCCGGTTATTATTTGGCGGAGGAAGCGTATTTTAATCGCTTGCGGCGCGAACTGTATATGGGCTAATTCAACCGTTTCCCTCTGACCTATATTATGGAAGCTACCGACGATATTTCTTATTGTATTGCCGATCTCGAAGACGCCGTGGAAAAAAATATCTTCACCATTGAGCAACTTTATCAGCATCTCAGGCAGGAATGGGGGGAAGCGATCACGGGGGATTTATTCGATAAAACCGTTGTCAGTGCCTTCCGCAAAATTGACAGCGGCGGAGATCAGTTCTTCATGTATTTGCGGGTATTGACGGCTTTGTTGAATAGATCGGATTTGGAATAAAGAGTTCCCTGGCAGCGACAGGTGACCACCAAATAGCTGTTTTACTCTGTACCTCGCTGTTGCCGCTATCGAACGTCGGTGGTAGCCTGTGATACTTTTCCACCGTATGTTGTCTCCGGTAACGCGCTGGTTCGCCACCGCTTGATTTCGTTCTGCATACTGCCGACCAATAACGGGCTCGCTTCTCGGCGGTATTAACACCTTGAGCTTCTTGCCCCTTAACTCATCATCACACACTCGCGTATCCTAAGCCCGATCCGCCGCGGCGACTTTGATTTTACGGTACCTCTGACGGATGAGACCTGGGAAGGCTTCGGTATCGGTGACCTTGCTCAAGGAAAGGTCAGCACAGATGACCTCATGTGTTGCTGTATCTACGGCCAAATGCAGTTTTCGCCAGATCCGCCGTTTTTCCTGACCGTATTTTTTTGCCATCCACTCGCCTTTACCCAACACGTTGAGCCCGCTAGAGTCGATAACGAGGTGCGCAATTTCACCCGGCGTTGGGGTTTTAAACGGGACATGGCCGGACTTCGCCCGCTTACTGATACAGGTGTCGTCCGGGCAGTTCAACGCCACTTTAATCAGTGTGACAATGGAGTCGATGAAGCCCTGGATGGCGCGAAGTGTCAGGCCGAAAATCCGTTTCAGCATCAATACGCTGGTGATTGCCATATCGGAATAATGTGGTGGGCGACCACGCAGACAAGGTTTTGCCTCGCAGTACCAGGCGTGAAGTGCCGTTTCATCCCCCCAGCAAGTGAGTAAACCCCGAGTGATAAGGGTGTTGTTGTAAGCCTTCCAGTTGGTGATGTTGAACTTTTGCTGGGCCACGGAATATCGCTATTTTGACAGAAGGAGAGTGATCGGATCCTCGTCCTGGCCAAAAGTTCGATTTATTCAACAACGCCCAAAGTTGCAGCAGTTTGCTGATTTACCCAGCGATAAATCGCTGTCTATGCTTGGGGCCACCATCCCCACGAACTCGCTGAGGTTCAACCTGTGGCCCAGTGCAAGCGCCGTTTAAATCGGCTCACGGCCGATTTTTCGCTGCGTTGCCGCCTGCCTGCAACTACAGATATATCGCTGAATGGAAAGGTGTTACTTGACGGTTATTAACAAAGATTGTGACATCTCCGGGCTATGAGGTCGGCAAAGCGTAGACAGCGATTGCAAAATTGACTGATTTGTCACATCGTCCCGGCAAATTTTTCTGCATGGTATAAGGCATCATCATGAATGAGTTTTCCGTTGTCTGCCGTATGCTGGGTACGCTGTTCTACCGCCAGACTCAGGATCGGCTACTTGTGCCATTGTTCACGTTGATCCAGGTGCGATGTCAAGCTGTTCTCTGCCGACTTCAACGCCATTTTTATCGGCAGCGAACGTAGTGTGCCGCCGTTCCACTCTGACTATGTTGCGGGTGCGAGCGAAGCGCAAGTGCGCACCTTCTTGCAGCAGCGAGGTATGCCATTAGGCGAAGCTCCGGCCGATCATTTTGGTTTGCTGCTGCTGGCCGCCTCCTGGCTGGAAGATCAGTCGCAGGAAGCTGAAGTTTAGGCGCAAATCACCTTGTTCGATGAGTACCGGATCCCTTGGTGTGACCGCTTCCTCGGCAAGCTGACTGCGCACGCCAACAGTGATTTTTATCGCACGCTAGCGCAGCTCGGCCATGAAGCCATCCAAACGATGCGTGACGAACTGGCGGAATACGCGCAGGGTAACGAAACGCCCAAAGCGTGAAAATTAAGGCACCACAGCATTGAGCAGTATTGTCAGCGAGAAAAAGCGCGTGCTCGCTTAGCGTTTCTTGGCAAGTTTGGGGGTAATCGTGTGACTCTTGCCTAAATTAAAGCAAGTGGATGACGTAGCGATGATTATCCCCCCCAAGGCTGATAAACGCCCTTATCCCATTACCATTCACGGAGACACGCGCGTGGACGACTATTATTGGCTGCGTGACGACGAACGCGCAGACCAGCAGATACTGGACTACCTACAGGCAGAAAATGCATACAGAGGCGATTATGAAGCAGCAGCAAGCGCTGCGCGAGACACTGTATAAAGAGATAGTGGCGCGCACACCTCAACTGGATCATTCTGTTCCCTATGTCAAAAACGCATACCGTTACCAGATCCGCTACGAACCGGGCAATGAATACGCCATTTATGTGCGCCAGCCGGAAGCAGAGCGTGAGCGGTGGGACACAATGTTGGATGGTAACCAGCAAGCTGAGAAAAGTGAGTTTTATACTCTGGGCGGGTTAGACGTCAGCCCTGATAACCTCATGTTGGGAGTGGCAGAATATTTCCTGTCACATCGGCTGTATGACATCCGTTTCAAATACCTGAGCGATAGCAGTTGGGCCGATGAAATACTGATAAATACCTCTGGCAGTTTCGAGTGGGCTAACGATTCCGCCAGCGTGTATTACATACGTAAGCATGCTAAAACGCTGCTGTCTTATCAGGTATACCGCCATGTGGTGGGTACCGATCCGCAGCAGGATGAACTTATCTATGAAGAGCGGGATGATACTTTCTACGTAGGGTTGGGAAAAACCACCTCCGAACGCTTTATTCTTATCCAGCTGAAAAGCACCACTACCTCAGAATTCCTGCTGCTAGACGCCGACCGCGCCGATAGTACACCGTGTGTCTTCGTGCCGCGCCGAAAAGAACACGAATACGCTATTGACCATTACCAGCAGCATTTCTATATCCGTTCTAACAAAGACGGCAAAAACTTTGCGTTGTATCAGAGCGCACAGGCGGATGAGTCGCAGTGGCAAACGCTGATCACCCCGCGTACCGAGGTAATGCTGGAGGGCTTCAGTCTGTTTTGCGACTGGCTGGTGGTGGAAGAGCACTGCGAGGGGCTAACCCTACTGCATCAGATCCATCGGCAGAGCGGAAAAGAAAAACGTATCGCCTTCGACGATCCAACCTACACCACCTGGTTGGCCTACAATCCAGATCCAGAGACTGCATTGTTGCGTTACGGCTACTGGTCGATGACCAGCCCGGTCACAAAGTACGAGCTTAATTTAGAAAGTGGCGAACGTGTAATGCTCAAGCAGCAGGAAGTGAAAAATTTCACCCCGAAAAATTATCGTAGCGAGCGCGTGATGGTAACAAGGTGCCGGTTTCGTTAGTTTACCGTCAGGATCTTTTCAGCCAAGGTGGCAACCCGCTAATGGTGTATTGCTATGGCTCCTACGGCAGAAATATGGAACCCGCGTTTAGCGCCAGCCGCCTGAGCCTGCTAGATCGCGGCTTTGTCTTCGCGGTGGCGCATATACGCGGCGGCGGTGAACTGGGCCAGTGGTGGTATGAAGACGGTAAATTATTCAATAAGCAGAACAGCTTCAATGATTTTATTGACGTGACGTAAGCGTTGATCGCATAGGCTTATGGCAATGCCATACAGGTGTTCGCCATGTGCGGTAGCGCTGGCGGCCTGCTAATAGGCGCGGTGATTAATCAGGCAACTTAGCTATTCCATGGCGTAGTGGCGCAGGTGCCGTTTGTCGATGTAGTCACAACCATGCTGGACGAATCGATCCCGTTGACTACCGGCGAGTATGACCAGTGGGGTAACCCGAATGAGCAGGAGTATTATGATTATATCAAGCATTACAGTGCCCGGAATCCATATCGGTATACAGCAGCAGTTGGTGATTGTCAGTTTTTAGCTCGCGCAGCTTTGCCACCCACTTGGCCGGTTCCCAATATTGTACTTGCGAATCGTGCAGGCCGGTTGTGACCAGCATATGCGGGTAGTCCTGCGCTTTCATCTGATCGTAAGGGCTGTAGCAAATCCGGCCGTTTCAAACGTTATAAGGATATTGCGTTGGAGTATGCATTTATTCTGGCATTGCTAGAATAATAACCTCTCCCATTTGGCTATTTTATTTGCTATTTTAGACTTGGGCAGTGCTCACTATCCTAACATATTCCCCATATGCTGCGGTTAGCGGGTGGTGTTGGTCAGCCCGGCAATAGTAAGGTATACTGACCGGTTAGCCGTAGAGTGACCTACCAGCCCGCCTAAACGGCGGGCTTTTTATCATTTGGATTTTGGCTTGTAGGGCAGGCGTGAAAACTTATGCGACTCGATGCGATAATACGCCACGCGCTCACGGAAATAGCCATACAGGTAAGCCGGTTGTTCGCGCTCTACCACTTCCGGGATCACCAGCATGTTATAACGCTCTTTGAATGCCACGCCGGAAGCAGCAAGGTCTACGTTCACCTTGTCCATATCTTCTTTGGAAAGTTCTGCCAAATTGTAACCCATCTTATGCTCCTTACCATTGCCGCATTGAATCTGAGCAGAAGGTAATGGACCAGGCGGTGCTTGGCAAGCCGGATGTGCCGGATAAATAAGCATACTGCGCTGGCATGGCTAATTATCGTTAGAATGGTAATGTAATTTATTTTTTCTAAATAAGAACGATCTGCTATTTTATTGAATGCAGATAGCAATGATTATCATAACGAATTAAGCGGATTAATTTTATATAATGTATTGATTTTTATTTATTTAAAATTAAATAGAAACGTATTGTAAATAAGATGTTTTTATTCTTTATTTGCCAATGCATAATGGATGAAATTAAATTTACCACCTGGAAAAAAATAATATTTATGCTGACGCAAGAAATGACCCAAAAGCTGAATGAACAACTGAATCTAGAGTTCTACTCCGCTAACATGTACCTACAAATGAGCGCATGGTGCAGCGACAATGGCTTTGAAGGTGCTGCAGCATTTCTTAAAGAGCATTCTCAGGAAGAGATGCAGCATATGCAGCGTTTGTTCGACTATCTGAGTGATACCGGCTCCTTGCCGCTGTTAGGTTTTATCGCTGCACCACCGGTTGAGTTTGAATCCCTGATTGACGTATTCCAGCAAACTTACGAACACGAGCAGTTAATTACACGTCAGATCAACAAACTTGCGCATGCGGCCATGACTGCCCACGATTATTCCACCTTCAACTTTCTACAGTGGTATGTTGCCGAGCAGCATGAGGAAGAGAAAATCTTCAAATCCGTGTTGGATAAGCTGGCACTGGTAGGCAACAGCGGTAAAAGTTTGTTCTTCATCGATAAAGATCTAAAGAAAATGAGTACTGCTGGCGTAAATGGCAACGGCCAAGTTTGATGCTTTTTTTGGCGTTGTTGAATAAATCGAACTTTTGGCCGCCACGAGGATCAGATCACTCTTCTTCTGTCAAAATAGCGACATTCCGTGGCCCAGAAAAAGTTCAACATCACCAACTCGAAGGCTTACAACAACGCCCCTTCGATTTCGACAAAGCTCTTAGTATGATGACGTTATAGTTGCGACACAGAATGATGAACGCTCTCGATAAAGGCCGGGATCCGGCCTTTCAACACTGCTCAGCTCGCTTAGACCAGTTCGATCACCTCGAAACTAGCTTCACCACTCAGGTCAGCGTTGTAATCAATACACGCTAGGCCAAAGCCGAACAAGCGCAGGAAATCTGCCTTATAGCCTTTATAGTCCGTCAGTTCATTGATGTTATTATCGTTGATCCGCGCCCAGATTTCACGGCAAGTGTTTTGTATATCGTCACGCAGTTCCCAATCATCCAAACGCAGGCGATGCTTCTCGTCAGTTTCTGGCACTGTGCCAGTGTACAGTTTGCTAGCGAACAAACGCTGTACCTGCTCAATGCAGCCTTCGTGAATGCCCTGTTCCTTCATGATTTTGAACACGATAGAAATGTACAGCGGCATAACTGGGATCGCAGAGGAGGCCTGGGTAACGACTGACTTCAGCACGGCAACATAGGCGGCCCCACCTTTGGCTTTCAGCTTCTGATCGATGGCTTGTGCTGCGCGATCTAGATCTTCTTTCGCTTTACCCAAGGTGCCATGCCAATAAATTGGCCAGGTCAGATCAGTGCCAATGTAAGAATAGGCAACGGTCTGAATGTTGTTCGCCAGCACGCCAGCTTCATCCAATGCGTCCATCCATAGCTGCCAATCCTGGCCACCCATCACCTTGACGGTATCGGCAATTTCCTTCTCTTTGGCTGGCTCGACGACGGCTTCCACCAGCACATCTTTGTTGGTGTCCAACGCCACGGATTTATAGGGTTCGCCGATAGGCTTTAGTGCAGAACGCACCACTTCACCGGTTTCTGGCATTTTGCGCACTAGGGAAGCCAATGAGTAGACCACCAGATCAATTTGCCCCAGATCCTGTTTAATTAGATCGATAACACTTAGGCGGCATTCATTGGAGAACGCATCACCGTTAATGCTTTTTGCGTATATGCCTGCTTCTTTGGCGACCTTGTCAAAACCGGCAGAGTTGTACCAACCAGCAGAGCCTGTTTTGCCTTCGCTACATGGCTTTTCAAAAAATACGCCGATGGTGGCCGCACCGCTGCCGAATGCAGCATTGATACGAGAGGCCAGCCCATAGCCAGTAGATGCACCAATAACCAGCACCTTCTTAGGCCCATTTCTCAGTTCGCCACGTGATTTTACGTAGGCGATTTGCTCACGGACGTTGGCTTCACAGCCTGCCGGATGAGCCGTAGTGCAAATAAAACCACGAATTTTAGGTTTGATAATCATAGTATTTTTTCTTGTTAGCTAAAACAGAAGGCTAATATAACTGATTTTCTCAATATACTTAAGATGGACACACGGCATAATCGAAACAAGCACCGGCGTTGTTGAATAAATCGGATTTGAAATAAAGAGTCCCGTGAATGGGCAGCTTTCAGGCAAGGCGTACACTTTCTGGCATACCGGCGAGCGTCATCTTGTTTAATGCACAGATCATAGCCAGCGCCTCTGCAACTTGCCCATCATAATCTCGCAGCGACAGGTGACTACCAAATAGCTGTTTTACTCTGTACCTCGCTGTTGCCGCTATCGAACGTCGGTGGTAGCTTGTGATACTTTTCCACCGTGTGTTGTCTCTGGTAACGTGCTGGTTCGCCACCGCTTGATTTCGCTCTGCATAGTCTGCCGACCAATAACGGGCTCCGCTGCTGGGCGGTATTAACGCCCTGAGCCTCTTGCGCCTTAACTCATCATCACACACTCGCGTATCCTAAGCCCGATCCGCCGAGGCGACTTTGATTTTACGGTACCTCTGGCGGATGAGACCTGGGAAGGCTTCGGTATCGGTGACATTGCTCAAGGAAAGGTCAGCACAGATGACCTCATGTGTTTCTGTATCTACGGCCAAATGCAGTTTTCGCCAGATACGCCGTTTTTCCTGACCGTGTTTTTTTACCTTCCACTCGCCTTCACCCAACACGTTGAGCCCGCTAGAGTCGATAACGAGGTGCGCAATTTCACCCGGCGTTGGGGTTTTAAACGGGACATGGCCGGACTTCGCCCGCTTACTGATACAGGTGTCGTCCGGGCAGTTCAACGCCACTTTAATCAGTGTGACAATGGAGTCGATGAAGCCCTGGAGGGCGCGAAGTGTCAGGCCGAAAATCCGTTTCAGCATCAATACGCTGGTGATTGCCATTACGCTGGTCATTGCTATATCGGAATAATGTTATCGGCGACCACGCAGAGAAGGTGTTGCCTCGCAGTACCAGGCGTGAAGTGCCGTTTCATCCCCCCAGCAAGTGAGTGAGCCCCGAGTGATAAGGGCGTTGTTGTAAGCCTTCCAGTTGGTGATGTTGCACTTTTGCTGGGCCACGGAATGTCGCTATTTTGACAGAAGGAGAGTGATCTGATCCGCGTGCCAGCCAAATGTTCGATTTATTCAACAACGCCGCAACTTTGGCTAATCAATTCGGTGAATGTCATAAGGGGGTTGACGCTGGCAGCAGATTCTCCTACATTAGCGCACGTCGAAAGCACGAGGCTTTATCGATGATAAAACGGTGAGGTGTCTGAGTGGCCGAAGGAGCACGCCTGGAAAGTGTGTATACGCGAAAGCGTATCGAGGGTTCGACCCCCTCCCTCACCACCATTTTAAACAAAAAAGCCTGAACGTAAGTTCAGGCTTTTTTGTTATCTGTGATACACGTTAGCGCACGGCGTTGGCCGAGCTGATAGCGAGTACACAATCCGGCGAACTGCGCCCTGAAAAAATAACCGCCAGGCTGGCAGAGACGGCGATAATCCACAAAGCAGCCGCCGCTGCTGCCGATGTCAACTGCCTATTCTGGCCATTCCCTCAACCGTGGCAGCCCCACACTGGTGTGGGGTTGCCACAGGGCGTTTTTAGTGCATTTTCAGGCGCGGGCGGAGCACCCGGTTGATGCCCCCAACCAACATCATCAGGCTGGTTTTAATAAAGCCATGCAGCGCTACCTGGTGCATGCGGTACAACGAAATGTAGATGAAACGCGCAATGCACCCTTCCACCATTATAGAACCACGCATCAGGTTGCCCATCAGGCTACCAACAGTGCTGAAACGCGAAAGTGACACCAACGAACCGTGATCTTTGTACACATAAGGCTTCAGCGTCTGCTCGTTAATCAGCGCCAAAATGTTAGTAAAGCAGCGTGAAGCCATCTGATGTGCCGACTGAGCGCGCGGTGGCACAAAGCCGCCTCCCTCTTTCGGGCAGGATGCGCAGTCACCGATGGCAAAAATGTGGGGATCGCGCGTGGTCTGCAACGTTGGCTCAACCAGCAACTGGTTGAGGCGGTTGGTTTCCAAACCACCGATATCCTTCATAAAGTTCGGCACCTTGATGCCCGCCGCCCACACCATCAGATCAGCATCGATAAACTCGCCACCCTGAGTGTTCAGCCCACTGGCCTTTACGCTTGTAACCATGGTGTTAGTAAACACGCGTACACCAAGTTTGCTCAGTTCCAGATAAGCAGCAGCGGAAATGCGCGGTGGCAACGATGGCAAAATACGCTCACTAGCTTCTACCAACGTCACATTCAGCGCACTGTTGTCCAGGCTTTCAAAGCCATAGTTGTGTAGCTGTTTCACTGTATTGTACAGTTCGGCAGACAACTCAACGCCAGTAGCGCCGCATCCAACGATGGCGATATTTACCCGCTTTTTCTGCCCTGGGTACGCCGAATACTTCAGGAACAAATTAAGCATTTCATTATGGAAACGCCGCGCCTGATACGGATTATCCAAGAAGAGACAGTGATCTTTCACCCCTGGTGTGCCGAAATCGTTCGAGGTACTGCCCAGCGCTATCACCAGAATGTCGTAAGTCAATTCGCGCGATGGTACCAGTTCACCCCCCTGCTTATCGCAAATACGGGCCAGTTGCAGCGTTTGAGTCTCGGGGTTGATGTTAGTTAGCGTACCCTGCTGGAAGCTGAAATGATGGTTGTGCGCATGCGCCAGGTAACTCAGCGCATCGACGCCGTCATCAAGTGAACCGGTGGCGACTTCATGTAGCAGCGGCTTCCACAGATGGCTTTGGCTGCGATCCACCAATGTGATCGCAGCTTTTCTCTTGCGGCCAAGCTTATTCCCTAGGCGGGTCGCTAGCTCAAGACCACCAGCACCACCACCAACAATGACGATTTTCTTCTTTGGCGTTGTCAAAATACCTCCTAAATATGAACCAACAGTTATCCGTAAGTGAATGACAAATATCCTTATAATACATATAGTTAAACTGTAATAAACCTATTCTTTAGCGCCAGAATAACATGTGAGGTTATTTGGTCATACTAAAATTGACCTACATCAATTTTTTGATTAAAGGCTCGACGCGAGGCTTTTTAGCTATTTTAATTCAATAAGTTAGCATAGAGTCTACTCTACATGGCTCTACCCGTTATTCGCAAATATTGTGCTTTATTGAGAATAACAGAGCCGCAGATTATCCCGATAAAAAGCAATAATTGCGGTTCCAAATATGTTATGAAGTTGTTAATTCCGTGCTTAATGACTACCGCCGCAGCTCTGATCATCGCTGCGCTATCCTCATGACAGTGTCCTGAATTCGTGCAGTTTATGTTCCTCCCAGCGTGCACTTAGCGTACCCAGTGCCTTGTATGCCTGCTGCCAACGTGCCGAGTCACGCAGTTCCTGGCGGGTGAACTCACCACGGTGATATAACCGTTTTACTTTCTCTGCTTTGACTGGGGAAAGGTTATCCAGCACGCTGACCGCACCAGCGCGGTTGTTGCACACCAATATCATGTCACAACCAGCATCCAGAGCCGCCTGACTGCGTTCGGCATAGCTACCCATGATAGCTGCCCCAACCATTGATAGGTCATCAGAGAAAATAACCCCATCGAACCCCAGTTCCTGCCGCAGGATTTGCTTCAGCCAGTAAGGTGAACCGCTGGCAGGAAGCGGATCGGCTGCAGTGTAGATGACGTGTGCCGACATGACCGCATCCAGTAGTTGACGGTTGATCAGTGTGCGGAAAATCGCCATGTCATGTTCATGGATCTGCGCTAACGGCCGCATATCGCGCGGGTTTTCTTTGTGCGAGTCAGTGCTGACACCACCATGGCCTGGGAAGTGTTTTCCGGTGGTTTTCATCCCAGCACTGCGCATACCCTGGATAAAGTGCTCAGCCATTGCCAGAGCTTGCTGCGGATCGCTGTGGAACGCGCGTTCGCCGATGGCGGCGCTGCCGTGGCCAATATCCAGCACCGGCGCAAAACTGATATCGATATCCTGGGCGATCATTTCTGCGGCCATCAACCAACCCGCTTCTTGCGCTAAGTGATGACCCTGCTGCGCATCTTGCATCACAGCGAACGATTTCGCCGCTGGCAAGCGGGTAAAACCTTCATGGAAGCGCTGCACGCGTCCGCCTTCCTGATCCACCGCTACCACCAGCCTATCATGCGATGCGACGCGGATCTGGCGCACCAGTTCGCGCAACTGGTGCGCATCGTGAAAGTTACGGGTAAATAGGATCAGCCCGCCAACCAGCGGGTGTGTTAAAATCTCGCGTTCTTCTGCATCCAGCTCATAGCTAGCAATATCTAGCATTATCGGACCCACGGCCACCTCACTTCATTATTTGATTTGCTTCACTCAAAACCTGGGGGGTTATCAACAAAAGCGCTGGCGCAGCATTGCCCCCCCCCAATGCAAAAATTCAGCATCGCCGCTCTGCTGCCAGCGCGCTTCAAACCACATCAGCATCAGGTAATCCACCCACGGTAACCAACGCTGCACTTGGGCGCACAACCGGGCCTCATCCGGGTAGCCATGCTGCGCATAGTGCTGTAGAAAACACTGCTGCTGAGTGCTAGCCCAATTATTGCTGCGAAACAGCGCGGCGATATCCAGCGCAACATCGCCATCGGCGGCGTACTCCCAGTCGATCAGCCGCAGCCCGGCGGCACTGGTGATCAGGTTACCTGGGTGAATATCCATATGAAGCGGGGCCAGTTGCAGTGGCGTTGGCGGTGTTATCCGCAAAAAATGCTGTTGACAACGCAGCCAGGCTGGGGTAAGACGCCGTTTGTCCAACTGCTGCCAATAGCTGGCGAACTGTCGTTGCAAGTTCAGGCGGTAACCACTGAACGGCCTTCGATGCAATCCCGCTGCCATCGCTGCCAGTTCACCACATTGATTTAAGGCGTCGAACCC
The DNA here is from genome assembly GCF_964019515.1 of Serratia symbiotica (Periphyllus acericola). NCBI lineage: Bacteria > Pseudomonadati > Pseudomonadota > Gammaproteobacteria > Enterobacterales > Yersiniaceae > Serratia > Serratia symbiotica. Next base: position 284,422 of record NZ_OZ026452.1, read on the forward strand.
CTCATTTGTGACACTCTTCCCTGTAAGCCATTCGACGATAATCCAATGATTACTCTGGGCTAAAACCTGCGGCCCTAGCCCCATGCCACAACGGCGCAGTAGCCGCGCTTCCCGTTTGCGGCTGACACCCAATGCGCCTTTCTCTGCAGTTTGTTTGAGCGCCAACAAACTGATGCCCTCCCCGTCGATACGCCAACTGTCACCCGTCAGACCCTTTACTGGGCTGAAATGACAACCGGCGGTATTTACCGCCGACAACCGGGTATTCAACAATTGTCGCAATTCAGCTTCAAGGTTCAACGGTGTCATTACCCGACCAAACTATTTCACCGGTTTGCACCAACATCAGTTGCATATCCAGCGTCGGTGATTTTACATCGCCGCTGAAGACGCTGTACAACACGTACTGTGCATTAACGATGCGCGCCAGCCCGATAGCCTTACTGCGCGAGCCAAAGCTGTCCTCCGAGGATAATCCCAGCCCCTGCCTGGCGCTCGTCAGCCGCGCTTCAGGCACCATACTGAAGGTGGAGTTAGACTCCAGCGCTGTATGTAGCGCGGATGTCGCTTTCGCCGTTTGCAATGCGCCATTGGTGTTGTTCTTCATGGTGTCTACGAACAATAGGCTGCCAGCGGTAACCCCTTTGACCTCCAGCATCTGGTTCACCAACGGCTGTAGGCCGCGGAGCCAGTCAAACTGCTGTATTTTGGGCGGCTGTGGTACATCTTCACGGGCCGACTGCTGAGGTTGTTCCTTTGTGTCCGGTAGCGTAACCGATTCGATGGTATTTGGTTGTGGAAGGCGCGACAAACAGCCACTCAAGGTTAATGCGGCCAACGCCACCAATAAATACTTTTTCATTATTATTCCTTTCCAAGCCAGCTTACAAAAACAGCTATCAACGCGTGCATTTAGCATCCAGGTTACCGTTCAGAAAAGCGTGACAATATCGGCCCCAGCGAGTGGCCGCCAACCAAATGCATATGAATATGATAGACCTCCTGACCAGCATGGCGATTGCAGTTGAGGATCAGGCGGTAGCCATCTTCAGCCACCCCTTCCTGTTCGGCAATTTTCGCCGCAGCGGTGATCATTCTGCCCAGCGCCGCTTCATGCTCGACGGTCACATCATTGACAGTAGGGATCAGTACATTCGGCACGATCAAAATATGGGTTGGAGCCTGGGGTGAGATATCACGGAAGGCAGTCACCAGTTCGTCTTGGTAAACCACATCAGCAGGGATTTCGCGGCGGATAATTTTACTGAAAATCTTTTCTTCAGCCATTTGGACGTTCCTTGGTTTAAACAGTAAGCTTTATGAGTGACAAATTCTACTGCTTTTAACCTGAATGCGCACTTTCCGCATTGGATGATGCTAAGATCACACCACCTGGCGCACTATATCTGTTATTGCTTTACCTACCCCCCAACAAGGGTCAGGCTGAAAGCTATTTCACCAGGTATGAATTTGATAATCTGTGCTCTTTGCATTAATTTAGGGGCAGACCTCCAGCTTCGCAGCAGCCACCAGATTTATGTTCAAAGGACGCCTCACCATGGTAACACGCACGCTAGATAGCACCGCCCACCCAGCTCTGGCCGGAATGCCGGATGCAGCTGAACACGCACTGCGTTTCAGTCGCGCCCGTAAGGCGCAATCCTATGCATTATTCGAAGATTATGTCGAGCTGATCGCCGATCTGTTGCAGACTACGCGAGAAGCCAGAACCACCGATATCGCCCGCCGCTTTGGTATCTCTCACCCTACTGCGATCAAGAACATCGCGCGGCTTAAAAGCGTCGGCCTAGTGGAATCGCGTCCCTATCGCGGGGTATTTCTGACTGAGGAAGGCGAACGGTTGGCACATAAGGTACGCCGTCGCCATCGGATTGTGGTTAACCTGTTAGTCTGTCTGGGAGTGCCGACGAAAACCGCCGAGCTGGACAGCGAAGGGATTGAACATCACATTTCTGACGCCACTTTAGCCGTGTTTGAACAGATCCTGCGAAAAAACACGGCGAAGTGATCCCGAAATAAGCAGTAGCTGGCTGAGGGCTTTTAGAAGCCAAATATCTTCACTTCCCTGTATCTACCTCCTGTTTTCTACGTGACACTACGCGTTGTGCTATGCGGGTTTACCTGCCTCGGGAGAAAAAATGCCGATCCCCCTTAGGTGATCGGCACTAGGCTTTCGTTTCCCTTTAAATTAACTTGTCTAACTCAGTGATTACGGATGTATTCGTCCATATCGGTTTTCAGGTTGTCAGACTTGGTACCGAAGATAACCTGAACGCCAGAGCCGGCGACAACAACGCCAGCGGCACCTAATTTCTTCAGGGTAGCCTGGTCAACCTTGGTGATGTCGGCCACGCTGACGCGCAGGCGGGTGATACAGGCATCCAGGTTAGTGATATTCTCTTTACCGCCGAAAGCCTGAACTAAGGCGGCAGACATTTCAGAACCGCCCTGCGTATCCTGCTCAGAAGCAGTGTCTTCAAGGCCTGGGGTTTTTAGGTTCAGCTTGGTGATCAGCATGCGGAAGAGAGTGTAGTACACCAGCCCGTAGAGGATGCCGACGAGGGGGAACAACCAGATTTTACTGCTGTTTCCGCTCAGAACGATAAAGTCGATCAACCCGTGTGAAAAGCTGGTGCCGTCACGCATGCCTAACAGAATGCAGATTGGGAACGCCAGACCCGCCAAGATAGCATGGCTCACATACAGGATCGGCGCAACGAAGATGAAAGAGAATTCGATCGGTTCGGTGATGCCGGTCAGGAATGAGGTCAACGCAGCAGAGATCATGATACCACCGACTTTAGCGCGGTTTTCCAGTTTGGCTGAATGCCAGATAGCGATGGCCGCCGCAGGCAAACCATACATTTTGAACAGGAAGCCGCCGGACAGTTTCCCCGCAGTCGGGTCACCCGCCATGTAACGTGGGATGTCACCGTGAAATACCTGACCCGCTGCATTCGTGAACTCGCCAATTTGCATCTGAAAAGGCACGTTCCAGATATGGTGCAGACCGAACGGCACCAGCGAACGCTCAACCACACCGTAGAGGCCAAAGGCCACTACCGGGTTCTGATAAGCTGCCCACTGGGAAAACGTCTGGATAGCAGTACCGATGGGTGGCCAGATGAAAGAGAGCGCGATGCCTAGCACGATAGCCGCCAGGCCAGAGATGATCGGCACAAACCGCTTACCCGCAAAGAAGCCCAGATACTCCGGCAGTTGGATGCGGAAGAAGCGGTTAAACATGTAGGCAGCGATGGCACCAGAGATAATCCCGCCGAGTACGCCGGTATCGGCCAAATGTTTGGTTGCAATCTCTTCGGCTGTTAGGTGCAGCACCAAGGGTGCAACCACTGAAATGGTTTTCACCATGATGCCGTAAGCTACCACCGCCGCCAGTGCGGAGACGCCATCGTTATTAGTGAAACCTAGGGCAACACCAATCGCGAAAATTAACGGCATGTTGGCGAAAACAGATCCACCCGCATCCGCCATCACATGAGAGACTACCATAGGTAACCAGCTAAAGTTGGCGGAACCGACGCCCAGCAGGATACCTGCGATAGGCAGTACTGACACTGGCAGCATTAGCGATTTACCTATTTTTTGCAGGTTTGCAAATGCGTTCTTGAACATAAATGAGTGTGCTCCTGAGTAATAATACTTTGCTACTTTTTGGCGATTATTCGCGCTGCAAGGGGAAGAAAACCCCGCAATTTAGGGTGTCTGAGCACCCTTGAATTTATTATTCAGAGTAAAATAAATGCCCTACGTAATGTTTGCTGGTAATCACATTTAAATAATAGCAAAAGGAAGCAATTTTTAAAATCGCCTGTTTTTTATCATAAAAGTCGATAAAACAATCACTAAATGCCTTTAAATTGGTGAAAATATTACTCGTTTCGTCGATTAATTACGAGCTTAAAAATTATGTCAACGATGACTACTCAGCCTAGATCAAAATTTGATGTGAAATAAGCGGCGTTGTTGAATAAATAGAACTTTTGGCCGGCACGAGGATCAGATCACTCTCCTTCTGTCAAAATAGCGACATTCCGTGGCCCAGCAAAAGTTCAACATCACCAACTGGAAGGCTTACAACAACGCCCTGATCACTCGGGGTTCACTCACTTACTGGGGGGATGAAACGGCACTTCACGCCTGGTACTGCGAGGCAAAACCTTCTCTGCGTGGTCGCCCACCACATTATTCCGATATGGCAATCACCAGCGTATTGATGCTGAAACGGATTTTCGGCCTGACACTTCGCGCCCTCCAGGGCTTCGGCGACTCCATTGTCACACTGATCAAAGTGCCGTTGAACTGCCCGGACGACACCTGCATCGAAGTCCGTCAATGTCCCGTTTAAAACCCCAACGCCGAAATAAGCGAGAAAAATTGTTAGTGGTGGCTTCGGCAAAGTTTTCCAGGCTAATGCCCTTCAGTACCGCCATGTATTCAGCCACATCACGCACATAGGCGGGTTGGTTTTCTTTACCCCGGTGCGGCACCGGGGCCAGATACGGCGAGTCAGTTTCCACCAGTATGCGATCCAGCGGCACATAACGCGCCACCTCACGCAATGGCTCGGCGTTACGGAAGGTCACGATGCCAGAGAAAGAAATGTAGAAACCGAGATCCAACAGTACTTCTGCGGTGGCGCTATCCTCAGTGAAACAGTGCAGCACCCCGCTACAGTCCTGCGCATTTTCCTCACGCAAAATCGCCAATGTGTCGGCACGCGCATCACGGGTATGCACGATCAGCGGTTTGTCCAGATCTCGGCCAATGCGAATATGCTCGCGGAACGAGGCCTGTTGCAGCTCAAGGTTGTCTTTCTGGTAGAAGTAATCCAGCCCGGTCTCCCCCAACGCGACCACTTGTGCCGCCGCTGCCAGGCAACGCAGTTCGCCGTAATCGTAGCCATCCTCCAGGTTCAGCGGGTGTACGCCACAGGAGAAGACCACCTCATCGCGCGCACCAATCAACTGGGTCATAGCCTGATAGCCCGGCAACGTAGTGGCAACTGCCAGCACGTATCCGACATCGCGCATTTTGGCCTTGGCCAGCGCGTCATCCACATTTTGGTGCAGGGTTTGATAATCCAGGCAGTCAAGGTGACAATGAGAATCAACTAACAACATAATGTTTAACTCTTTTGCTTTACAGCGAATGAAGCAGGGAATAGCTGGCAGAGCTTAGCATTTGCTCCCAGCCCAGTAATTGTTCGGTCAATAGTAGTTCGTGGTTAACGCCAACTACGCTGAGCAACTGATGGCGGCAGATCAACCATTGTTGCACGATTTGCAGCAATGAAATCTCGCTCAGCCGACTGGCCAGTTGATACACCAACGGCTGCTGATCCTGATTGAGTACATGGCTCGGTGCACCTTGCTGCCATTTTATCGCATCCACCAATAGAGCGCACAGCCAATGTAGACGCTCCCCCACATCCAGGTGACTGAGCACTGGCAACAGCGACAGCATATCATGCTGCGGCAAGGCAGCGCTCAATGCCCTACACAGGGCACTGCGCTGTTGCCAGCGCTCCGGTTGCAGCAATTGTTCAGCAGCGATTGGCGCGCCGTCGTGCAGGCGCAGCGCAGTGAGGTGTTCGACCGGGTTACCTGCTGCGTGACGGCTTAGCCACTGCATGCTCAGTTGCTCATCAGGGCTGACCAAATGCCAATACAGGCAGCGGCTGCGTAGCGTCGCCAACAATCGTGAAGGCTCGCGGCAACTCAGTAGAAAATAGGTTTTTTCCGGCGGCTCTTCCAATGTCTTCAGCAGCGCGTTGGCCGCCGCTTCGGTCAATAGCTCGGCCTGGGAGAGCCAGATCACCTTGGCCCCTCCTTGCTGTGCATAGAAATAGAGCCTCTCGATCAACTGACGGATCGGTTCGATACCTACACTGTTTTTGCCTTTTTCCGGTACCAGCAGATGGTAGTCCGGGTGGTTACCCGCCAGCATCAGTCGGCAACTATGACATTCACCGCAGTTCTTTTCACCATTACGCTGCTGGCAGAGCAACCAGCGGCTCAACGCGTAAGCTAGCGTATCGTCGCCATTGCCTACGGCAGCATGCAAAAGCAACGCATGATGGCCGCGCCCAGTGGCGTAGTGCCCAACTAACTGGTGATAGGGGATATTCAGCCACGGATACTCCATTACACGCCTTCCTGCTGTTGCAGCCAGCGGCTGACGCAGGCACGAATAGAAGCGGTAACCTGCTCCAGCGGTTGTGTAGCGTCAAGCGTGACAATCGATTCATCTTGCGCTGCCAACGCCAAATAGCGTGCGCGCGTACGTGTGAAGAACGGCAATACCTCTTGTTCCATGCGATCCAGTTCGCCGCGCGCCTGAGCGCGTTGCAGCCCAATCAGCGGCGGCAAATCCAAATAGAGGGTGAGATCCGGGCGGAAGCTCCCCAACACGGCATCGCGCAGTGAGAGCATCAGTTGCGGATCTGTGCCGCGCCCAGCGCCCTGATAAGCCTGTGAAGACAGATCGTGACGATCACCCACCACCCATGCACCGCGTTCCAACGCCGGCTTGATAACGGTTTCCACCAACTGCACACGGGCAGCGTACAGCATCAGCACTTCCGCCTTGATGGTCGGCAGTTCGTTACCCACTCCACGTTTGAACAGATCGCGCAATTTCTCCGCTAGCGGCGTGCCACCCGGCTCACGCGTAAAGACGATATCGTTGACACCATGCTCTCGCAAAACACTGGCTACGGTGTCACGCGCGGTGGTTTTGCCTACTCCTTCCAATCCTTCGATAACAACGAATTTACTTTTCATTCTTTTCCTTTAACCCCTAACGGTAGGCACGCACCGCCTGGTTATGGCTTGCAAGGTTGGTGGTAAACGTATGGCCACCCTTACCGTCGGCGACAAAGTATAAGTAAGGTGTCTTGGCCGGGCTGGCAGCGGCTTTCAGCGCGGCTTCGCCTGGCATAGCGATCGGGGTAGATGGCAGGCCAGCAATCACATATGTGTTATATGCGGTGCTGGCTTCCAGATTTTTGAGGGTAATACGGCTATTATAGCTATCGCCCATGCCGTAGATTACCGAGGGATCGGTCTGCAGGCGCATGCCAATGCGCAGCCGGTTAACAAACACCGAGGCCACTTTGCTACGCTCTTGCAGCTGCGCCGTTTCTTTTTCGATGATCGACGCCAGGGTAAGAAGATCAGCTGGCGTTTTATACGGTAGGCTGGTGTCGCGTTCATCCCACGCAGCCTGCAGCGCTTTGTTCATACGCAGGTGAGCACGCTGCAGCAAGTCGATGTCACTCATGTCGGCGGTATACCTAGGTATCCGGGTAAAACTGCCCCTTCGGGTTGCCACCCTGTGGCACGCCTAACGCAACAGCAATCTGTGCGTCGCTTTTACCTGCCAGCGTATGCTGCAAATATTTCGACTGTTGCAGCACTTGCAGCCAGTCGCGCAGGCGTGAGCCTGCAATAAAGCACACGGTGAACTGAGCTTCTTTGCCGCTTTTCAACAACTGTAGCATCTGGCGCACCGTCATGCCTGGGGTAAAACGAAACGATAAGTGCCGACCTTAAATTCCGCCAGTTCTGGCTCCACCCGCAGTAGCCATGGGAACCATCTGCCGCTGCGTACCAGTTGGTCACGCATCAATAACCCCCCCAGCGCCACATGCCCGCTGCCAACCGGTAACTTGAATATCGTTTCCTGCTCGATGGCCAGCGGCGTATCCGCAAAGCGTTCAATCTTCTGGTAGCCCCAAAACATCAGAGCCAAGGCCAGAGCAATAATAATGGACAGGATCTTTAGCTTGCTTTTCTTCATCAATCAGCTGTGATTAACAATGTGGGCGTAAAAAATCATACAGTTGGCGTGAATGGTAACGCCATGATTGCACTGTATTAATCGGTAACAACGGCATGAGCGCATTGCTCACCAGCACTTCATCGGCATCGGCCAGCGCTTCTAGTGGCTCGCTAACACAATGCAGGCTATATTCCGTGCCTATCAGTAGTTCGATCACGCGCCGCCGCATCAGACCGGCCACGCCAGACTGACTTAGATCCGGCGTAAATACGGATCTTCCCTTGCGCCAGAACAAATTAGCAGTACAGCATTCCACCAGCATACCGGAAGTGTCAAGCACTAGCGCCTCGTCGGCTACCGTCTGGTCAAGATGCGCGCGGATCAGCACTTGCTCCAAACAGTTAAGGTGCTTCAAGCCCGCGAGCAGCGGATTGTGCGCCAGTGGCACTGGGCTAAGTGCCAAACTAATGCCCTGCTCGCGCCACTGTTGATAATGTGCAGGGTAGCTGCTGCGTGCCACAAGGCGCGTGGGGGTTTTACACCCTGCTGGGCTATAGCCGCGTCCGCCGCTCCCACGCGTTAGTATCGCTTTGATCACGCCGAGTGGGAGAGGTTTGGCCGCATACACCATCTCCTGTTCAAAGGCAACCCAGTCGGTCGTGGGCAACATCAGCCGATGCGCAGCTTGTTGCAAGCGTTCGATATGCCAGGGCAGCATATCGACCTTACCAGCCTTTACCCGAGCGGTAGTGAAACAACCATCGCCAAACTGCAAACCACGATCGCTCGGTGCCAAAGCGTGATGTCGTTGCCCGTTTATCCAGTACATAAACTTTCCCCGGCCACGTTGGTTTTCACAAAAGAATATCAGGCACGTGTCGTATTAGCAGCAACATGCCGGCTGACGCGTGCAGATTTCCGACTGACAGCTCATAAACGGATGTGGGCTTTTTTACTAGATATAATGTTCAAGCATAAAAAAATCTGGGGCCAAAGTGATGACTCCAGATTGTCTCTGACTGGCGAAACCATCAAGCACGTTTAAACGATCAAAGTTAGGGCCAAAAATAGGCTTCTGATAGGTTACCAATAGCGTGATTACATTCTACGGAAGATCAGCGAACCATTGGTGCCGCCAAAACCGAAGGAGTTACACAGCGTATACTGCATATCACTTACCTGTCGCGCTTCATTTGGCACAAAGTCAAGATCACACTTTTCATCCGGGTTATCCAGGTTGATGGTTGGCGGTACGGCCTGATCACGCAGTGCCAAAACGGTAAAGATCGATTCGACCGCACCCGCAGCCCCTAATAGATGGCCGGTCATCGATTTGGTCGAACTGACCATCACTCGTTGCGCATCAAGGCCAAAAACGGACTTAACCGCCTGTGCTTCAGCCTCGTCACCAGCCGGAGTCGAAGTGCCGTGCGCGTTGATGTAACCAATTTGTGACGTGGTCACGCTAGCATCGATCAGGGCATTTTTCATCGCCAACGCAGCACCTGCACCATTTTCCGGTGGCGAGGTCATGTGGTAGGCATCGCTGCTCATACCAAAACCGAGCGCTTCAGCGTAGATCTGCGCGCCGCGTCTTTTTGCATGCTCGTATTCTTCCAGCACCATCATGCCGGCACCATCGCCAAGCACGAAACCATCACGATCTTTATCCCAGGGGCGGCTGGCTGCCTGTGGGTTCTCGTTACGGATAGACAACGCGCGCGCTGCACCAAAGCCGCCAATCCCCAATGGGGTGCTGGCTTTCTCTGCCCCACCTGCCAGCATCACGTCTGCATCATTATAAGCAATGATACGTGCAGCATGGCCGATGTTATGCACACCTGAGGTACAAGCGGTGGCGATGGAAATACTGGGGCCACGCATGCCGTACATAATTGTCAGGTGGCCTGCAATCATGTTCACGATGGTAGATGGTACGAAAAACGGGCTGATTTTTCGTGGGCCACCCTCAGCCAGTGAATTGTAATTTTCTTCTATCAAGCCTAGGCCACCAATGCCGGAACCAATAGCGGCCCCGATGCGGCTAGCATTAGCCTCGTTGATCTCCAGTCCCGCATCTTGCATAGCCTGCATGCCAGCAGCTATGCCGTACTGGATAAAAGCATCCATCTTGCGCGCATCCTTGCGGGAGATGAAATCCTCTGAATTAAAATGCTTTACCAAGCCAGCAAATTTGGTTGCATAGGCGGTGGTATCGAAATGGTCGATCAGGCTGATGCCACTCTGACCGGCAAGAAGAGCGTTCCATGTAGACTCTACTGTATTGCCGACAGGAGACAGCATGCCCAGTCCGGTCACAACTACTCGACGCTTAGACACGTTTGTCCTCCAAGGAGGGAAAATATGATACTAAGGATAGAAAAAACTTAGGCGGTCGAATGACCGCCTAGAGATGTTCTCTTACTGCTGGATAGAGTTGTTGATGAAATCAATAGCTGCCTGAATAGTAGTGATCTTCTCAGCCTCTTCGTCTGGAATCTCAGTATCGAATTCTTCTTCCAGTGCCATTACTAACTCAACGGTGTCAAGAGAATCAGCGCCTAGATCTTCAACGAAAGAAGCGTTGTTTAACACCTCTTCCTGTTTAACACCCAATTGCTCAACAATGATTTTCTTAACGCGTTCTTCGATAGTGCTCATACTCTTAAATTTCCTATCAAAACTCGCTTTCGCGATGGTTTTCGTAGTGTATAAAACGTTGGAAAAGATGCAACTCAATCCCGGCTGGTCAAACCACGATTTTACGCTATTCTGCGGTTTTTATCCCAAATAACGCAAATGGTTTTCTCATTTTTTAAATCATGTACATGCCGCCATTGACATGTAACGTTTCACCGGTGATATAGCCAGCCTCACCAGAGGCTAAAAATACAACAGAGCTGGCAATTTCTTGTGCATTGCCCAGCCGATTGGCTGGAACTGATGACAAAATGCCTGCCCGTTGATCGTCTGTTAACGCTCGTGTCATGTCCGTCTCAATAAAGCCAGGAGCCACGACGTTAACGGTAATACCTCGTGATGCGACTTCACGTGCTAAAGACTTGCTAAAACCGATCAAACCAGCTTTTGCCGCCGCGTAATTAGCTTGCCCTGCATGCCCCATGCTGCCAACAACGGATCCTATAGTGATAACACGGCCAAACCGCTTTTTCATCATAGCTCTCATTACCGCTTTTGATAGGCGGAATACTGAAGTCAGATTCGTGTTTATTATATCCTGCCATTCATCGTCTCTCATGCGCATTAGCAAACTATCGCGCGTAATACCGGCATTATTCACTAAAATATCGATTTCGCCAAATTCAGCATAAATAGCGGCCAGCACGCTATCGATAGACTGCGTATCAACCACGTTCAACATCAACCCTTTGCCGTTTGCCCCTAAATAGCTGCTGATAGCATCAGCACCGCCTTCACTGGTCGCTGTACCGATCACTTTGGCACAGCGTGCCACAAACATTTCTGCAATAGCCCGGCCAATACCACGACTTGCACCAGTGACCAGAACAACTTTACCGTCGAAATTCATCATGTTCCTCATTATTGTTCAAGCGCCGCTGACAGACTGGCGGGGTCGTTTATCGCCGCTGCTGGCAGGATGTCAACAATACGTTTAGTCAGACCGCTCAGCACCTTACCAGGGCCAGCTTCAAGCAGTAGAGTCACTCCCTGTGATGCGATAAATTTTACGCTCTCACTCCAGCGCACCGGGCTGTAAAGTTGGCGCACCAGCGCACCATGGATCGCTTCAGGATCGTTCTCGATGCGTACATCAACATTATTCACTACTGGCACACGTGGGACGTTGAAGGCGACATGATGCAGCGCCACCGCCAGCTTATTGGCCGCTGGCATCATCAGCGCACAGTGTGATGGCACGCTCACAGGCAGCGGCAGCACACGTTTGGCTCCAGCAGCTTTACAGGCGACACCTGCACGCTCAACCGCTTCTTTGTAGCCAGCGATCACCATCTGGCCTGGCGAGTTAAAGTTGACCGGGGAAACTACCTGCCCCTGAGCGGATGCTTCGCAGGCTCGAGCGATCGCTGCGTTGTCTAGACCTATGATAGCGTACATAGCGCCAGTGCCATCTGGCACCGCTTCCTGCATCAACTTACCACGCAGTTCCACCAGACGGATCGCCGCCTTAAAATCCAACACGCCAGCGCAGACCAGCGCTGAGTACTCACCCAGGCTGTGGCCAGCCATCAGCATTGGCACTTTACCACCTTGCTGCTGCCAGATGCGGAAGATCGCCACCGAGGCTGCCAGTAATGCTGGCTGTGTGTGCCAGGTTTGGTTCAGTGCCTCCGCTGGGCCTTGCTGCACCAATTGCCACAAGTCGTACCCCAGAGCAGCCGAGGCTTCGCCGAAGGTTTCTTCAACCATCGGAAATTGTGCAGCCAACTCGGCTAACATGCCAAGGCTCTGTGACCCCTGGCCTGGGAAAACAAAAGCAAATTGCGTCATTTTTTCTTTTATTCCTTTCAAATCAGAATCGAACCAACGCCGACCCCCAAGTAAAGCCGCTACCAAAGGCTTCCAATAGTAGCAAATGGCCACGCTGAATTCGCCCATCGCGCACTGCTACATCCAATGCTATCGGAACTGAAGCAGCACTGGTGTTGCCATGATGCTCTAGCGTCACCACCACCTTATCCATGCTCATGTCCAGTTTTTTTGCCGTAGCATTGATAATGCGTAGGTTGGCCTGATGTGGCACAAGCCAGTCTAGCGCACTGCGTTCCAGATTATTGGCCTGTAACGTCTCATCGACAATATTTGACAGTTCGTTAACCGCAACCTTAAATACTTCGTTACCCGTCATGGTGACATAGGCCGGTTTGTCCTGATCCTGACGATCTTTAAACGGCAAGGTCAGCAGGCTGCTATAGCTGCCATCGGCATGCAGGTGGGTTGACATGATGCCCTGCTTTTCAGATGGGCCCAGTAGCACTGCACCCGCACCATCACCAAACAGGATAAGGGTACCACGATCTTCAGAGTTTAATGTCTGTGACAGAACATCTGCGCCAATCACCAGCACATGCTTCACTGCGCCATTTTTCACGTATTGATCGGCCACGCTGAGCGCGTAGGTAAAGCCAGCACAAGCTGCTGCCAGATCGAACGCGGCGCACGCCTTGATGCCTAGCATTTGCTGTATCAGGCAAGCGGCACTAGGAAATGCGTAGGTTGAGGTGGTAGTCGCCACCACGATCAGTCCGATGTCCTCTTTCGCTACACCCGCCATTTCCAGCGCTTCTTCAGCCGCTTGGAAACCCATCGTCACTACGGTTTCATCAGCGGCGGCGATACGCCGCTCACGAATACCGGTGCGCGTTACGATCCACTCGTCAGAGGTATCCACCATTTTTTCCAGATCAGCATTGGTGCGCACTTTTACGGGTAAATAACTCCCCGTACCGAGAATCTTTGTATACATGTACGATCAGTCACTCTTAGGTAATACAGCTTCAAGGCGCGCAGCAATCCTTTCAGGGACTTGCCGCTGCACCGCCTGCACAGCCTGTTCGATTGCGGCTGCAAACGCGTGAAGGTTCGCAGCGCCGTGGCTTTTAATTACGGTGTTGCGCAATCCTAACAGACATGCGCCATTATACTGGTCGGGGTTCAGGTGGCCGAACCGCTTTACCACCCATGCTTGCAACCAACGGCTCAACAATTTTAACCACCACGTTTGCTTGCCACCCTCTTTAGATGATTTCAGCAGTGATAAGAATACTCTTACTACTCCTTCCATGGTTTTCAGAGTAACGTTACCCACAAAGCCATCGCAGATCATCACATCTGTTTTACCGGTGAGCAGATCGTTCCCTTCAAGATAACCAATATAATTAATTGTCGGCGTATTCTTTAATATGGCGGCAGCGGCACGGATATGATCCAGACCTTTAGTTTCTTCTTCACCAATATTCAGCAACGCTACACGGGGTTGCGCGATACCAACGACTTCTTCCGCCATCACTGCCCCCATCACCGCGAACTGCACCAGCATAGTGCTATCGCATTCGATGTTGGCCCCCAAATCCAGCACCACAGTTTTACTGCGCAATTGGTTAGGTATCACTGTCATTAACGCCGGACGCTTAATGCCCTCCAGCGGCTTGATCAACAACTTCGCTAGTCCCATTAGCACCCCGGTGTTGCCCGCACTGATACAGCCCTGCACTTTGCCGTCGTTAATCAGCTCTAACGCGATACGCATTGATGTACCACGGCTGGCACGTATCGCTTGTGAAGGTTTAGCATCATCAGCAATCACTGACTCAGCGGGTATGACTTGCAATCGCGCCAGAAGAACCGGATCAGCTTTGGAAAGCAATGAGGAGAGGGCGTCGGGATTGCCGACTAGTAGAAGGTGAAGCTGTAAATTAGAGGCCAGTACCTGCAATGCGGCGGGCACTGTAACGCGGGGACCAAAGTCCCCGCCCATTGTATCTAACGCCATGGTTAGACGAGTCAAGGTACTGCTACTTTAGCTTAGCCGATAACCTTGCGACCACGGTAGAAGCCGTCGGCAGTGATGTGATGACGACGATGAGTCTCACCAGAAGTTGCATCGACAGACAAGGTGGCGGTAGTCAGTGCATCGTGTGAACGGCGCATGCCACGTTTAGAACGGGTTGGTTTATTCTGTTGTACGGCCATAGACCTTACTCCTCAATTACTTACGCTTTAAGCTGGCTAGTACGGCAAACGGATTTTGTTTTTCCACCTCATATAGGCAGTTTACCAAATACTCTCTCAGCTTCGTACACTTCACAGTGTTCAGATTCATGTAGCGGAACCACAGGCAGTGAGAGAATAATTTCATCTTCAATCATTGCCAACAGATCGGCTTCGCCAAATTCGTCAACTTCGATCGGTTCGTAGCTTTCCGGTAATGCTTCAGCCTGTTCATCATTGATGACCGGGCTAAAACAATATGTTGTGTGAACACGGTGTGCAAATGGGATACCACAGCGCTGGAACATCAAGCTTACCTGGAAGGTTCGCCTACCCTGTTATCACCGCGAGGCGTTGGTTATCGATATCAATCAAACGACAACACTCCCTCGACATCACTATCCACACTAGACCACAGAGTCGGCGACACGCGCAACCTGCTCGGGCGCATAGGCACCTACACAGTCCATGCGTTTCTGAGCGGTACGTACTGCATCGATGGTCAGAGGTAATTTTACCTTTTTCATAGTATATTTATATTAACGTTGTAGCGAAGTAGAGTCAAGTAAAAAGACCGCAAAACGTCACCTTTATACCAATATTCGCTTTCACCATGGCAACAGTTTAAAATACCGTACTAGGCGTACATTGTTGCAGCCAGTTTTGACAGGGAAAGCGCAACATCTGACGGGCGTTGTTGAATAAATCGAACTTTTGGCCGGCACGCGGATCCGATCACTCTCCTTCTGTCAAAATAGCGACATTCCGTTCCCAGCAAAAGTTCAACATCGCCAACTGGAAGGCTTACAACAACGCCCTTACCACTCGGGGTTTACTCACTTGCTGGGGGGATGAAACGGCACTTCACGCCTGGTACTGCGAGGCAAAACCTTCTCTGCGTGGTCGCCCACCACATTATTCCGATATGGCAATCACCAGCGTATTGATGCTGAAACGTATTTTCGGCCTGACACTTCGCGCCCTCCAGGGCTTCGTCGACTCCATTGTCACACTGATCAAAGTGCCGTTGAACTACCCGGACGACACCTGCATCAGTAAGCGGGCGAAGTCCGGCCATGTCCCGTTTAAAACCCCAACGCCGGGTGAAATTGCGCACCTCGTTATCGACTCTAGCGGGCTCAACGTGTTGGGTGAAGGCGAGTGGATGGCAAAAAAATATGGTCAGGAAAAACGGCGGATCTGGCGAAAACTGCATTTGGCTGTAGATACAGAAACACATGAGGTCATCTGTGCTGACCTTAAAATCAAAGTCGCCTCGGCGGATCGGGCTTAGGATACGCGAGTGTGTGATGATGAGTTAAGGCGCAAGAGGCTCAGGGCGTTAGTACCGCCCAGCAGCGGAGCCCGTTATTGGTCGGCAGACTATGCAGAGCGAAATCAAGCGGTGGCGAACCAGCGCGTTACCAGAGACAACACACGGTGGAAAAGTATCACAGGCTACCACCGACGTTCGATAGCGGCAACAGCGAGGTACAGAGTAAAACAGCTATTTGGTGGTCACCTGTCGCTGCGAGATTATGATGGGCAAGTTGCAGAGGCGCTGGCCATGATCTGTGCATTAAACAAGATGCCGCTCGCCGGTATGCCAGAAAGTGTACGCCTTGCCTGAAAGATGCCCATTCACGGGACTCTTTATTCCACATCCGATTTATTCAACAAAGCCAAGACAACTTTACGGAATATTTACAGGACCTTGAAACCCAGCTCAAGCAGCAACTCCGCGCTGGCACTGTCATGGCACTGAACGCGCAGCGAAGACCATTCGCGGCGCTCCTGATAGTGTTTGCGCAGGCGATCAAATTCACCCGTCAGCCCGGAGACATTGCGCAGCAGCGTGTCATCACGGCGCACATCATACACCAAGTGAATCAATCGTTTTAATTTGCCTTCATCCAACACCCCATTGAGTTGGATATAGCAGAATTCTGCTATCGGCAGCAGTGAGGCCCATGCAATCTGTTGTGGCTGCCCAAGATAACAGCTGTAGGCCTTAAATACTTGCGTGGTGCCGCGCGCTTTGCCCTCCAGGGTATAGCCCGCGATATGCGCGGTGCCGATGTCCACTTGTGCCAGCAACGGCGGGGAAAGATCCGGCTCCGGCTCCCAGACGTCTAGCACCGTGCTCAGCTTTTTGCCCTTTTCCAACGCCTGCAACAGCGCTGCGTTGTCGACCACCGCGCCACGGCAGGCATTTATCAGAATACGGTTGTCCGGTAGTGCTGCTAGCAAATCGGCATCAGCCAGATGCCACGAGGTGTAAGGGCCAGACTTATTCAGCGGCGTATGGAAAGTAAGGACATCGGCTTCTGCCACCAGCTTCTCCAGCGGCAAAAACTCCCCCACGTCACCGCGCACTGCGCGCGGTGGATCACACAATAGCGTACGAACGCCCAATGCTTTCAGGCGCGCATCCAGACGCGAGCCAACGTTACCCACGCCGACGATACCGATGGTTTTATCACGCAGTTGGAAACCATCACGTTCAGCAAGCACCAGTAAAGCGGAAAATACATACTCAACCACCGCGATAGCATTGCAGCCTGGTGCGGCGGAAAAACCTATGCCTTGCTGCTGAAGCCAAGCTTCATCAATGTGGTCGGTGCCGGCGGTGGCGGTGCCGACAAAACTAACGCGGCTACTAGCCAGCAATTCTGCATTCACCTGGGTAACCGAACGCACCATCAGTGCCTGGGCGTCCGCCAGCGCATCACGCGGGATCGGACGACCTGGCACCACCTGTACATCGCCCAGGCGACTGAACAGCTCAGCCACATAGGGCATATTTTCATCAACCACAATTCTCACTGCGTTCTCCGACGCTTTACCGCAAATTATAGTGTGCCACTAAATCATGTCCGGCGGAAGCACTTAGAGCGAGCGTCAGTACCAAAAACTTGTCCTCGGACGATGGCAGGTAATTTTTCTGGATAGGGGATTGAGGTAATATTATTTTTACATTTTTTTGATTAAGATCATTTAATCATACTGGATAATAGTCAAGTGGAGACATAACATCAGCCAGGTAATTGGCATAACTTTGAGGAATGAATAGGCTTGGTTGAATAAATCGGATTTGGAATAAAGAGTCCCGTGAATGGGCATCTTTCAGGCATACCGGCGAGCGTCATCTTGTTTAATGCACAGATCATGGCCAGCGCCTCTGCAACTTGCCCATCATAATCTCGCAGCGACAGGTGACCACCAAATAGCTGTTTTACTCTGTACCTCGCTATTGCCGCTATCGAACGTCGGTGGTAGCCTATGATATTTTTCCCCTGACCGTGTTTTTTTACCTTCCACTCCGCTTCACCCAACACGTTGAGCCCGGTAGAGTCGATAACGAGGTGCGCAATTTCACCTGGCGTTGGGGTTTTAAACGGGACATGGCCGGACTTCGCCCGCTTACTGATGCAGGTGTCGTCCGGGTAGTTCAACGGCACTTTGATCAGTGTGACAATGGAGTCGACGAAGCCCTGGAGGGCGCGAAGTGTTAGGCCGAAAATCCGTTTCAGCATCAATACGCTGGTGATTGCCATATCGGAATAATGTGGTGGGCGACCACGCAGAGAAGGTTTGGCCTCGCAGTACCAAGCGTGAAGTGCCGTTTCATCCACCCAGAAAGTGAGTGATCCGATCCGCGTGCCGGCCAAAAGTTCGATTTATTCAACAACGCCGGTTGTCTTATGTTATCGCCGCCATGGTAGTCCGTGTCAGGCCCTTGCCCGTGAGCGCCGTTGGCGGGCTTTCGAATATGCCGCAAGGCGCGGGTTGCGAGGTTTGCTGCGCCAAATAAACAGTACGTCAAATGGCCCCAGCTCTACTGGCCGCGCCCGAAAAATCGCTATTCCGGGTTGTCGGGCTTGAACTCCCCCCTCCGCTTGATTACCCGCTTTTCGGGCAACCAGGGGGCCACAATTAATCGCTGGACACAGCTAAGCTAAGAGTAAGCGGCAAAGATTATCGGGCGGTGACAAGACAACTCATTTGCTTTTAAATGCAATACTCAGGAGAAAACCCAATGTCTGACGGCTGGAACATCGCTCTGCTTGGCGCTACTGACGCGGTGGGTGAAGCGTTGTTGGAATTGTTGCAGGAACGCCAGTTTCCGGTAGGTAAGCTTCATCCCTTGGCAAGTGTTAGTGGCGCCGATGCGATCGTGCGCTTCAACGGTCAGTCCATTCTGGTGCAAAACGTGGAGAAGTTCGATTGGTCGCAGGCACAGCTAGCGTTCTTTGTCGCCGGTAGCTAAGCCTCGGCCCGCTATGCGCAAGAGGCTACCAATATGGTCTGTTTCGTGATCGACACCAGCGGCCTGTTCGCTTTGGAGCCGGACGTACCGCTGGTGGTGCCAGGCGTCAACCCGCAGGTGTTGGCCGAATATCGTAACCGCAATATCATTGCCATCGCTGATAGCATGGTCAGTCAATTGCTGAGGGCGATCACACCACTAACCGAACAAGCGGGGATTTCTCGCCTACACGTGATGACATTGATGTCAGCCTCGGTGCACGGCAAAGTGGCAGTGGATGATCTTGCTGCTCAGAGCGCGCGTTTGCTTAACGGTATTCCGGCCGAACCTAACGTGTTCGCCAAACAATTGGCGTTTAACCTGTTGCCGCTCCTGGCTGATGAACAAGGCAGCGTGTGCGAAGAACGCTTACTCGTCGATCAGCTGCGCAAAGTGTTGCGGGATGTGGGATTGCCGATCTCGGTGAGCTGCGTTCAGTCGCCGGTATTTTACGGCCATGTGCAGGTGGTGCATCTGGAAGCCATACGCCCAATTTCCGCAGAAGAAGCGCGCAGTGAGTTGCCGCAGGCCGAAGACATTGAACTGAGTGAGGAAGATAATTATCCGACTCAAGTGACCGAAGCATCTGGCAGCGATGCGTTAAGCATTGGTTACCTGCGTAAAGATCACGGTATTCCAGCGCTGTTACAATTCTGGTCGGTATCGGACAATATGCGTTTCGGCGGGGCGTTGATGGCTATCGAAACGGCAGAATTTCTGGTGCAGGAGCAGATGTTCTGATGTCTGAGGTTGCTTTGCCCGTCCAACCGACACAAAAGATTGCACTGGGCATTGAATATGACGGCAGCCGTTATTACGGCTGGCAGCAGCAACAGGAGGTGGATAGTGTACAGGGCTGCCTGGAACAGGCGTTGAGCAAGGTCGCGGATGCACCGATCAACGTGTTGTGCGCCGGGCGTACTGACGCTGGAGTACATGCTACCGGGCAGGTGGTGCATTTTGAAACCAGCGCCCCGCGCAAGGACGCCGCTTGGGCTATGGGAGTGAACACCCATCTACCGCCGGATATTGCTGTGCGCTGGGTAAGCGCTGTCGCCGACGATTTTCATGCGCGTTTCAGCGCTACCGCACGCCGCTATCGCTATATCATCTACAATCATCGTAACCGTCCGGCAATATTGCAGCAAGGAGTGACCCATATTTACCATCCATTGGACGCCGTTCGGATGCATCGCGCCGCGCAGGCGCTGCTGGGTGAGAACGATTTTACTTCATTTCGCGCCGCGCAATGCCAATCACGTACGCCGTGGCGCAATGTAAAATATATCAAGGTCACGCGCCAAGGCGAATATATTGTGGTGGATATCAAGGCGAATGCCTTCGTGCATCATATGGTGCGCAATATTGTCGGCAGCCTTATGGAAATTGGTTGCGGCAAGCGGGCTGAGAACTGGCTGGCCGAGCTGTTGGCGTTGAGGGATCGCAATCTGGCGGCAGCGACGGCCCGAGCCGAAGGTCTATATTTGGTCTCAGTCGATTATCCTGAGCATTTTGCTCTCCCACGGTCACCGCTGGGGCCGCTGCTTATACCTGACGATTAAACGCTGTGGTGACGCCTTTCCTGCCGGGGGATTCTCTGCTCTTTGTTGCCGGCGCGCTGGCGGCATTACCGACCAATGATCTTAATGTGCATACCATGGTGGTACTGATGGTAGCGGCGGCGATTATTGGCGATGCGGTCAATTATACCCTCGGCCGACTGTTTGGTGAAAAACTGATCAGCCACCCAGACTCGAAGATTTTCCGTCGCAGCTATCTGGACAAAACGCATATATTTTATGAGAAATACGGTGGAAAAATGATTATCTTGGCGCGATTCGTGCCGATCTTACGTACTTTTGCACCGTTCGTCGCTGGTATGGGGCATATGGCCTACCGCCACTTTGTTGTCTATAACGTCGTGGGCGCACTGGTTTGGGTATTGCTATTCATTTATGCTGGCTATTTTTCGGCGGTTTGCCAGTGGTGCAGGAAAACCTGAAACTGTTCATCATGGCTATCATAATTATTTCAATTCTACCGGGTATCATTGAGATCTGGCGGGGCCACCCGCCAGAAAAAAGTAAAAACGTCGCCTAGCCTTTCGGTTAGGCTCGGTTCGACCAGTTTTTTATCCACAGTGTTGAGCTGATATGGTGTTTAATGAGCGATATTTATGGTCTGTGCTTGCGAGAAACCCTGAGGTTTCTTCTGGGGGGCATAGACAGCGGACTGGCGTTTGCCAGGTTCAAGCAGAAAGGTTATCGATGAGCTGGATTGAACGAATTCTTAACAAAAGCAATATTACACAAACCCGTAAAGCGAGCATTCCTGAAGGGGTCTGGACCAAATGCGATAGCTGCGGCCAGGTTCTCTATCGCGCCGAGCTTGAGCGTAATCTGGAAGTGTGCCCTCAGTGTGACCACCACATGCGCATGACATCGCGTATGCGTCTGCACACCCTGCTGGATAAAGGCAGCGAAGTGGAATTAGGCGGCGAACTGGAGCCGACTGACATTCTGAAGTTCAAAGATTCTAAAAAGTACAAAGATCGTTTGGTCGCTGCGCAGAAAGCGACTGGTGAAAAAGATGCATTAGTGGTGATGAAAGGCACGTTGTACGGCATGCCGATCGTGGCCGCTGCTTTTGAATTTGCCTTTATCGGTGGTTCTATGTCGTCTGTGGTTGGTGCACGTTTTGTGCGAGCAGCCGAGCAAGCACTGGAAGACCACTGCCCGCTGGTCTGCTTTTCCGCCAGCGGTGGTGCGCGCATGCAGGAAGCACTGATGTCGCTAATGCAGATGGCGAAAACCAGCGCGGCGCTGGCCAAAATACAGGAATGTGGTATACCTTTCATCTCCGTGCTTACTGATCCGACGATGGGGGGGGTTTCTGCCAGTCTGGCGATGCTTGGCGACATCAACATCGCCGAGCCGAAGGCGCTGATCGGCTTCGCTGGCCCACGCGTTATCGAGCAAACAGTGCGTGAAAAACTACCGCCTGGTTTCCAGCGCAGCGAATTTTTGATCGAAAAAGGCGCGATTGATATGATCGTTCGTCGGCCAGAAATGCGCCGAACCCTGGCTAGCATTCTTTCCAAGCTGACCAACCAACCGCAGCCACATTTTCATGAGGAAGCGCTCGTCATCGCCCAGGAAAATCAGACCGACGCCTGAGGTGCAGGCAGAGACCCCGCAAGGGTTCAGGCCAGTGTAGGGGGCCTGAGAATTAATGAACCAAGTCCAGCGATGGCACTCATGCAAAACCACCCAATTCCCCAAGCCACATCGCCATTGAACGAGTGGCTTTACTATCTGGAACATCTGCACGGCCAGGCGATCGAACTCGGCTTGGAACGTGTGCAACGCGTTGCGGCGCATCTTGAGTTATTGACTCCCGCAGCAACGGTATTCACCGTTGCTGGCACCAACGGCAAGGGTACCACCTGTCGCACACTAGAAGCCATACTGTTGGCCGCTGGCCTACGTGTTGGCGTTTACAGTTCGCCGCATCTGGTGCGCTATACCGAGCGGGTACGCATCCTGGGTGAAGAACTGAACGAGGCGGAATTTAGCCACTCCTTTGCTGCTATTGAGAACGGTCGTAGCGAAACCTCACTGACCTATTTTGAATTTGGTACTCTGTCTGCATTGCATCTGTTTAAGCAGGCACGGCTGGATGTGGTGATCCTTGAGGTCGGTCTGGGTGGGCGCTTGGACGCCACTAATATCGTCGAACCGAGCGTGGCGGTGATCACCAGCATTGCGTTGGAGCATACTGATTGGTTGGGCAACGACCGGGAAAGTATCGGCAGCGAGAAGGCAGGTATTTTCCGTAGTGGCAAACCGGTCGTGGTGGGCGAAGCGGACATGCCAGCGAGTATCCAGCAGGTGGCCGAGGCACTGGGCGCACCACTTTACCGCAACGGGGTGGCCTGGAGTTATAGTGAACAAGGCGAGCACTGGCAGTGGCAAGGTGGCAAAACGCTGCTGGCTGGTTTGCCAATGCCGAATGTGCCGCTGGTCAATGCCGCTACCGCACTGGCGACGCTGAGCTATTCCTCGCTGGACATCGACCATCGGGCAATCCATGCCGGGCTACAGCAGGCGATGCTGCCTGGCCGTTTTCAACTTGTGTGCCAAGAGCCCAGACTGATCCTTGATGTGGCGCATAACCCGCACGCTGCTAGCTATCTGGCTGGACGTCTGGCGAAGCTGCCGCGCAACGGCGGCAAGGTGCGTGCTGTGGTCGCTATGCTGTCGGACAAAGACATCGCCGACACGTTGGCCTGCCTGCGCGCGCAGGTGGATGAATGGTATTGCGCGCCGCTTGACGAGCCGCGCGGTGCTCGCGCTGAATTGCTGGCACAGCATTTGATGCATCCGCGCCAGTTTATCGATGTTGAAACCGCTTGGCGGCAGGCTATGCAGGATGCTGATAAACAAGATATTGTTATCGTCTGTGGATCGTTCTATACCGTGGCACAGGTAATGGTGGCATTAGACGAGAGGCGAGGAGTGTGAGTGGCAAGTAAATTTCAGAACCGACTGGTTGGCACCGTAATTTTGGTCGCGCTGGGTGTCATCATCCTGCCAGGGCTGTTGGATGGCAAAAAAAAATATTATGAGGATGAGTTCGAGGCGATCCCATTGGTGCCAAAGCCGGGAGAAGTGGAAGAAAACACCATGCTGCTGCCAGTCACTCAGCCGTTGCTCGCGCAGCCACCAGAGGGGGCAGAGGCTTTAGTTGAACATCAGGTAGCCCCTGAGGCAGAGGTTCAGCAGGCGGGGCACCAAAACACGCCACCGCCGACACCGGTCGATGTGAAACCAGGGGTGAAACCTGACCTAATGCCGAAACCTAAACCTGCTTCTGTGCAGAAATCGGTGAAAGAGCAGGCCCCGGTTGGACAAGCTTATGTTGTGCAACTCGGTGCGCTGAAAAATACTTCCAGGGTGGACGAGATCGTCACTTCGCTGCGTTTGTCTGGCTATCGCGTCTTTACCGTGCCATCGACACTGGTTCAGGGGCAACTCACGCGTATTTACGTTGGCCCAGATTCCTCGAAGCAAAAGCTACAGTCTTCTTTGTCGGCGCTGAATGCAATCAGCGGGTTAAGTGGGCTGGTAAAGCCGTATAGCGTGCGTTAGTCGATGTCCCGCCATTGCCCGCGAGCACAGCTGGCGGGCATTTGAAGGCGGCTTAAGTTATAGGGTGAAAGACGCTGAGGGCGTGAAAGGCGTGACGGCTGACATAGAATAGCTTGACATTGTCGAAACCCTTAAAAAATGAGCGTATCAATATGCCCGATCTCTAACGAGTTGGTTTTGGCAGGCGAAGTGGGAGCGTCCGCCGAGAAGTTGCATGGTGATCGAGCGGTTCGTGGTTTAACAGTATTCTCTTAATGCGGTGCTAGAACACGCCCTTATAGACTATTTTTATTTATAACGTGGCGGGAAATTCCCTACGAAAACGTTTTCTTTTTCTGTTAGAATTCGCCGCAAATTGAATGCGCCTGATAGATTTCAAGTTGCCTCAAGGTAGTCACTAAACAGTTCCCTGGCGCTGGGGCGGGGAGTAAGTTGAGGGCTGCCGCTGGAAAGCTAAAGGGAGCAAGGGCGATTCATCATTGGGATAGTTCATGGTCTGGATTGATTACGTCATTATAGCGCTGATTGGATTTTCGGCTCTGGTGAGCCTGATCCGAGGGTTTGTTCTCGAAGCATTATCACTGCTAACATGGGGATGTACGTTTTTCGTTGCCAGCCATTTCTACTCTTACCTTGCGGTTTACCTCACTCGTTTTGAAGATGAACTGGTGCGAAACGGTATCGCGATCGTCATTTTGTTTATCGCGACGCTGATCATTTGTGCAATGGGTAACTATGTGATTAGCTCGCTGGTAGAGAAAACTAGGTTATCAGGTACTGACCGGGTGTTGGGCATCTGTTTCGGCGCACTGCGTGGCGTGCTGATCGTTGCAGCGATCCTGTTCTTCCTGGATACCTTTACCTGCTTATCGCAAAGCACAGATTGGAAACAGTCGCAGCTTATCCCTCAATTTAGTTATATCATCAGGTGGTTCTTTGACTACCTGCAAAGCACGTCGAGTTTCTTACCGGCCCATTTACCGGGGCGGTAGCGGCTTAGAGGAAAAAACAGCATGTGCGGTATTGTCGGTATCGCCGGTTTTACACCGGTTAACCAGTCGATTTATGATGCGCTGACGGTGCTCCAGCACCGTGGTCAAGATGCTGCAGGCATCGTCACCATTGATGCCCGAAACGGGTTCCGTCTGCGTAAAGCAAACGGTTTGGTGAAAGATGTGTTCGAGGCACGTCATATGCAGCGTTTACAGGGCAACATAGGTATTGGCCATGTGCGTTACCCAACGGCTGGAAGTTCCAGTGCCTCGGAGGCTCAACCTTTCTACGTGAACTCACCGTTTGGCATTACGCTGGCACACAATGGCAACCTGACTAACGCCCATGAATTGCGTCATAAGCTGTTTGAGGGGGGTCGCCGCCACGTCAACACCACCTCCGATTCCGAGATCCTGCTGAACGTGCTTGCTAGCGAGCTGGATCATTTCACGCATTATCCTTTAGGGGCCGACAATATTTTCAGTGCTGTGGCCACCATGCACCAGCAACTACGCGGCGCTTATGCCTGTGTGGCGATGATCATCGGCCACGGCTTGTTGGCGTTCCGCGACCCGAACGGCATCCGTCCGCTAGTGCTGGGCAAACGCCAGCTTGAAGATGGTTTTAACGAGTATATGGTGGCTTCTGAAAGCGCGGCGCTGGATACGCTGGGTTTTAAATTTCTGCGCGATGTGGCACCGGGTGAGGCCGTCTACATCACTGAGAAAGGTCAATTGTTCACCCGTCAGTGCGCGGAAAACCCGAAAACCCATCTATGCCTGTTTGAGTATGTCTATTTCGCCCGTCCTGACTCCTTTATGGACAAAATTTCGGTCTACAGCGCCCGCGTACGTATGGGGCAGAAGCTGGGCGAGAAAATCGCTAGTGAGTGGGAAGATCTGGACATTGACGTGGTGATCCCGATCCCGGAAACCTCTTGCGACATCGCACTGGAGATTGCCCGCATCCTGGACAAACCTTATCGCCAGGGTTTCGTAAAAAACCGCTATGTAGGACGCACCTTCATCATGCCGGGCCAGCAGGTTCGTCGCCAGTCAGTGCGCCGTAAGCTAAACTCCAACCGTGCCGAGTTCCGTGATAAAAATGTGCTGCTAGTGGATGACTCTATCGTGCGCGGCACCACCTCAGAGCAGATCGTTGAGATGGCGCGTGATGCCGGTGCTAAGCGGGTGTACTTGGCCTCCGCCGCGCCAGAAATCCGCTTCCCCAATGTTTACGGCATTGACATGCCGAGCGTGAACGAACTGATCGCCCATGGCCGTGAAGTGGATGAAATACGCCAGATCATTGGTGCTGACGATTTGATCTTCCAAAATTTGGCTGATCTAATTGAAGCGGTGCGTGACGAGAACCCGGATATCGCCCAGTTCGAATGCTCGGTGTTTGACGGCATCTATGTCACTAAAGATGTTGACCAGAGCTATCTGGAGTATTTGTCGTCGCTACGCAACGACGATGCTAAAGCGCTATGTGGGCAGAGCGAAGCGGAAAATCTGGAAATCCATAACGAGGACTAAGTGCTATCTTGGTGCACTGCGGCGTTCGTCGCGGTGCATCGTCCTTCTCTGGCTTGCTTATCCCTCGACATTGCGGCAAAGTCTGACTGAGCTTATATTTCCAAAGCAGAGATCTACTTTATGAAACGACTTATCATCGGTATTTCCGGTGCCAGCGGCGCGATATACGGCGTGCGCCTGTTGCAGGCATTACATGATGTCGCGGAAGTGGAAACCCATTTGGTGATAAGTAATGCGGCGCGACAGACACTGGCGCTGGAAACCTCGCTGAGCTTGCGTGAAGTGCAGGCGCTGGCTGATGTGGTGCACGATGCACGCGACATCGCCGCCAGTATCTCCTCCGGTTCGTTCAAAACGCTGGGCATGGTGATTTTGCCCTGCTCGATCAAAACCCTGTCTGGTATCGTCAACAGCTATAGCAATGGCCTGCTAATCCGCGCCGCCGATGTGATATTGAAAGAACGCCGACCGTTGGTGTTATGCGTGCGGGAAACGCCGCTGCACCTTGGTCACCTGCGCTTGATGATTCAGGCGGCGGAAATGGGTGGGGTGATTATGCCGCCGGTGCCAGCGTTTTACAACTTGCCGAAAAGCGTGGATGACATCATTGATCAGACCGTCAATCGGGTTATCGATCAGTTTGGCATTGCATTGCCAGTAGATCTTTTTACCCGCTGGGAAGACCCCTACTAGCAGAGTTATCGGCAAATGGGCCTATGTTGCCCCACTGCGTGACGTCACTTCTTGCGGTGGCTCATGGTCATGGAAACCGAATCAGCATAGCGCAGAGGCTTTGTTGAATAAATCGGATTTGGAATAAAGAGTCCCGTGAATGGGCATCTTTCAGGCATACCGGCGAGCGTCATCTTGTTTAATGCACAGATCATGGCCAGCGCCTCTGCAACTTGCCCATCATAATCTCGCAGCGACAGGTGACCACCAAATAGCTGTTTTACTCTGTACCTCGCTGTTGCCGCTATCGAACGTCGGTGGTAGCCTGTGATACTTTTCCACCGTGTGTTGTCTCCGGTAACGCGCTGGTTCGCCACCGCTTGATTTCGCTCTGCATAGTCTGCTGACCAATAACGGGCTCCGATTTCCTGACCGTGTTTTTTTACCTTCTACTCCCCTTCACCCAACACGTTGAGCCCGCTAGAGTCGATAACGAGGTGCGCAATTTCACCCGGCGTTGCGGTTTTAAACGGGACATGGCCGGATTTTGCCCGCTTACTGATGCAGGTATCGTCCGGGCAGTTCAACGGCACTTTGATCAGTGTGACAATGGAGTCGACGAAGCCCTGGAAGGCGCGCAGTGTCAGGCCGAAAATCCGTTTCAGCATCAATACGCTGGTGATTGCCATAGAGAAGGTTTTGCCTCGCATTACCACCGTTTCATCCACCGAGAAAGTGAGTGAACCCAGAGTGATAATGGCGTTGTTATAAGCCTTCCAGTTGGTGATGTTGAACTTTTGCTGGGCCACGGAATGTCGCTATTTTGACAGAAGGAGAGTGATCGGATCCGCGTGCCGGCCAAAAGTTCGATTTATTCAACAACGCCGAGGGGATGTTAACGCACTAATTTATACACAATAAAACTCTTTGAAAAGCACGCATTGATTAACCAGCGCGCCGGATGCACCGCGCATAAAAATAAAAGGTTTTAGAGGATGGCGGAACAGGTTCAGGCTGCAAATACCGAGTGGGTTGATATCGTCGACGAGCAAAACGAGGTGATTGCTCAATCCAGTATTTAACAGGTGAGGGCTGAACGGCTGCGCCATCGTGCTACTTATATTGTGGTGCATAATGGTATGGGAAAAATCCTGGTGCAGCATCGCACCTATATCAAGGACGTCTATCCAGGTTAGTTGGATGCCACTGCCGGTGGTGTAGTGCAGAGCGGTGATAATGTGCTGGATTCAGCGCGCCGCGAAGCCGAGGAAGAGCTAGGTGTACCCTTCGCCGAGCACGGTCTGTTTTACTTTGAAGAACAGCAGTACCGAGTATGGGGTGCGCTGTTCAGTTGTGTATCGCACGGGCCTTTTGCGTTGCACGCAGAAGAAGTGGCTGAAGTGAGCTGGCTGACGCCGGAAGAGATCACTGCCCGTTGCGACGAGTTCACGCCGGATTTGCTGAAGGCGCTGTCGCTGTGGCTGACGCGCAACAACGAACAGGGCTATGGCAAACCGCGACACGATGTAGATGAAAACGCCTGACTTCGCGTGATGCTGAATATAAAAAGCCGATCAATGACCCAATAGAGCCAGTCCATAATCTTGTTTCACTTCCTGCGTATTAAAGCCTGAATAACCTGACGTTGTTTATCGATGACAACGAGCAGCAGTTGGATGTCCTGTTGGACGACGTGATCAAACCGTTTGACCTACCCGCCAAATTCCGTGCTTTCGGCTTTTAGGCACAGACTATCCAAGGGTAACGACATCGCCGCATTGCGCGATGCAGTTTCGCCGATGCGCAGCGGCGAGCAGCGGCCATTGGTGGTCATTCTCGACAGTATCAAGAGGCCGGGCGTGGCCTGTCAGGAAAACCCACAGAATTCCCATCACCTGTGCCTGAGGCCGTAGATGCGGTAGGAAATGCACCATCGGCAAGGGCAACCTGCTGGGCGATGGGAATGACATCACGTTGATCGCCAACGGCATCATGATGGCAGATACGCTGGCGGAGGAATGCCCAGTACAAATGCGCTGGGTGGGGGGAAGAGAGTTACGGCCAGGTGGGCACCTAGGTTTTGCTGCAACAAGAATACGGCCTGAGCGCCGAGCATATTCTGGACGCTGCCAACCCACTGCTGCGCCGAGCGGGCTGAAAAGGAAAACGCCGGTCAGTGAACGACGTTTTTTTAGCTAATAGCCTTACGGTTACCGGGCCTTGTCGGCCGCAGCGTCAGCCTGGGAAGACTGGATCGCCGTCAGCGCCACGGTGTAAACGATATCGTCTACCAATGCACCACGCGATAGGTCGTTCACCGGTTTACGCATACCTTGCAACATTGGCCCGATAGACACCAGATCGGCAGAATGTTGTACCGCTTTGTAAGTGGTGTTGCCAGTATTTAGATCCGGGAAGATGAACACGGTAGCCTGGCCAGCAACCGGTGAATTCGGTGCCTTGGATTTCGCTACATCGGCCATGATGGCAGCATCGTATTGCAACGGGCCGTCGATGATCAAATCAGGGCGTTTTTCCTGCGCCAAACGGGTCGCTTCGCGGACTTTCTCCACATCGCTACCCGCGCCAGAATTGCCGGTGGAGTAGGAGATCATCGCTACGCGCGGTTCAATGCCGAAGGCGGCGGCAGAGTCCGCTGACTGAATAGCAATTTCAGATAGTTGCTCGGCGGTCGGGTCTGGGTTGATGGCACAGTCGCCGTACACCAGTACCTGATCAGGCAACAGCATGAAAAATACGGAGGATACCAGCGAGCTGCCTGGTGCGGTTTTGATCAGTTGCAACGGCGGACGGATGGTGTTGGCGGTGGTGTGAACCGCGCCAGATACCAAGCCATCGACTTCGCCCTTATCCAGCATCAGGGTGCCGAGCGTCACGTTGTCTTCCAACTGCTCACGTGCAACCACTTCGGTCATGCCCTTGCTTTTACGTAGTTCAACCAAACGCGGCACATAGTTTTCACGCACGGCGACGGGATCGACGATCTCGATACCTTTGCCCAGTTCAATGCCTTGTGCCGTAGCCACGCGCTGGATCTCGTCCGGTTTGCCTAGAAGCACACATTTTGCAATGCCCCGTTCGGCACAGATGATGGCTGCTTTCACAGTGCGTGGTTCATCGCCTTCCGGCAGCACGATGCGTTTACCCGCTTGGCGTGCCAGTTCGGTCAGCTCGTAGCGGAACGCCGGGGGAGAAAGGCGGCGTGAGCGCTCGGAGGCAGCGGACAGCGATTCGATCCACACAGCATTGATGTGGCTGGCAATATAGTTCTGCACTTTCTCAATGCGCTGATAGTCGTCAGACGGCACTTCGAGGTTGAAACTTTGCAGGTTGAGCGAAGTTTGCCAGGTATTGGTATCGACCATAAAGACTGGCAGGCCAGTTTCAAAGGCGCGTTCGCACAGCTGCTTGATCAGCTCGTCGATGGCATAGCCGCCAGTGAGCAGAATAGCGCCGATTTCCACGCCGTTCATTGCTGCCAGACAGGCGGAAACCAGTACGTCGGGATGGTCTGCTGAGGTGACTAACAGGGAACCCGGGCGCAAGTGTTCCAGCATGTGCGGAAGGCTGCGTGCACAGAAGGTCACGGATTTCACGCGGCGGGTCATTATATCGCCTGTGTTGATCACACGTGCCTTCAGGTGACGGGCCATGTCGATAGCGCGCGTAGCGATCAGGTCGAAGCTCCATGGCACGCAGCCTAGCACCGGTAACGGGCTGTTAGCGAACAACTGTGTAAGATCGAGATGGGTAATGCTGGCTTTGGGGGAGTCGTCAAAGATTTCGGACAAGTCAGGGCGGGTGTCACCTTGCTCGTCAACCGGGGCGTTAAGTTTATTGATGATCACGCCGGTAATGTTCTTGTTTTTACTGCCACCAAAGCTGCTGCGTGCCAGTTCGATACGTTCTTTCAATTGCGTTGGGGAGTCGTTGCCCAGCGCCAGCACGAAGACGATTTCTGCATTCAGTGTCTTGGCGATTTCGTAGTTTAACGCGTTGGCGAACTGGTGTTTACGGGTTGGCACCAGCCCTTCGATCAATACCACTTCCGCGTCTTTGGCGCTCTCGTGGTAGCGAGCCACAAGCTCTTCCATCAGAACATCCTGCTGGTTGGCACTCAGCAAGCGTTCAACATAGCTTATGCGCAGCGGTTCGGCCGCTGGGATGGGGGAATGGCTGCGGATGACGGTAGTGGTTTGATCCAGGAGATCGTCTCCAGCACGGGGTTGGGCGATAGGTTTGAACACGCTCAGGCGAATGCCTTTCTGTTCCATAGAACGAATGACACCTAAACTGACGCTGGTCAAACCAACGCTGGTGCCAGTGGGGATCAACATTATTGTACGTGACACAGAACAGTTCTCTTCACAGTTAACATGAGGCTGAAATAACCCTGTCCGCCTGGGCTGACAGGACTTGAACGCATTACATGGTCAGACGAAAAGCGTCCTGCGCGATGACCCGTTCTTCGTTAGTCGGGATAACCAGCGCCAGACGGCTGCCGTCTTTGGTGATGGTGCCAGACTTGCCGAAGCGGGCTGCGATATTGCGTTCATGATCGATTTCAAAGCACAATAGGCCCAGTTTACCGAGGGTCAGTTCACGCACTTTACTGGAGTTTTCGCCGATGCCGCCGGTGAAGATCACCGCGTCGAGACGCCCGTCCATCAGGGCGCTGTAGGCA